>NZ_JACJOZ010000011.1:0-132013 GCF_014695795.1 Phormidium sp. FACHB-592
CCTGAAAATCATGAAGGCATGGTTTATGTGGTCATGATTCGGTTGATGCTGAGGCGGTTAACAAACAACCGACGAACGAGGAACTTGAAACCTGCTTAACCAGCATTTACAAACACTTTCTAAACCTCACTCTCCAAGTAGAAGAGATCTTGAAAAGGGATAGCGATGATTAATTTAATTCGATCTACAGCTTTGGCGAAAGGAAATTGATCATGAAAATTTCACCGGAAATTACCTACCGAGGTATTGATAAGAGCGAAGCGATCGATAACTTGATTCATGAAAAAATCGCTAAGCTCGAAAAGGTTTGTGATCACATCAGCAGTTGTCATATTGCAGTTGAAAAAGATCAGGATCGTCCGCGCAACAAATCGCCTTATCGGGTGCGCCTTGATATTACGGTTCCTCCTAACCATGAAGTTGTGGCACAAAGCAATCTTGCGATTGCTAAACAATATGTGGGTCTGGATACGGTGGTTCGAGATGCCTTTGATAAAGCATGGCGGCAGCTTAGAGACCTGAGCAGACAGCAACGTGAACACGACACTGCCCTAACAAATGACGGAGCGGAGGATACAGCAGCACTCGTTACGAAGCTCTTTCCTGAACAAGGCTATGGCTTTCTCAAAACGTTGGGCGGTGAAGATATTTACTTCCATCGCAACAGTGTGATTCATGGAGATTTCGATCGGCTGAGCTTAGGTACAGGTGTGCATTTTGAAGCGGTTGAAGGTGAGCAAGGCTTGCAGGCAACAACTGTAAAGATCGTTGATAAGCCAGGTGTGCGTGCTGGCAAGGCTGATGAAGCGTTGATTGAACCACCTTTAGGCTGGCAATAAAAACCTGCATATAGCACTGGCTTGAAAGCCTTGCCTAATATGTAACCACGATCGCCCGATAACGCACTCACGGTTACTAAGGTTCGTGAATTTAATCAATCCGCAAACTGTACGGGCGGGTTTAGCAGACCCAACTACATCCTGCAATGGATTTCACAGCAAAACCCGCCCCTACCAAAGATCGAACTTATTTAATTCCCATTCCCAAGGGCGATCGCGCGTGCAATTCACTTGCCAATTGTGCAAAGCGGACTAGGACTCTTTTTTGACGATTTCATCAAACCATTGCTTGAAAACCATGATGTGTTTTGGGCGGTACTGTGGGTCAAGGGTTGCCAACTGCCAGCGTTTCTTCACACTGTCATGGATTCTGTCTTTAAAGAAGTGCTGGTCAAGTTGTGTCGATCGGTCTTCTTTGTCAATCAAACTGCGATCGATTCTGCCTGCCAGTGCAAAAATTCCTTTAACATTGTCGGCAAATTGGATCGATGGATCGACCTCGATACCTTCTTCGATGACATAGGTTTGTTGCTGCTCTCCGTTTCTTCCATACGTGGTTAAATGTTCATTCGGATTGCCAACAAATTCCAAACCCAACCCTAATGCTGTGATCTGATCCATCATCCACTTGAGGGTAATGTCAGACAGCCCCCGGTTCTCTTTTGTACCGCCACCGACACAACCATGAGTGCCTGTAAACCAGATTTCAGAGACTTGCTTTTTGTGGGTTAAAGCGTCGTTGCTCACGCTGTTCGGCAACATGTGAGTCACCTCGAAGGCACTACGATGTTCATCAATGGCAACCGCATGGAGTGCCTGTTGAATTTTGGGGTTCAGTTTGGAATCGTGAAATTGATATTTCTCGTTGACCCGACCGCTTATGAGGGGAATAGTTTTGGGAACGCCTAACTTACCGACGGTATCCCAACAGCCAAGCAGTGTAATGGGGATCTGTGTTCCGGGCGCTGAACCTTGTGGGTAAACTGCATACCGCATGCGAAAGTCTTCTGCCTCTGGCTTTGAAGGCGAAAGATCTCGGTTACGGTAAAGTGCGTAGGCTTCTTTGGTTTTACGAATGTAGGGACGTGCGAGCAACCCGCATTTATAGATGAATCCGGCGAGGCTTCTAGCGGTGTAAGCTCCCCGACTGAAGCCAAAGAGATAAATTTCATCACCTGCTTCATAGTTGAAACAGAGGAAGCGATAGGCGTTTTGAATCCGTCGATCGATGCCCCAGCCAAAAGCACCTCCTAGCCACCGATCGAATTTTTCTGGTCCTGTGCCAATGCCTTCACTGTAATGCACGATTTGAGGAACGCCATCACTAGCGACTGCTTTAACGGCTTGGGCGATTTTGACTACGTTCGTTGGGTATTTGCAGTCTAGATCTTGCCAAGTGCCATCGCAGCACACAACCAATCGCTTGTTAGGCTTCATCGTTCTACCTCTTAGATCTGTAGCTAGGGCTGGAAAAAGGAATTTTAGCGGTTAAGTGCCATCAGAATTTATACCAATGCGGTAGCCTAAGCGTACTCTTGGCTTGGTGCTTGGTTAAGCGATGATGCTAAGGATAATGGCGAAAACTACATTCACTAACAGAATCGAGAATAATCACTCTGTATAAAAGTTTGTCCAGTAAAGCTCTCAGAACTGGGGTCTTTACCAACCTTTACGCTAATACCACAATGATTCAAGGCGATCGTGCGTTCAATCTACTGATAAATCACGCAAAAAGTAGAAGCGATCGCCCCGTTATCGGTTCGTTGCTAGTACGATCGCATAACAAGGTTCGCATTATTGAAGCGCTTAACTAGCAACGGCAGCTTTGGTACGGGTAGGACGCTTGCGATCGGATTTCTTTTTCAATCCTACGGCTTGTGCTTCATTGCTATCGGCTCCGAACTGCCCGCGCACAACTTCTTTCATCGTCAGAATAGTGTTGTGAAATTCCCATTCAGCTAAACGAGCCGCATCAGACGCAGCACGGAATAGCGCTTGTTTTTCCGTTTCATTTTGCTGTTTTGCCAGCATCTCTTGATACGCCTGCTGTAAAGCTTCTGGGGTAGCCCCCTGCCGTTGGGTACTGTAGCCCTCGATCGTATTAAAGCCGTTCAGCGCATCGGTATCTTGACCAAGGACTTGAGGTGAGAGGCGACGGCTGGTATCTTGTGGTGGCATGATGGACTCCTAAGTAAGAGTTGATGGCTTTAATGTGCCCCTAACAACACGACGTTTAACGCTTACAGAAGGAATGTTTGTAGCTGCAAGATGCATATAAGACGATCGCTTTGAGATCGATGCGGTGACATTGGCAATGTGTGGGAATACAGTTGTGATTGCTCGCGATCCATTGCTGATCGATCCAATGACATTGGCAATGCATAGGGATGCAGTTGTGATCGATGCAGTGACATTGGCAATGTAGGGGAATGCAGTACAGCTACGATCGACTCTGAAGCAGAAAGGCTTGAGCGTTATTGCTGTTATGTGATCGCACTACTTGGTTGAGCACAATGAGTTAGTTGGGCATTGAGAAGATTGCAGGACATACTGATAAAAGAAGAATAACTGCTCTCCTGCGTTCTGCGTTGCTATGTTGCCAAACCATCGTCCGCGTACTTGGAAGGAACTCCGCAATCGCCCCAGCGCAAACTCATTTGTTGGTCGAGAGGCGCAGCTTCAGTCCTTCCGTAGCACGCTCAACACACCGTATGAGCAACGCACTAAATTTATTTTCAACGTCTCTGGGCAGGGGGGCATTGGCAAAACAACGCTGCTAAAGCAATTTCGTAAGATTGTCGAAGACTCAAAGCAGGTAGTTGCCTATGTTGATGAGGGCGCACAAAGTAACCAGGTTGATAGTGTGCCAGAAGCGCTCGATCGACTCGCAGCAGATTTTGAAGCACAGGGTCACGCCTTTACTCGCTTTCGGGAGCGGTATAAAGTCTACCGACAAAAGCGACAGGAGCTAGAAGCAGACCCAGACGCGCCTCAGGGTTTTGTAGCAGGGTTAGGTCGCGTTGTAGCGAAAGCCAGTCTAGGTGCAGCGAAATCCATTCCTGGTAGTGGTGCGGTGCTGGACTTTGTGGATACCAACGCGATGGCAGATAAGACTGGGGAGATTGCCGCTTTTGTTGCCCGTAAGATAACCAACAAAGATGAAGTACAGCTTGTCAACGAACCGCTAGAGGTGTTAACACCGCTGTTTTTGGTAGACTTTAACCGCCTTGCCGAAAAGCAGACAATGGTGTTGCTACTGGATACCTACGAGCAAACGACGGTCTTTTGGGATGATTGGGTGCGATCGCTATTGGACGATCGATATGGGGATGTAACTCCCAATTTTCTGCTAGCAATTGCAGGACGAGACCCGCTGAACCGCAATGACTGGACAGCGTTAGAGGAGTGCATACTGCGATCGGAACTGGAACCATTCACGCAGGAAGAGGCGCGGCAGTACCTCACCAGTAAAGGTATTACTCATGAGGCAGTGATTCAGGAAATCTGGCGGTTGTCATCAAATGGACTACCGTTGCTGATTGGCATGATGGCACAGGCAGCTCCTACCAGTCTCAATGCCCTTACGGATCACTGTGAAGATGCGGTGGAACGGTTTTTGAAGTGGGAAACTGACCCTGTTAAACGACAAACTGCAATGGATGCTGCCCTCCCGCGTGTGTTGAACCGGGATGTGCTGGCGCTGCTGGTAGCAGAGGCAGATGTAAAAGCGCTGTTTGAATGGCTGAAGAGTCGTTCCTTTGTAATTGAGCATCCCGAAGGCTGGCAGTACCATAGCGTAGTGCGAGAGCCGATGTTGCGCTATCAGCGCAAGGTGTCACGTCAGGGTTGGGAAACCCTGCATGGCAAGTTGGCAACCTATTATGACCAGTTACGTCAGCAACTAGGACTGAAGACAGTCGCTGACGTGATGAAAGATGAAACCTGGCAAAAATATACGCTGGAGTGGCTATATCACAGTCTATGTATCGCACCGCAGGCACAGCTTGGCATGGCGTTGAATGGTTGCTTGGCAGCGTTAAAGCATTCACAGAAATTGGCGCGGGGCTGGGCAAGCGTGATGGCGATCGCAGGAGAAGTCACAACATATACTGCCTTGAAGGATTGGGGTGAGCAACTGCGAGATGGGCTGCAAGCCTATAAGGATAAGGATTACAAAGCTGCGCTCGACCTGTTTTCTGCCCTGCTACAAGCACCCCAACTAGACGCAAGATGGCGACCCGTTGCGCTAGATTGGCGTGGTTCAATTTATTGGCGACTTGATGAGTATGAGTCATCACTTCAAGATTTAACAGAGGCAATTAATCTCGCGCCCGAAGAGGCAAAGTATTGGCTGGATCGCGGTAAAACTTATCATTGGATGAAGTGTTACGAGGAGGCACTCACTGACTTCAACCGTGCTATTGCACTCGATGCTAGTAACCAATGGGCGATCGCAAATCGTGGTGCAACCTATCGCAAGATGAAGCGTTACGAGGAGGCACTCACTGACTTCAACTGTGCCATTGCACTTGATGCTAGTAACCAATGGGTGATCGCGAATCGTGGTGGAACCTATCGCTTGATGAAGCGTTACGAGGAGGCGCTCACTGACTTCAACCACGCTATTGCACTCGATGCTAGTTACAAAGGGGCGATCACTCTTCGCGGCGAGACCTATCGCTTGATGAAGCGTTACGAGGAGGCACTCACTGACTTCAACCACGCTATTGCACTCGATGCTAGTTACAAAGGGGTGATGACTCTTCGCGGTATGACCTATCGCTTGATGAAGCGTTACGAGGAGGCACTCACTGACTTCAACCACGCTATTGCACTCGATGCTAAGGACGCTTGGGCAATCGCGAATCGTGGTGGAACCTGTCGCTTGATGAAGCGTTACGAGGAGGCACTTATTGACTTCAACTATGCCATTGCACTCGATGCTAAGGACGCTTGGACAATTGCGAGGCGTGGGCAAACCTATAGAGCACTCAAGCAATACGACAAAGCAATCCTAGATTTTAATCGAGCAATTGAACTTGATCCTAATTCAGACTGGACGCTTAGAGGGCGTGGAACAGCTTACTTACTGAAAGGGCAATTTGAGAACGCATTACAAGATTTGACACAAGCAATCACTCTTGATCCAAAAGATGATTGGACTCCCTACCTTCATGCGCTCGCGCATCTTAAACTTAATCAGTTTCAACTTGCCCAAACCGATCTTGCCACTGCCATTCAACTTGCCCAGCCCAAATACGATCAAACCCCTACCGATTGGCAAAACACCTTCAACCTCGCTCTCTATCACCTTGTTGCTGACCATCTGAATACCGCTGATGATTTCTATCGCCAATCCCTAATTGCTCCTAGTGAATGGCTCCGCATGGGAATTGATGACCTGCAAGAGTTTCTCACCCTCTTTCCCGACCATGCTCAAGCGCAGCAGATGGTGACGTTGTTGCGTTCTAAGTTAGAGACAAATGGGGTGTAAGGTGTGGGATTTAAGCAAGCATGAATGGGTGAGGTGTGATTGTGGCTGGACAAAGGGACAATCACGTTGATTCTCGCTACTTGTAAAATGAAGCCAGCGCGATCGCTGCTAGTCGAAAAGCCGCTTTAAGCGTGTGGCAAAAACGTATGAATCTCGGCTTAGTATCCAGATTAACCTAACAACTCATCCTGGGATTCAGAACCATTTTCTGAGTTGTTTTTAGCATCACTTCCAGCTAGCAAAACGTCAGCTACTTCTGGGAAATGGCTTCGCATACAGCTATTACAAACACCGTGAGTAAACTCCACATCTGAATACTTTTCGATGAACTTCTCGACACTAGACCAATAGCCCTGATCGTCACGAATACCCTTACAGTAAGAACAAATGGGAATCAACCCTTCCATCAGTTCGATCGTGTCCAACGCTTTTGCCAGTTGTGAAGAGACGCGCCGTAGCTCTAACTGCATCACTACTTGACGGGCAAGCGCTTCTAGCGTTTTCTTCTGAGCCTCCGATAGCTCTCTGGGCTTATGGTCAATCACACACAACGTACCGATCTCTTGCTCATCTGGCGTAGTAAGCGGTACGCCAGCGTAAAAACGTACGTTTGGCGCACAGCTAACCAATGGATTAGTAGCGAAACGCTCATCTTTAAGCGCATCGTTCACAACCATCGTATCTTTGCTTAAAATCGCGTGGGCACAGAACGAAACATCACGAGGGGTTTCGTCAACACTTAGCCCAACTTTAGACTTAAACCACTGGCGATCGACATCGACTAAACTAATCAGGGCGATCGGTACATCACAGATAAAAGCAGCTAGCGTCGTGATGTCATCATAGACTTGCTCAGAAGGAGTATCCAGAATGTTGTATGCCCTGAGTGCTTCGAGCCTTTCAACTTCTTGGTTAGGGGTTCTTGCTTTCATGGCATGACCATACTGGAATGCTTAACACTATTCTAGAGAGCAACCCGAAGCAAAGTTGTTGGGGAAAGAAAGAATTGACAGCACTTAATATTAGGCTTGCCGAGTAATAATAGGCACTAAGAAACGCCAGCATGACTGATGACTAAGCACACATAACCTTAAAGATAACAACTAGAAAATGGAGTCCCCCTTAGGCAAGATAGAGTGATCAATCTAGAGTTATCACTTCTTAAGGTTCATCATCAAGCGTCAAAGCGTAGAGCTTTTCCACGTACTTCAGTGTTAACGGTGCCGCGATCGTAAACAACCTGACCACCCACAATGGTCACCACTGGAAAACCCGTCAGACTCCAACCTTCAAATGGACTCCACTTGCACTTAGTTTGCAACTCCTCGCGCAATACGGGGCGGTAAGTATCTAGATCAACTAGCACCAAGTCGGCATCGTAGCCAGGGGCGATCGCGCCCTTCTTCGGAATCCGATACGCTTTGGCGACCGCAGTAGACATCCAGTTGACAACTTGGGCAACCGTGCAGCGTCCCTGCTTTGCCTGGGTTAGCATCAACGGCAACGATGTTTCTACACCAGGCATTCCAGACGGCGAGTTTGGGTAAGTCTGGGCTTTTTCCTCTAACGTATGGGGCGCATGATCGGTCGCAATGAAGTCAATCACGCCATCCAGGAGCGCTTGCCAGAGAACTTCGTTGTCATGGGGCGATCGTAACGGTGGGTTCATTTGTGCCAACGTGCCGATCGTCTCGTAAGCGCTAGTGTTCAGCAACAAATGCTGCGGCGTAACTTCTGCCGTTACCCAGGCGGGTTTCTCCTGTCGCAACAGATCCGCTTCTTCGGCTGTAGACATATGTAGGATATGCAGCCGTCGCTGATATTTTTTAGAAAGCTTCAGCGCAAGCTGCGTCGCTTGGAGTGCTGCCAGATTGTCTTGAATTTGCGAATGAACGGCTGGATCAGTGATGCCTGCAAACTGCTGTCGCCGTTCTGTAATCCGCGCTTGGTTTTCGGCATGGACGGCAATCAAGCGATCGCCATAGGCAAAGATCTTTTCTAGCCCTTCCTCTTGATCGTTCAGCAACGGACCATGCATCGACCCCATAAAGATCTTGATGCCTGGAGTGGGGTTTGCCTCAAGCAAATCGGGCAGTACCTCTGGCGTTGCACCAATAAAAAAGCCGTAGTTCACCAACGCTTTCTGAGCCGCGAGTTGCAGTTTGCTGTCCAGCGTTGCCTGTGTGGTGGTCAGTGGCTTCGTATTCGGCATTTCCAAAAAGGAGGTCACGCCACCTTTCGCGCAAGCACTGCTAGCGGTAAACAAATCTTCTTTGTGTTCCAGCCCTGGTTCGCGGAAGTGTACCTGCGGATCGATAACTCCTGGCAACAAAGTCAAGCCCTGTGCGTCAATCTCTCTAACTGCCTCATTAGTAGAGACAGGTGGCTGTGTGGCTGCATTGTGGGCATCGATAACTTGGACGATCGTGCCTTCTTGTATTTGCACATCGCCATTTATAAAGTCGCCATCAGGCAGCAAGATGTGAGCGTTTCGGATCAGAAGCGAAGAATTAGCTACCATGCTAGTCACAGTGATTTGTTTAGAGCGGAATCGTTCAAGACAGAAAAATCACCGCCATAATGAGCTAGATGCCAAAATAAGCGATGAGATGGTTTACAGTTGCATTTATATTGTGATGGATTAACGACACTGCCTCTACTGCACGGCAAGTATTAGATGCCATAACAAGTTAGCTACTTTTTTGCTCAGATTTTTGATTTTTTTACATTTGACTCTCTATGACACGCGTACAAAGCAAGGTATCAGATGAAAAGCCACCTCAGAAAACCACTGAGAACCCCTGGTTAGAGGGACTCAAAACGATCGGACTAAGCGCTGTGCTGGCGTTTGGCATTCGGACGTTTGTAGCAGAGGCGCGGTATATTCCCTCTGGCTCGATGTTGCCGACGCTGCAAATCAACGATCGCCTCATTGTCGATAAGCTGGGCTATCACTTCAAAAATCCCGAGCGCGGCGATGTTGTGGTGTTTTCACCCACTGATACGCTAGAAAAACAAAATTTTCACGATGCGTTTATTAAGCGTGTCATTGGCTTGCCAGGCGATAAGGTCGAGGTCAAGGGTGGACGGGTGTTCATCAACGACCAGGCTCTCAGAGAAAGCTATATCGCCGAAGACCCTCAGTATCAATATGGTCCTGTAACGGTGCCCCAGGATGCTTATCTGGTGCTGGGCGACAACCGCAACAATAGCTATGACAGTCATTATTGGGGCTTTGTCCCACGTGATCGTATCATCGGGCGAGCGATCGTTCGCTTTTGGCCCATGAACCGTTTGGGCGAAATCACACCCGAACCTAACTATCAGTAAGGCTAAGGGCTAAAGGATAAAAAATTTAGCCTTCATCCTTTAGACTTTAGACTTTCCAATAGCCTTTAGCCTTTTCCTACCCAGGTTCTCACCACCCGTCCAGTAATATCTTGCTGGAACCAGGGTGTATTTACAGAAAGTGATTGGAGCGATCGTGCGTCTACTGTCCAGACCTGCTGCGGGTCGAAGAGCGTTAGTTCGGCAGGCTGACCGGGGGCGATCGTGGCAGCTTTTTGCTGTAAGCATAGGGCTGGATGGCTGCTAAGACTACGCCACAGATCCAGTGCTGTCCATTTGCCTGTAGCAACTAACGCTTGCCAGAGCAATGGCAATGCCAGCTCTAAACCGATCGTGCCAGGAGGCGCTTCGGCAAAGGCAACGGTTTTTTCTTCGTAGGTGTAAGGCGTGTGATCGATGGCGATCGCGTCGATAGTGCCGCTTTGTACGCCTTGAATCAGCGCGTCCTGATCGTCAGGGTTGCCTAACGGTGGTGCAAGGTGCAAATTCGGGTCATAGCTGCCGATCGCTTCACTGTTCAGCAGCAGATGCATCCAGGTAGTACTAGCAGTGATGGGCAATCCCCGCGCCTTCGCTGCCTGGACGAGCGCCACACCACGGGCTGTCGAAAGGCGCATCAGGTGAAGAGGCGTGCCAGTCGTTTCAACGCATTCCAGAAGGGCTGACAAGGCAGTTGTTTCGGCGATCGCGGGAATCCCTGGCAAGCCAAAGCGTAGCGCTGCCTGTCCTTCGCGCATGACCCCGTTACCGCTCAAGGCTAGGTCAGATGCCCAAAGCGCGATCGGTTTAGCGATCGGGTGCAAATATTCCAGCAGGCGACGAACCAGCAATAAACTCGTGAGCGATCGACCATCTGCAAAGCCAACAATCCCGGTCGCAGCCAGTTCACCCAACTCGGTCATTTGTTGTCCTTGTACAGCCAGGGTCAGCGCGCCCCAGCAGTAGAGGTGGGGAATGGGGAGTCGGGAGTTGGGAGTTGGGTCTGACGCTTGCATCCATGCTTCCCCTGCTCCATCAGCTCCCCCTCTGCCCTCTCCCTTCAGTTCCTGCCAGCGGTTCTGCACCCAGGCAACGCTACCTGGATGATCGATCGCGGGTTTGGTATCTGGCAGGATGGCGATGCGGGTAAAACCACCCGCACTGGCAGCTTGCAAGAGTGATTGCAGCGTCTCACGTTCCTCAAAACCGGGTTCGCCAGAGTGACTGTAAAGGTCAACTAAACCAGTGCCCAGCACCAAACCACGACAATCCTGCACTTCAGTTGCGTCCGAGCTGTCCGCGATCGCATCACCAATCGCCTGCACAATGCCGTCTGCAATGAGCACATTCGTAACGCGATCGGTATTTGAAATGGGATCAATTACTCGTACTTGTTGAAGTAGTTCAGTAGGCATGGGTGAGAGGAGAGGGGTGAGGATGAGTGAGAAGAGTTTTGAGTGAAAAGTGAAGAGTCTTGAGTTAATTGAGCAGTCGGCGGTCAGCCTTTAGCCTTTGGCTTTTAGCCTGACTCCCGACTCCCCCTTCTGCCTCCTACCCTCTGCTTTCTGCCTTCTGCCCCTACAACGCTCCTGCCGCTGTTTGATCCAAAATGCCATCCGACAGATGAACGGTAATATTCATTGCCATCAGAACAGGTTGAATGTCGGTTGTGGCGGCATAATCGATAACGCTGACCGCACCGTTGCCTTGCTTAAAGTTCCAGAAATGCTCTGGACCAAGACCCAAAACGTAGCAGAGAATCGCTTTGTTTACGGCATCGTGGGCAACGACGAGGGTGGTGCCGGGTTCAGGTCTACTGGCAGCGGTTTGCACAATTTGATCCCAGGCTGCGATCGTCCGCTCCCACACTTGCTGGAGGTTCTCGCCTTCCGGCATCTGCACCGTTTCGGGCGATCGTTGCCATTGGTGCAACGTACCGGGATAGCCCGCCTCGATTTCTGCTTCTAGCTTTCCTTCCCATAGCCCGTGGCTGATTTCTTTCAGGTTAACTTCCAGTTCCAGCGACACATCCGGATGGTGTTGGAGAATGACCTCAGCAGTTTCTTTGGGGCGCAGCATTGGGCTACTGACGGCATGGTGAATGGGGATCGCTTTAAGAAATGCCGCCGCCCGATGCGATTGTGCCCGTCCATTCTCGTTCAGCGGTACGTCGATGTGACCCTGGAACCGTTTTTGGCGGTTCCAATCTGTCTCGCCGTGACGCACCAGCAAAAAGCGCGCTCCCTGCTGCCCAGATTTAGGTTTTGGCAACGGTTCGCCCAGATGAGCCGTTAAGTTAAGCGACTCGATTTGCACTGCGTCTCCGAACCCGCCTGTAAAGTTCAAAACGCTGATGCCGCAGTTAGATTGATGCACCGACTGATAGCGATCGCTCGGCAGCCCGATCGCGGTAGAAATTAACGCCCGATTGATGCCGCTATGTGCCACCACGAGAACAGTTTGCCCTTCGTGGCGCGGTAATAGCTCCCGCCAGAACGCTTCGGCTTGCTCAAACAGTGCTGGCACTGGGTAATAGTCTGTTGCACCATCCGTATCGGGTGCAGCCATCTTTAACTTGTGTGGTCGCAGTTGCCAGTTGCGGTAGCCCTCGGGGTCTTGCTCGGCAATCTCGCTAAACAGCTTGCCTTCCCAATCGGTCAGGTTGATTTCCTTCAACTTATCAGTGGTTTGCAGTAATGCAACAGGCGGCGTTTTAAGACGAGACAAAATGCGATCAGCGGTATCCTTTGCTCGTCGCAGAGGGCTGCTGTACACCGCATCAAAAGACAGAGCACTGAGGGCTACACCGACTTGATCAGCCGATCGCTGCCCTGCCTCTGTAAGGGTCGATTTATCACCATGACCCTGAACACGTCGTTCAACGTTAAAGCTACTCTCGCCGTGACGAACGAGGATGATGCGGGTAGTCAGAAGTTTGTCCTCCAGTAAATTGTTAGTTATTAGTTGTTTGCGGGAGCAGGGGAGGCAGAAGGCAGAGGACGGAGGGCAGAAAATGAAGACTTGTTTTTACCTTTTACCTTTTTACTTTTACCTTCCTCTCTCCTCTCTCCTGAAGAATTTTACCCCGTCTAGCGTACAGCCTTTGCCTATCTAGGCGACAATCGTTCTACAGGATCTGTGATCCTCATTCACAATGCAAAAGTGCAGTGCAAAGGTTCTAGCCGTTTTTAGTTGATAGCTAACGGCGAACGGCTAATCGTTACGTTGGAGAATGCATGACAATTAAGCGGATCGTTCTGGTGATCTTGACAGTGCTGGCGATCGCCCTCATTGGTCAAGATCTGCTGGCAAGCTGGAGTCAACCCCAGTTCCAAAGTCGGTTGGAACTGTACCAAACCAACCTGGTGCTACAGGCGACCGAGTGGCAGGGCGACGATCCAGGCTTAGTGTCGGTTCGCAAGGGCATCATTGGTGCTGAACCCGTACAGGGAGCCACAAAGCAATACCAAGAGCTACGCCAATCTGCCCAGAAAAACCTGGAACGAACTCAGCTTTTGCTGGCTTCTCCGACTGCCGATCCATCCTTAAAGGTATCGACACCCAAACTAGAACGCCTGATTACCGAACTCGATCTCAGGCTGGGTGTCCTTCAGGTGCAGCAAGGACAGACTGCGACAGCACAAAAAACCTGGGCAGGCGTAATTCAGCAAACAGACGGGAAAGCTAACCTTGAGACACTGAGCAAAACGGCTGGCGTCCTGGCAGGGCTTTGGAGCGATCCACCCCGGTTGTTCCCTGATGCTGAACAAACGCTGAAGCAAAATCTGGATAGCTGGTTTCGCTATCGGTCGCTCGCCCAACTGTATAAACTACAGCAACGACAGGACGCACTGACAGATCTTCAAGCAGCGCAACAGGCAACAGCAGAACGGGCGCTCACTAATTTGGCGATCGTCGGCGGCATCCCCACCATCAGCGGTTTGCTTGGCACCGTTATTCTGCTCTTTTTGCTGGGGCAGTGGGTCGTGCGACGCAAGCAATCTCTACTTGCACCAGAAGGAATCGCCGCGTGGACAGTGCCGTGGGATGGCGAAATTGTCTGGCAGGTATTGATCTTTGGCTTCTTTCTGGTGGGGCAAATCCTGCTACCGCTAGGGCTTGGCGTGTTTCAGCAAGCAGCAGGCTTCAATCCGGCGACATTGAGCGAACGCGCCAGAGCGCTTTACATCCTGGTGAATTACCTACTGTTAGCGGCTGGCGGCTTAGCAGTACTGTATTTCTCGATTAAGACATTCTTGCCGCTACCCGACGGTTGGTTTCAGGTCAAGCTACGGAGCCGATGGTTCCTTTGGGGGCTTGGTGGTTATTTCGCAGCGCTACCACTGGTGATTCTCATCTCGCTGGTCAACCAAAAAATTTGGCAGGGGCAGGGCGGCAGTAATCCTATTTTGCCGATCGCCCTGGAAGGCAAAGACCAGGGTGCCTTTGTGCTCTTTTGCATCACCGCTGCGATCGCCGCTCCCATTTTTGAAGAAATCTTGTTTCGGGGTTTCTTGCTGCCGTCCCTTACTCGTTATATGCCCGTTTGGGGTGCGATCGTCCTAAGTAGCTTCATCTTTGCTCTCGCGCACCTCAGCCTCTCGGAAGTGCTGCCGCTAATGACATTAGGGATTGTGCTGGGCTTTGTCTACTCGCGATCGCGCAACCTCCTCGCCTCTATGCTGCTGCATAGTCTCTGGAATAGCGGCACACTTCTCAGCCTGTTTGTCTTGGGCAGCAGCACGCAATAGCGATGAGGCCCATCTGTGGAAGACTAAAGCGAAGATAAACTTTTGTTACTTAAAATCTTCCTGATGTCGTTTGTAGGGAGTCTGGGGGATGAATAGAGCAGAGCATTACGGCAAACGAATTGTGCCGCTTAGTTTCGTTTGTCTGTCAGAAGCTAATTAAGCTTGCTTTTGCAAGTTTGCATAACTCTGATGGCTCATTGCAGCACTCAATGATGGGTGCAGTTTATGACGGTGCGATCGCGGTCAGCAGGAATGATAAGACGTAGGAACTGAGTACGAAGCAAGCCTTACATTAGGCTTTTTTGCAGAAGCACACATTATGTATGCCTTGATTGAGATGGCTTTAGATCCATCATTTGAGCCACTTTAGATTGCTGCATTGATGTTGCTTAATTAGCTGTGTTCTAAATTTTCTTTCCAGCTAGCCTTAATGAGTTAAGTTTTCTAGGGAATACTTTATTCCAATAATTCGGGGGAGTAGATTAAATATGACTTTGATCCGGACGTGATTAAGTCGATCGGAAATCAGCCTTACAAAGTGCTGAAGTTGGTTTTTGGTATGGTCTGAGACGAGAGCATCAATTTTTGCATTTTGGAGAGAACGACTATGGAAAGTTACGGGTCGACAGGGCTTGAAGGCTTACTTCATAAAAGCTACACAGTGAAGATTAGCGAGTACATTGGCAGCGGCTGGGCAACACTCAAGAAAAATCTAGGTGGGTTTGTTGGCTTTACACTTGTAGTTTTCTTGATTAACATTGCGATCGCCAAAATTAACCAATCTGCCTCTCCTGTCGGTACATTGATTAGCCTTTTGATTTCTGGTCCTTTAAATGCAGGCTTTTTCATTGTGGCATTCAAGCTTTTGAGAAATCGCGCTACAACGTTTGGTGATTTCTTTAGGGGTTTTAATAACTTCCTGCCGCTTTTTCTGGTTAGCCTTATTTCTAGCGTGATGATTGGCATTGGATTTTTGCTGATTATCATTCCTGGTATTTACCTGGCAGTCGCATACACCTTTGCGCTGCCTTTAGTGCTTGAAAAGAAGATGAACTTCTGGGATGGAATGGAGTTTAGCCGCAAGCTGATTTCCAAGAATTGGTTCTCCTTCTTTGGCTTTGCTTTTGTGTTGGTATTACTAAATCTGGCGGGTGCTTTGCTGCTGGGTATAGGTCTGCTAGTGACGATTCCGCTCAGTGTTTGCGCTATTGCTGCCGCCTATGCAGACATCATAGGTTTACCCTCTTCCACCTCTGATTTTTAGTGACGGCTTACAGTAGAAGCGCCTCTACTAGTCAGATTTGCTTAAAGAAAGTGGATAGTTTTTGACCAATCGCCTTCTACTTCATCTACGCTCAAGAGAGAACCCCGTAGATGCTTGTGGAAGGTTTTTCCTTTGGTTTTAGACGCAACAAAACTCACGCTGCCGCAGGGCGATCGCACAACTGAGGCGATCGCGGCACCATCTCTAGAAATTGCCATCCTGGATGTGACTGGGATGAAGTGTGCTGGCTGTGTTCGAGCCGTTGAGAACGAACTGAAACAATGTCAGGGTGTGGCGACAGCAACAGTCAACCTGGCGATCGAAGTGGCAACGGTTGAATACGAGAGCGGTGCGCTCCAGCCCTCTACTTTGGCGACAACGTTAACTGAGGCGGGGTTCCCGTCTCACCTTCGGGTGTCTGACAGTACGCTTGATCCTGCCGATCCCCAAAACAGCGATCGCCTTGATTTTCAGGCACAGCGGCAGATAGAGTCGCAGCGACAGCTTTGGCGATTAGCGATGGCGATCGCTCTGTTGCTGCTGTCAGGCATTGGACATCTTGACCAATTGGGTCAGTTGAATCTACCTGTTTTGTCAAACCTCGGCTTCACTAATATTTGGTTCCATTGTGGGCTGGCAACTGTTGCGCTGCTTATACCAGGGCGATCGATGCTAATCGACGGTTGGCGTGGACTACGCCGCAACGCTCCCAACATGAATACACTCGTCAGCATGGGCACGCTGACTGCCTATATCACTAGCTTAGTAGCGCTACTAGTGCCCCAACTAGGCTGGGAGTGCTTTTTTGATGAGCCTGTCATGCTAGTTGGCTTTATCTTGCTGGGTCGCACACTTGAACAACAAGCAAGGAATCGTGCTGCCAGTGCTTTTCAATCCTTACTTGCCCTCCAGCCAAAGGTGGCACGGTTGATGAAGGGGAGGAGTGAGCAAGAGAAGGGAGAGCAGCGAGAGGAAAGGGGGAAGCAAAAGGAGCAGGGGGAGCCATGCAATCAAAACTCTTACCCTGATCGCTCCACACTCCTCACCTCAGATTTCATCGAAATTCCTGCCGATCGTGTTCGTCTCGGTGAATGGCTGCAAGTGATACCAGGAGATAAAGTGCCTGTGGATGGTGAAGTGGTGATTGGGCAGACCACTGTGGATGAGTCGATGCTGACGGGTGAGGCAATCCCTGTTATAAAACAGCCTGGAGACTTAGTGGCAGCAGGAACACTCAATCAAACGGGCACGATCGCGCTGCGTGCAACTCGTACAGGCAAAGAAACGACTTTGGCACATATTATTGCGCTGGTGGAAGCAGCCCAGGCTCGTAAAGCCCCGATCCAGAATCTGGCAGATACGATCGCGGGCTATTTTACCTACGGCGTGATGACGATCGCCTTCCTCACGTTCTTGTTCTGGTATCTCGTTGGCAGCCAACTCTGGGGCGACGCTCTGATGCAAATCGGGCAACACGCCATGAGTGCTGGACATACGATGTCGCACTCCTCACTCTCTACCCCTCACTCTTCACCCTTCGTTCTCAGCCTCAAACTGGCGATCGCCGTCCTTGTGATCGCTTGCCCCTGCGCTTTGGGGCTTGCCACACCGACCGCTATCCTTGTTGGGTCTGGCATTGGGGCTGAACGAGGTCTCCTCATTCGTGGGGGCGATGTGCTGGAGCGCGTGCATCAACTGGACACCGTAATCTTCGACAAAACAGGTACGCTTACTACTGGTAAACCGATTATCACAGACTGTATTGTGCTGGAAAGCGGTCAGCGGTCAGCGGTCAGCGATCAGCAGCGAGAATGTAACTATCAGCCGTCGGCGGTCAGCGGTCAGCAGACAGATTCCAGTAGTGGTGCCCCTCACATTGGTTTTCCAACGCAAGCCCCATCCCTCACACTTGCTTCCTCTGCCTCCTCCCCTGCTTCCACTGATCCCTTTTCACCCCTTCACCCCTTCACCCCTCATACTCTCCTCCAACTAGCTGCCAGTGTAGAAAGCGGCACACGCCATCCTTTAGCGATCGCCATCCAGCAACAGGCTCAGCAGGAGTCATTGGAGCTTTTGGCAGCAAGAGCTTTCCTCACTGCGCCGGGGCTGGGTGTCGCTGCGATCGTTACGCTAACAGAAACAACGGTAGATGTGTCTGTGGCGATCGGTACTCAAGCGTGGTTAGCGCAGCACGGTGTTACCGTTAACGAGGCTGCTACAACAGCAGCTCGGAGCTTGCTACAGGCTGGAAAGACAGTTGTTTATGTGGCTGTAGATGGCGCATTAGCAGGACTCATTGCTGTCACCGATACACTGAGACCGGATGCAATTGAAACAGTCGCAGCACTTAAGGCAATGGGGCTAACGGTCATGCTACTAACGGGCGATCAGCTAGATTCGGCACGCGCGATCGCCCAACCACTCGCGCTTAACCCAGATCACATTTTGGCTAGCGTGCTGCCAGAGGGCAAAGCTCAGGCGATCGCGGCGCTTCAGGCACAGGGGCACAAAATTGCGATGGTCGGTGATGGCATTAACGATTCGCCTGCCCTTACTCAGGCTGATGTCGGTATTGCCTTGCACTCTGGTACTGATGTTGCGGTAGAAACAGCAGGCATTGTTCTGATGCGCGATCGTCTAACCGATGTTGTCGAGTCTATACGGTTAAGTCACGCAACCTTTAATAAGATCCGTCAAAACCTCTTCTGGGCGTTTGCTTATAATGTTTTAGGGATCCCTCTAGCAGCTGGATTACTGGTGCCAACTGCTGGTCTTTTATTAAGCCCTGCCGCCGCAGGCGCTATGATGGCTCTTAGTTCCGTTAGTGTTGTGTCTAACTCCCTGTTGCTGTACCTCACCTTCCCTACATCGAGCCGCGCTGGAAACGCCAGATGATTCGCTGTAGTTTCGGTCAGACTTGCTTTTGCACTACTTGTATCAAGACTGCCCGTGTCAAGTAAACCAACAGTCTCTTAGGTCTCATGTCTTCAGAATCTTACCAAAGTCATTTGCTGATTGTTGAAGATGATAACGGACGGCGCAGTATTGCGCTGGACGGCTCCGAATACTCTATTGGCAGAGATCCATCCTGCAATATCTGCCTTGATTCGCTCTTTGTTTCTCGCCGTCATGCAACGCTGCTGCGCCTTCCAAATGGTGATGGCACCGTTAGCTATCGCATTGTTGATGGCGACCTTGAAGGCAGACCAAGTTCCAATGGGTTTTTGGTCAACGGCTATCGTCTCCGTACGCACAACCTGCAAAACGAAGACGAGGTTGTGTTCGGACCGCGGGTGCGCATCATTTACTATTTGTGTCAGCGCGATAGCGTAGTGACGATGCCAGTCGATGAGTTTGACATTACGCTGATTAGCCCAGGGATGATGGACGATGATGGTGGTATGTCTAAACGTAAACGTCAGGTGTTGAGCCTCCTTAACGCTTGGCAAAAGCAGCCACGACGATCAGTCTTAAAGCTTAAGCGCAAGCGATCGGAGCAGTAATTTCAGTCGCCATTAGCAGTCTAAGGCACGGAGCATGAACGGGGGCTGGGGGCGTTACCCCTAACCAGAGCTTTTACTGATTATTGCTCAGAATGATATGCGCTATCTACACTCAGCGTCCCGTTCAAACTGCATTACTTTGCTACGGGCTTATCTAAGCTTTGTAAGCACCTGGGGCTGTGTTGCTCTTTGATTCAGAGGCAGTGCGTTTAGGTATCCGGCTTGGAATATTTTGATCAGCGCTAAATCTAGGCTGTGTTCTGCAACAGGCGCTATGATGGCGAAGTAGTGCTGTTGGCTTCCATTACTTAAGCTAGGCTAGAAGTGTAGTGAGCCAGTTTAGAAAGCTTCAGGAAATCGGTCTAGCCAGCGCTTACCTCACCACGTCACGTATTGTTCAATGCCTTCAGAACCGCATCAAAACCATTTGCTGATTATTGAGGATGACAAAGGACGGCGAGAATTTGTCCTTGATGGTCCTGTCTATTCGATCGGGCGAGATCCAAAATGTGATGTGCGGCTCGTTTCGCAGTTTGTCTCGCGCCGTCACGCGACCTTAGTGCAGCTCCTCAACGATAATGGCACCTATTATTACCGCATTGTGGATGGCAATCTTAAAGGCAGAACAAGTGCCAATGGTCTGATGATTAACGGGCGCAAGCTTCAGGCACACGATTTGCAAAATGAAGATGAAGTTGTCTTTGGACCACAAGTACGCGCTATCTATTATTCTCTTAAGCGCGATGCCATCATGACGGTGCCACCCGACGAGTTTGACATTACGCTGATTAGCCCAAATATGATCGGCGACCCAGAAGATTAGTGCATCAACCGCGGTGTTTGCCTAATTCCATCAGTCATTGCCTTAAACGCTAGAGTTTACAGCGCTGGTGTTAGTGCGGCGGGTGATCGCAGTCAGCCGAAAATTGCTAGAGGGCACGAATGTAATGCCACGGCGTTCTGGCTTGACGGTCCCCTGCGTGGTAGCAGTCAAGGTATAGCAAGAGAGGACAGTTGCCAGCACCAGCTTCATTTCGTACAGCGAAAAGGCTGCGCCAATGCAGCTTCGTGAACCGCCGCCAAAGGGCAGAAACTCATAGGGCGAAAACTTTTGCTGCAAAAAGCGGTCTGGCTGAAATTGCTCTGGGGCAGGATAGGTCTGTGAGCGACGATGCGCCAGGTAAATGCAAGGAATTAGAATGGCTCCTGGGTCAAACGTATAGTCTCCAATCTGCACGGGTTCTTTGACCTTGCGCGGCTGGGAGATGAGCGCGATCGGGTAGATTCGCAGCGACTCTTTGCAGACAGCGGTTAAGTAGGGTAACTGAGCGAGGCGATCGGGGTCTGGTGCGTTGCCCAATGACTCAAGCTCTTGCTGTAGTTTTGCTAATACTGATGGCTTTTCATGCACCCAGTAAAACGCCCAGGAGAGAGCTGATGCAGTCGTTTCATGCCCCAGCAGCAAAAGAGTCATTAATTGATCGCGTAATTCTTCGTCGCTCATTGATTGACCCGCTTCATCTTGAGCTGATAGCAGTAGCGTCAAGACATCGGCGCGATCGGGGTCAAACTGAGCGCGACGCTGCCGAATTTCAGCGTAGATGAGCTTGTCAATCTGATACTGCTGTTTGAGGAACGCACCCCACGGACTCCAGCGCCCTAAATCTCGTTGCAGCATTGGGAAGAAAAATTGGCTGGAATACAGCGGCGATGTAACCGCTTCCAACAGTGCGTTTAACAAATGTTTGAGCTGGTAGTAGCGCGGTCCTGGCGTCATGCCAAAGACGACCCGCAAAATGATCTGAAGCGAAATTTCAGACGTAGATTCTCGAATCGAGAAGGGTTTAGCTAAAGTCCAGTCTGCAATCACTTGACGGGTCAGATCGCAAATGAGTTGACCATAGGTTCGCATACGATCGCCATGGAGCGGTGGCATCAAAAGCTGTCGCTGTCGCTGGTGCCGCTCGCCATCTAGCATGATAAGAGAACGATCGCCCGTCAGCGGTCGGAAGACATGGGTTACTTTACCCAACTCAAACTGACCGGCTGGAGCTGTGAAGATTTGGGCGATCGCCCCTGGATCGCCAAAAAATACGACAGGCGGCGACTGCCAACCCAACACGCGCGTTGTGAACGTATCACCATAACGTTGGGCGCACTGCTCTAGAAAGCCAATTGGTTGGGCGACTAACGCTAGCGTTTGCAGCAGTGAGGGGGTGGTCAATCCATCGGGCAAAGTGCTTACACTCATCGCGAATTAAAGGTAGAAGGCAAAAGGTTAATCAATCAATGGGCTATCGGTTTCACTACACGGTACATGGGCAGCGTGAACTGCCAGTCGTGTTGTTTCTACATGGTTTTATGGGCAACAGCGCCGATTTTGACACAGTAATGACTTGTCTAGCCAACCAGTTTTGCTGCCTCGCGGTTGACTTGCCTGGTCACGGCAACACGATCGTTGAGGGTGAAGATACTCTTTACACCATGCCGCAGACGGCTAACGCGATCGTCTCCTGGCTCGATCATCTCAATGTTCCTCAATGTTTTTTGGTTGGCTACTCAATGGGTGGTCGGTTGGCGCTGTACTTAGCGCTTCACTTCCCCCAGCGTTTTCCAAAAGTGGTGCTAGAGTCAGCCTCCCCTGGACTCAGAACAAAAGCCGAACGGGCAGCACGGTTGAAACACGATCGTGCCTTAGCAGACCAGATCGAAGCCGCGTTTCCCTCCTTTCTATCCTACTGGTACGGTCAGCCCTTGTTTCATGCCCTGCGTCATCATCCTGTGTTTATGCAGGTGCAAGAGCGGCGATCGCACAATCATCCCGCTTTATTGGCAACATCGCTACGCTATCTCAGTACAGGGTCACAACCATCCTTATGGGAACGCTTGCAGCACCATACACAGCCCCTGCTGTTGCTAACTGGGGAGGACGATCGCAAATTTTGTACAATCAATCAAGCGATGGCTAACTGCTGCCTTACTGCTCAACTACGGATGCTTCCTGCTTGTGGTCACGTCCCTCACCTCGAACAACCCAACGCATTTACAGATGCCCTGCAAACATTTTTCAGCTAACGCATGATGGCAGACGTTTAAGGTTCCCTCTTGTCGCTTTGCTCCTGCCTGTAAGTGCTATCAGAATTTTGTCTAAATGTCTGTCTGGTTCGGTGCGCTTTGGATAAAACAGTACAAAGTCAGGATGTGTCAGGCAGTTGGAACGATTATCCTGGTAATCATGAGACACCGCACAAACGCATGAAGAAAGTTCTGTTCATTCTAGGCGAGCTGGACGACGATGATATTGATTGGGTGCTAGAAACTGCCGTCCGGCAAGAAGTCGTTGCTGGAACGGTGCTAATTCATGAAGGGCAGCCGATCGACACCCTTTATATCTTGCTTGAAGGCGAACTTAGCGTTTCGGTAGCCGCTATGGACGATCGAGAAATTGCTATCCTGTCCAGCGGCGAAGTGGTGGGAGAAATGTCCTTCATTGATACCCGTCCCCCGTCTGCAACCGTCACCGCTGCCAAAAATTCTCTTGTTCTCTCTATTCCTAGAGAACAGCTTGCAACCAAACTGCGTCAAGACATTGGTTTTGCATCACGGTTTTACCGCGCTCTTGCCATTTTTCTTTCCAATCGGCTGCGTGTCACCGTCAATCAACTTGGCTATGGCAGCAATAATCAGTCTGAAGTCACTGACCTACCCAATGATGAGCTGGCACGAGACGCAAAAGACAATGTAGCGCTAGCAGAAACTCGGCTTGATTGGCTACTGAGACGATTGAAGGGACGGTGAAAGGCTGAAGGCTATAAACGGGCATGAGAAACTTAAAACGTTTTCTCCTGGCTCTACAGCATTGCCGCTCTCAGAAGCCAGGCTTTTCCCCACCCTCACTCTCCCATGCCATCACCCTTTCATTCTTCTAATCCTTTATTCTCCCACCCCTTCACTCTGTTATCCATCAGCAGCCCCTTTAAAGGTTGCTGTAACTCTAGACTCCCTTTGCCACTGGAACCTTTCAATCTTTTGCCAAGTCTTTAAACCATCTAATGCATATGTTTAGGTGGCGACTTATGTTTAATTTCAGTCGATGGCAGTCTAAAACGGCGTTTGTAATTGCTTTAGGAATGACAGCACCGGCGATCGCGCCGCTGGCGATCGCCGCAACCGCACCTCCTGCTCCTTATACAGTGGCGCAGCTTTTTCCCTCGCAGCAAGCTCCCCGTCGAGTCGCGATTCCGGTTGGAACACGGCTGCCGATTCGGTATGATGGCGCTGAAAAAGTTGTCGTGTCACCCAACGAAACTACGCCTCTCACATTGGTGCTTGATAGAAATATTCGCTCCTCTTCTGGCGAAATTCTGGTGCGATCGGGTAGTCAAATTAAAGGTGAATTAAGACCTGCTGACGGTGGTTCTCAGTTTTACGCCCAGCAGATCACCTTGACGGATGGTACGGTATTGCCGATCAACGCAACCTCTGAAGTCGTCACCAGAACTCAAGAAATTGTGCCAGGAACAAATACCGGCGCTGTACTTAAGGGAGCCGCTATCGGTGCTGGTGCCGCTACCATCATCTCTGGCGTCACTGGCAGACGACGTATCACCCTTGGCAAAATCCTTGTTGGCGCGGGTGCTGGCGCTTTGGGTGGCTTAGTCTTCGGCAAAAAACGAGCTGATGTCATTGTGGTTGAACCGAACACTGACCTTACGCTGATCTTGAATGATTCGCTGGTGCTGCGCTAGCACTACTGTCCTCAAAATAGGTTGCAACCCCAGTCACCGAGAGGACGTTAGACCTGAATAAAGCAGTGTTTTTTGAGCGGCTTTAATCTTTCAAAAAATACTCTGCTATCACCCCTACAGCTATTGAAGAAAAATTAATTGACTTTTAAGTAGGAGGGCTAAATTAAGCACCATTTAGAGACCGGGTTTCAGCTGTGCTTAACCCACTGACACCTAGGGCTGAGGGCACTTCGACTTCACTCAGTGCCTCTTGCGAAGAATTCTGCCTAGCTACTTAGAAGTCCCAGACATTAATTGTAGAAGACGAGACTTTGTAATTCTAGGTGTGAACGGTAAGAAAGCTTGTTTTCTCTGTATCTTTAGGTTTTGTGGAGTGTGTTGAGTTACATCTAGAGGGAGATAGAAAAACAGGTTGATCCCTGTAGATTAGTAACTGTACTCAAAGTTTTGAAGTGAACGAATCAATACATTCACTGAGATGGAAAGTACATTTTTTAACACAAAATACGGAGATCATTATGAGCTTAGAAGATAGAGTTAAGGCAACTGCCAAAAATGTTGAAGGGAAAATTCAAGAAGGCGTTGGTAATGTGACTGGCGATCCCCAGACTAAGGCTGAAGGTCAAGCAAAACAAGCTGAAGCCGAGGGTCGTCACACAGTTGAAGATGTGAAAGATAACGTCAAAAGGATGATTGACTAGTCTATAACCTGGTCGCTACTCAGGTATGACATTTAAAAGCGTAGGCAGCAAATTTGCTGCCTACGCTTTTATGTTTCTATCTACAGACACCGTTCATTAGAATCCAACCTAGACAAAAATGTGAAAGAGAAGATTCAAGACATCTTCCTTTACTTAACTAATTAAGGTTTAGTAGATAGTGCTTCAAATTCCTGACTTCGTAAAGAAATTAGGAGTTTTGCTTTAAAGCAATTTTGGCTCTGCATCCAGTATTTCCATACTGCTCATTTCTAACGGCAAAAAGACGGTCATTACTTCGCCCTGTTGTGGTCGATCGCGCACGATAAGCTTGCCACCTAGTGCTTGAAATAAGCTTTTTGTCACCGCCAGATTAAGGCTAAGAGTGCCCGTTTCTGGTTGAAACATTAGTAGTTGCCCAAGCGATCGCAACAAGGGTCGATGCTGCTTTTGAGCTGCCATCGCTGAGTCTGTTTCAGACTGAAGCTGCACCTTAAGCTGATTGCCTGCGGGTACCACCTCTACTTGAATATGACTACCCACGGGCAGGCTGCGCGTAAAGCGTTCGATTAAGCTAGTTAGTGCCTGGTCTAACATCATTGGATCGCTCACAACGGTCGGCATCTTCTGAGGCAGCACAATGTCGAGGGTAAGCTGTCGTTGACTTGCCTGTTGCTGCCAACGCGGAATGCTTTGCTTAAACATTTCGGCTAAGGGTGTCCGCGTGAGCGACATCTTGCTGGGGCGCGACGATGAGGTTTGCAGCTCAACGGCACGAAAGATTAAGCCAAAGCGATCGATTTGTTCGCTACATTCACGATCGATAATGCCCAGACGCTTCACTACATCAGGAGGAAGATCAATTCGCTTTAGCAGCGATCGCGTGAGGGTGCGAATGGTTGTAAGAGGTGTACGAATTTCATGAGCCAGGGCTTGCAGCAATTCAACATCCAGACTGGCAGCATCAGGCAACGGCATCGTCTGGTAATGCGATGGCGCAGGGTGTTTACGAACGTTTTGACGATCGCCTTGACGCTTGCTAGTTGCTTCTTGGCGCTGTGCAACGGACTGCCCCTCAGTTTTTTCGCTGCGTGTTTCTTCTAGCGGCTCTGGTAAATGCGCCAACATCAAGCGGCTAAACCGCATTACAGTTGCATAGTCTGGCGCTACAGGAGCAAATTGCGCTGCTAAGGCATCTAACTGTTCGATCTGCTCAGAATTCATGAGCAAAATGCGCGGGCGAATCGCATTCCATGCTTGTTCCACAACCGTTGGCATAAACGAAAACATGAACGCTGGTTCGCCCAGCAACGATTCGCCTAAAACCACAACCAGGCTGAAGCGGGACGTTAAGACTAGGCAAAATTGCTCGGCTGCCAGTGGATCGCCAGGTAACAAAGGTAAGGCAGACGTTGTTTCTGGTTGGGAAGCGACGAGCGTTTGATCGCTTGCCGGAAGCAGTTGCAACGGCAACCAAGCTGCAACATGAAGCGGATTTGCCGTTAGCGACCAGGTAGAAAAATTGCAGACTAAGGCGGGATGGCTAATGACTGGGAGCGGTCCCGACAGCACAAAACCTTGCGTCGTTGGTTCCGTGTCACTCGCTTCAGCTGTTGCCACCACGTTTTGCAGCAGTAGACTTAAAGCGGCGATCGCCCCAGACCATTCGCGCTCTGCTCGCACACGCTGTAGCGCCGAACGGTGCGATCGAAATGGTGCGATCGACTCCATTGTTACTGCTGGCGCTGAATAGTCCATCCAGGTTGGATCGTTCAACGCCAGAATTTCACTTAAAGTTGGTAGTAACCATTTAGGCACAATGTTCACTTCTACTTAGAGATACCCGTCGTTGGAATATCCTTCTGCATAACTCCTACTATGACCATATCTGGATTATTGATCAAAGAGGAGTCGTGGAACCGAACAATGAGGTGGCGATGTCCGGTGAGTGAGCGTTAAGAGTCAGGTTGAGGCAGCAGCCCTATACGTCGATAAATGAGTCGCATTGAGCGCCGCATTTCCGGTAGCTGTTTGGTAAACAGAAGGGAGCCACTAATGCAGAGGATGCCGCCAAGCAGGAGCGTGTTAGGCGCGCCAATGTGTGTGGCAAGACTGCCTGCTACTAAATTACCGAAGGTGACGGTGCTGGTAAACGCCATCATGTAGAAGCTCATCACTCTGCCGCGCTTATCATCATCAACGATCGTTTGCAGCACGGTATTACCGGAGGTGTGTTGCAAGACGAGACCCATACCAATGAGCAACACTGCCAGCATAGACAACCACAGCACGCGAGAAAGGGCAAAGACAATCAGCGCACTGCCAAAAATGGCTGGGGCAATCGCAATCAGCTTACTTAACCCCAACGCATTCGGTCGAGCACTCAGATAAACAGCAGCCATCAGCGCCCCTAGCCCAGACGATGCCATCAAAAAGCCCAGCGTTTCGGGTCCGCCGTGGAGTATTTCGGAGGCAAAAATGGGTGCCAGCGTCATGTAGGGCATTCCCACCAAACTTACCAAGGCAATCAGCAGGAGAATGGAACGAATTGGCTGTAACCCGAAGGCGTAATCGAACCCTTCTTTCAAGCTGTACCAGATGGTTTCTGCTGGTTTGCTCGCTACTGGTGGTTCGGGCGGCAGGCGCATAGCTAACAAGCCAGCAATCACGGCAATGTAGCTCACGCCATCAATCAAAAAGCAAACGCCTGTATTTGTTGCAGCGATGATTAAACCCGCGATCGCAGGACCCACCAACCGTGCACTGCTAAACATGGACGAATTAAGGGCGATCGCATTGCTTAAGTCGTCTCGCCGATCAACCATCTTCACAACAAACGACTGGCGCGCTGGCATATCAAACGCATTGATGCTGCCCTGAAATGCCGCCAACACCACAATCTGCCAGACTTCGATCGTGCCGGTTAAAGCCAGAAACGCCAGCGATAGCGACTGCATCATGGCAAGAACTTGTGTGATGATGATCGTCCGACGACGATCCCACCGATCGACCCACACGCCTGCAAAGGGAGTCAACACAAAGTTGGGAAACTGATTGGCAAAACCAACCAATCCCAGCATTAGTGCCGAACCTGTTAAATGATAAACCAGCCAGATCGTGGCAGTTTGCGTCATCCAGGTGCCAATAAGCGATGCACCCTGTCCTAAGAAAAAAAGCCGATAATTGCGCGATCGTAGGGCGCGTAACATCGGCTTTAAACGTTCAATTCCGAAATTCATTGCGTTTCATTTAATAGAAGGAAGTAAGAAATGAGGAAGGACGAGAGCACGTTTTGAGTTGAACGCTCATGCTTGATCAATCCTTTCAATTTCTCCATCACCGTTATTTCGTATGCGTAGTTTCTGCTTACAAATAAATTAGCAAACTTTGATTAAGGGTTTGTAACACTTGAGGATGAATTGAGGCGTTTACCTTCAACGCACTTTTCTAGTCAGAGGAAGTCCATTCGCTGGGCTTTCACAATAGACTCCTTACCTAAGTAGAGACGCGTTTAGACAACAGCATAAGTACTGGCTATTGGCTATGAGAGATTGGCGATCGCGCGGTTCAGCAACTCAGAAAAGTGTTCACGTTCGCTGTGAGACATATCTTGCATCGCTTGTTCACACAATTCCATTGCGATCGGCGGCAAAATGGTTTCAAACTTGCGACCGTCTTCAGTTAGCCAGATGCGCCAGATGCGTCGATCGCGGGGGTCGCGTTCTCGCCGAATCAAGCCTCGGCTTTCCATCCGATCGAGTACCCCCGTAAGCGTGCCACCGACTTGCTGTAGCTTTTCGCCGAGGCTAGAAATAGCTAAACCATCTTCTTTCCAGAGGCAGCACAGCACGACCCAGTGAAAGATGGTCAGATCAAACTGGTCCAATCGCTCTTGAAAGCGACGTGCCAAAAGCTGCGACAAGAGCTTGATCCGGTAGCCAATGCCGTGTGGTGCTAGGACTGCATGGAACGGCTCTGACGTGGGTGGTTCCGTTGATGGCAAGACCATCTGGCTGCACCTTATTTACTTAGCGTGCTTACTATTTAGCATACTGCGTCTGCATGGCACTAGCAATGACCTACTGGCGCTGTTCGCCCTATGCCATTACAGTAAAAATCGAGGTGGGGTTAGCCAAAAGAGAGTACTATTACCGATCGGTGTTTGTTCCGGCAAGGTTAGCCCCAGCACACCCGCTTTTTTGAGTGTTAACACGCTATTCGTTTTTCCCCAGAGCAGTGTTTCTGCCCAAAGACTCAGGTTTGGTTCGTGCCCTACTAATGCCAGCGCTTTGGTTTCGAGCGATCGCCAGCTCTCTAACCAGGCTAACCACTCATGCAAACTACCATCCGGTGCTAGTGCAGGTGTTACTTGCAAGGCCGGAGCCAGCTTTGCCTCTAGCAAAAGGTCTGCCGTTTGTCGCGCTCGCACCAGTGGGCTAGTCAGGATGATATCAAACTGGAGTGACAGCGCATGAAGCCGCTTTGCTACCTGTCGTGTCTTCCGGAACCCTTCGTCAGTTAGGGGTCGCTCATCGTCATTAGCATAGGTTCCGTGCTCTCCAGCAAGACCGTGACGGATAAGGTAAAGATCGAGTGCTGGCATAGAAGGCGGGAGGCTAGGGGTGAGGGATGAAGGCTAAGGGATGAAGGACACGCTCGTTGCTTGCGGTGAAAGCCTATCCTAAAGGCTGGAGAGGGGAGGGCTATGACTAACAAAGCAAAGCTCTAGAGAATGTTTAGCCTTCTCCTCTGCCTCACTTAGCTATTGGGATAGTGCTGATCGGGGTTGACTAACCGCAGTAGCTTTTGCTTCACCTGGGCATCAAAGACACCCCATTTCATCTTGGCGTATTCAGAGCTTTCGGTAAAACCAGACAGAAAGCCAAGGGGGATTTCAAACCCACCTGCCTGCGATCGTCCGCCGCCAAAGAAACGTCCTTGTGCATCTTGACCAAAGGCTTCTTTGATAAATTCGTCTGGGTCAAGCGTCAGTTTGTCAGTACGAAGTGAGCCAACGACGACCTCTAACTCTTCATCCTCATCATGGACAATGCCATAGACAACCGCCGTGTGAACGTTTTCTTCAGTAACGAGAAAGTCTGCTGCCTGGGGAATGGCATCACGATCGTCATAGCGGAGATAGCCAACCCCCGCGATCGAAAAGTTGTTCTGCACGATGCGGTTCTTCAACGCGCGCTCGATCACATCCATCACCTGGCGCGATCGAGACGATTGCAGGACGGCATTCAGCAGTTGAGCGTCGTAAAAGCGGCTCAAGTATGCGGCTGCCAAAAAGTCTTCTTCGCCTGCCTGCCGTAGCGCATTAGTATCAGACCGCAACCCATGCATCAGTGCCGTTGCACATTTAACGTGTTCACTAGTATTGCTATCCAGCTTGAGCAGTCCTGCCTGGAGGTATTGCGTCAGGATGGTGGCTGTGGCACGGGTGTAGGGACGAATATCGACAAACTCAGCGTTAAGGTCTCCTTGCATACTGTGGTGATCAATCACAACCGTAATGGGAATGCCCGCTTGCTGCACAGACGGCAACAGTTGGCTGGTGGTTCCCTGGTTGTCGAGCAAAGCACAGCCTTGATATTTCGATAAATCTCGGCTCTTTAAAACTTGCGGCGTGAGGCGCTGCACCGGTAAATTGGTCAGCTTGACGAGAGCAACATTTTCCTGGTGGCTAAGGGTGCCCGCATAAACCATCTCGCACTGAATGTCGTATTTCTGAGCAATCAGCTTGTAAGTCCAGGCAGATGAGAGCGCATCTGGATCAGGAAAATCTTGAAGAATCAGGAGTTGACGATCGCCCCGATGCCGCTCTAAAGTTTGGTGAAGTTCTTCTACCTTCTGACTTTGCTCTGAAGACCGAGGCACGTCATAGGCAAACGGCTGAACTATTTGGTTCGCTCCTGAATGGTTAGATGATTGACTGCGTAGAGATGGCTGAAGCGGTCTTGCAGCAAACTGGTCTGTCTGCTCGACAGTATTTGGAGCCACCTGGACGCTCAAGGGATGTGTTTCCGTGAGCAATAACAGACTGTCGAGGGAGGGAGACGAATCGTGCATATGGGGTTAAAAGGTGAGTGAAGCTTTGCTTCGGCGCGTACTCTACTACCCTTACAGAGATTGGCAAGGGTCAAACTATGGGTACTGTTTCGATCTTCGCAAAAAAAAGGTGAAACGTCATAAGCCAAATGCTATATCTCTCGACTAGTCAACCTGATCCCAGGTCAGCCCTATGAGCTAGATTGTGGCTGGGATAACATTAAGCGTTTTGATGCCGTTTTCTGAGTCTACTGCTACGGCGCTACTTCTAACGATTTGCTTCCACAAGAGCACACTCTTGAAGGGTCGCTCGTTAGATACCGATTACGTACTTGCGCCACTCTTGATTGACTCCGTTCTTGAGATGCTTGGTTACTTCAAAATATAAACCGCTGTAAGGTTTGCGTGGTGCCACATCGAGCAACATATTAGCTTCTTTGGGAGTACGATTGCCCTTTCTAACGTTGCAACGCACGCACGCCGTAACGATGTTTTCCCAAGAATCGCCGCCGCCTCGCGATCGCGGAATCACATGATCAAGCGTTAGATCATCGCCAATATAGCCACAGTATTGGCAGGAATGGCTGTCTCGGTGAAGGAGGTTGCGGCGGGTTAGCGGAATTTCTTTATAGGGCACGCGGACGTAGTGGCGCAGCCGGATTACCGTTGGCAGTGGAAAGCCAGAATAAATGTACTTGCCGTTGTGTTCAACCTGCTCGGCTTTGCCTTTAATGAGCAAAACCACTGCCCTACGCCAGCTCGTAATGTTGAGCGGTTCGTAAGACGCATTCAGCACCAGAACCTTGCCCATTGATAATTCTGTTGAAACAAGAGTTTCACAAATGGTAACACATGTGATAGAGGAGCGTAGCAGTTCCGCTAGGAGCAGGTGATCGGTCAGCAGGTGCGCGTTTAGTGTAGATTGCGATTAAGCAACCAGCCCCATATCAAGCTCTCTCAGTTTATGTCTCAACTACTCACGCCCTTGAACACCTATGCCTGCTTTAACGGCACCGTTAGTTTTTATAGCCATCCATCCACTACTTGCAAGGGAGAGATGAAGTTTACAGTTTATTTGCCGCCACGATCGCAGTCTGAACCTTTGCCCGTACTGTACTTTTTGTCAGGACTGACCTGTACTGAAGAAAACTTTATGGTGAAGGCGGGAGCGCAGCAATTTGCAGCAAAAAATGGCGTAATTCTGGTGGCACCCGATACCAGCCCACGTGGTGCAAACATTCCTGGTGAAGAGGACGACTGGGATTTTGGCACTGGCGCTGGCTTTTACGTTGATGCTACGCAAGAACCGTGGCGATCGCACTACCAGATGTACAGCTACGTGACCCAAGAACTACCTGCAATCATTGCTGCTCATTTCCCTGTAAAGATAGACCGTCAAGGCATCTTTGGTCATTCTATGGGCGGGCATGGGGCATTAGTCTGTGCGTTGCGAAACCCGGAGCAGTATCGATCAGTGTCTGCCTTCGCGCCGATCGTTGCTCCTATGCGTGTGCCCTGGGGACAAAAAGCCTTTACTAACTATCTCGGAGCCGATGAGGAAACGTGGCGATCGTACGATGCCAGCGAACTTGTGCTAACAACTCAACTCAAACACTCAATTTTGATTGACCAGGGTACGGCTGATACGTTTTTAGAAAAACAGTTAATGCCACAGGTGTTTGAGCAAGCGTGCGCGAAGGCAGGACAGCCACTAACGCTACGAATGCAAGACGGCTACGACCACAGCTATTACTTCATTTCCACCTTTATCGAAGACCACATTCGCTATCATGCCGAGATTCTTTGGAGTGAATGAAAGCTCGTGTTTTGCGACAGTAGAGAGCTTAGAGAAATATTAGAAGTGCTGCAAGTTTGAGACATCTAGCCCACAGAAAGCAACATGAAAACGCCAAAACAAGTGCTTCAAGACTGGGTTGCTGCTTACAATGCTCGCGACCCTTATGCCCTGATTGAGCTTTATCACGAAGACGCGGTGAACCATCAGGTTGCTTTCGGCGATCCTCTTAAAGGACGCGAAGCACTACTTGAGAGTTTTGTCGCTTTCTTTGGTGCCTTTCCTGATAATTACACTCATGTCGAAAATCTCTTTGCAGATGATGAGTGGGGAATGGTCGAGTGGAGTGGTGGGGGTACCTTCCTGGGCGAACTTGATGGCTGCCCACCTACTGGTAAGCGATATACCCTGCAAGGCTGTGGCTTCTTTCATATTCTTGATGGCAAAATTCATTTTCAGCGTGGGTACATCGACAAATACACCTGGTTTACTCAAATTGGGCTACCGGTTTCATAAACGTGCAACGGTTGCACTGACGATCTTAGGATGAAGCTCCCTACTTGAGGAAGTCGGGGCTCTGATGCCTACAAAAAAGGCTGATCGATTAGCGTTTGCTATCTCGATCAGCCTAGAAGTTAAGGAGCGGTCAACTTAGCAATAGTCACTAAGACTATTTGGATTCAGTAAAGTCAGCGTCGATCACATCATCGTCAGCGCCACCAGAGGGAGGGGTAGGACCACCCATGTCAGGACCACCTGGAGGAGGCGAACCTGCATCACCACCGGCTTGCTGATAGAGGTTGCTGCTGATGCTGTAAAGCGATTGTTGCAGTTCGCCAGTCAGCGTTTTGATTTGGTCAAAGTCTTCTTTAGCGATCGCGTCGCGCAGATCCTTAATTAGACCTTCAACTTTAGTCTTATCCGCCGCAGGCACCTTATCACCCAGTTCGTTGATTTGCTTCTCAGCTTGGTAGGTCAACGAATCCGCCTGGTTCTTCAAGTCGATCTTTTCACGTCGCTCTTTATCAGCAGTGGCATTTTGCTCGGCTTCGCGCACCATGCGTTCCACATCGTCCTTCGGCAGGGTCGAGGCACCCGTGATACTGATGGACTGTTCTTTGCCAGTGCCCTTGTCCTTAGCGGTGACGTTTAGAATACCGTTTGCGTCGATGTCAAAGGTGACTTCGATTTGCGGTACGCCACGTGGTGCAGAGGGAATGCCATCAAGACGAAAGACACCCAAGTCTTTGTTGTCGTTCGCCATTTCGCGCTCACCCTGGAGAATGTGGATTTCCACATTGCTTTGACCATCGACCGCCGTTGAGAAGACTTCTGACTTCTTGGTGGGGATAGTGGTGTTGCGAGGAATAATCTTGGTCATCACGCCGCCCAAGGTTTCGACACCAAGAGACAGTGGGGTGACATCCAGCAGCAGAATGTCTTTGACTTCGCCTGACAGGACACCTGCTTGCACAGCCGCACCAACAGCAACCACTTCATCAGGGTTTACAGTTTGGTTAGGGTCTTTGCCTAGAACCCGCTTCACCAATTCTTGTACAGCCGGAATCCGGGTGGAACCACCGACCAATACCACTTCTTCAATGCTGCTCTTATCGAGCTTGGCATCACGGAGTGCATTTTCAACAGGGATACGGCAGCGATCGATCAGGTCAGCGCAGAGTTCTTCAAACTTCTGACGAGTCAGGGTTGTATCCAAATGCTTGGGTCCGTCCTGAGTCGCGGTGATGAAGGGAAGGTTGACTTCTGCCTGCGTCACGCTAGAGAGTTCAATCTTGGCTTTCTCTGCTGCTTCAGTCAGACGTTGCAGCGCTTGCTTGTCTTTGCGAAGGTCAATACCTTCTGCTTTGCGGAACTCTTCTGCAAGATAGTCCACAATTTTCTTGTCAAAGTCGTCGCCACCTAAGTGGGTATCACCAGAGGTTGACAACACTTCAAACACGCCATCGCCGACTTCCAGGATCGATACGTCAAATGTCCCGCCGCCCAAGTCAAAGACGATGATGGTTTCGTTGCTCTTCTTATCCAAGCCATATGCCAGCGAAGCAGCAGTCGGCTCGTTGATAATCCGTAGCACTTCAACACCTGCAATCTTACCTGCGTCTTTTGTTGCTTGACGCTGCGAGTCGTTGAAGTAAGCGGGAACCGTAATGACTGCTTGAGTCACCGTTTCGCCGAGGTACTTGCTTGCATCTTCGACCAGCTTCCGCAACACCTGTGCAGAGATTTCTTCGGGTGCAAACTGCTTGCTAGCAGCGGGACAGTCCAGCTTCACGTTGTTGTTAACGTTGAGAACTTTGTAAGCAACCTCGGTCGCTTCATGCGTAATCTCGTCGTAGCGACGACCGATGAAACGCTTGACTGAATAGAACGTGTTTTCGGGGTTCATGACCGCCTGACGCTTGGCGATTTGCCCAACGAGACGATCGCCGTTTTTCGCAAAGGCGACTACAGAAGGAGTAGTACGGAACCCTTCAGCGTTGGCAATGACAGTGGGCTTACCACCCTCCATCACTGCGACGCATGAGTTGGTTGTACCTAAGTCAATTCCAACAACTTTTGCCATGAGTGCTTCGGCTCCATCAAATTTACAAAAACAATTACGGGGGTGGCAGCTAGCCAATCAAGCCAGAGCAGGTAAGCGCCATCAGTTAAAGTCAGGCGGTCAGCAAGAACGCTCTTGATATTACTAAGAGGCACACAACGCGCCTTCTACTCTCTCTATACTGATTGCGATTGATGCTCTGATGAAGGCGTATTTACCGAACCTACGGTTGGACGGTTGAGAAGAAGGGATAAAAGATGAAGGCTAAAGGCTTAATTGCTTTTTATACTTCATCCCTTATCCTTTAGCCTTTCCTATGCAGCTTTCTCAGCCCAAACGTCATCAGTATGTGTCGCTTGCGTTTCAGCAGGCATATGATTGCTGTCGGCTTCTAGCTTGGGTTCGGCGATCGCGTCAGCCAAGTTAACCTTCACAACTTTGGGGCGATCGCTCACTACTTTGGGTAGCGTCAGGGTCAGAATGCCATCAGTAAAGTCAGCTTTAACCTGATCGTTTTGGATGGCAACTGGTAGGGGCACTACACGGCGGAAACTACCGTAGCGGAACTCAGACCGGAAAAACTTGCCGTCTTCATTCTTAGTTTCAGAGCGATACTCACCAGTGATAGAAACGTCTGCGCGAGTCACCTGAATATCTAGATCTTTGGCAGCAATGCCGGGAAGTTCAGCACGAAGCACAAACGCTGCATCAGTCGCTTTGAGTTCGATCGCGGGTGTCCAAGTGTGAGCAGCAGGAGCAGCCGTGCGATTAGCTGGAGTGAAATCGTCAAACAGTCGATCGAGTTGACGACTCAAGGTTTCGATTTCTTGCCAAGGTTGCCAGCGAATGAGTAACATGGTGGAAGGACCTCTTGAAAGCGATGGGACTTGAGAAAGAGTGCGCTGCGGTAAGCGAGGCGAAAATCTATAACGTTGCAACATTAATCGTTGAGATAGTGAGAAAGGCTGGCAATGTTGTTAGTAAAACGATGTCTTTAGCAGTCAGCTTTACTAATAGCGCCAATGAATCTAATGTAGGGCAGCAAGGGCGTTACAACATTGGGGTAAACCGTCAAAGCACAGTTGTAGTTACCGATAAAGACTTATTCTCGAACCTTTTCATACAGCGGAGAACCGTCTTTTCAGTTGGGTTTTCCGTCGCTTTTCTTAGAGTAGCTTTAGCGATCGAAGTCGCAGTTACACGGACACTAGCGTAGCCATGCCCAAAAGGCTAGAAACTTCCCATAGCCTGACAGCATGCAAGAAACGAGGTTCTAAAACCCTTAACTTTCCGTAGTCCGTGTCGGTGGGCTTTATCTATGTAATCGCGGTTTTAACCGCCAGACATTTTTCAAACAATCTCTTCATTGAAGGGCAAAGACAGTTCAAGTTCGGTAGTAGCTAGTAACCAGAATGATGAAAGCCGAACAATCTGTAGGAGCAATCGTCTTTGGCATGGCTATGCTAAGGCAATGCCGTGCCTTCAAATGAAAAATTTGACTTGATTTAGTCCTTTAATCTGTGCTCTTTTGTAGCGTTCTCTAACGGTATTAGCTCTGGCAGCCTGGAAACGTTATCTGTACTGTGGTTTGCTGCTCTGGGATACTGTCGATCGTAATGTCGCCGCCGTGCAACTCGATCAGGCGTTTGGCAATAGCAAAGCCCAACCCCGACCCTTGCTGCTCGTAAAACTTGCGTTCAAACTGCATATAGGCACCCAGGCTAGCAAGCTGCTCTGCAGTCATGCCCCGCCCACGATCGGTAATTGTCAGCCTCAAACCTTCGTCAACGATTCTGGCTGACAGATGAATGGGAGTACCTGCCGCCGAAAACTTAAAAGCATTGCCAATTAGCTCTTCCAGCACTTTTTTGAGCTTTAGATCCGAGATCTGGATTTTGGTATCTTGCAAATCTAAATGCAAATCGGCTTCGCGTCCTTCTTGTTTGGCGATCGCCGTCGCCACAGCCATGATCAGCGCCGCAGGAATGCGCGTCTCACCACTACGTAGCAACGCGAGGCGCTCGTCATCACGGGCGGTAATTTCCAGCTCAGAGTAGAGCAAAAAGTTTTGGATGAGCCGATAGAGCCGCTCGGCAGCGCTATGGATACCTTGCGTTAGTTCGAGTATTTCCTGCCGCTCAATGTTTTTGTAATCGTCAATAATCACCTCGGCAAGCCCCAAAATGCCGTTTAGAGGCGTTCGTAGTTCGTGGGGCAATGACAGCGCAATACTGCTTCTCAAACTTTCGAGCTGTTGCTGAGACTGTTCAACTAACACTGCCTGTTTAGTAAAGCGGCTGTTGATCGCAGTCAGCAATTCTTTTGCATCACAAGGCTTGGTTAAATAGTCATCTGCACCCAATGCCATACCGTGACGAAAATCGGTCTTTGCGCCTCGTGCTGTCAGAAAAATGAATGGAATGGCAGCCGTAGCAGTGTCCTGCCGCAAAGCTTTCAGTACCTCATAGCCATCAAGTTGTGGCATGGTCACATCACACAGAATCAAATCGGGCAAATGCTCCTGTGCCTGTTCAACACCAATTTTGCCGTTCTCAGCACCCAGGACGCTGAAGCCTTCAATCTCCAGTAACTCTAGAAGCGGTTCCCGAATGAAGCGATCATCTTCAATGACTAGAATTCTTTTCATCGCTTGCTCTCAATGTCACGATTCATGTAGGGGGCATACCAAAATCCGACATTGCTGCAATATTCCTGTACTTAAATAATTTGTCAACCGTACTTAGTGATTGAGCGATCGACAGCAAACTGTTCAGCCATGTTTAACCGCGTGCGCGATCTGGTTTTGCCTATTCAACCACTATCAGCGGTTCTATCTTCTATTGTGTGTTGATTTTGAATGCTTCGTCGTCCGTGTATTTAGCTGATTCACAATTGTCATCCGTGTGACTGTTAGAGTAGGCTATGAGCCTTCAGTTGATGCAACGCATGGGGATACATTCCGCAGAAAATCGCACCGATCGCCAAACCTTTGAGAGCCTGACTGAAGCGGTAGAGGTGCAGGCTTGGGAGACATTGCCTGCGGCTCAACAGGCGTCGCTCGCGCAGGCAGTTGCTCCTGACGTTACTTTAAGTGGTATTGCTTATCCTGATACGCCAGCAGCTCTGGCTACTCTGGTGCAGGCAGATGATCGCCAGCCGCTTTTACCCTGTGGTACGGGTAGCAAATTGGCATGGGGCGGTTTAATAGGAGGGCAGAGGGCAGAGGGCAGAGGGCTGAAGGCTGAAGAGAAGAGGGTACCGCTGCTGCTGGTGAGTACAGAGCGGTTAAAGCGACTGATTGACCACGCGATCGGCGACTTAACCGTAACGGTAGAAGCAGGAATGCGCTTTGCAGATGTGCAAGCAACACTGGCAACCGCAGGACAGTACTTACCAATCGACCCTGCCTATCCAGACCACGCTACGATCGGCGGTATCATTGCGACAGCCGATACAGGTTCGCTCCGTCAACGCTACAACGGCGTGCGCGATCTGTTGCTGGGCGTGTCGATCGTCCGAGCGGATGGGCAGGTTGCTAAAGCGGGTGGACGTGTCGTGAAAAATGTTGCCGGCTACGACTTGATGAAGCTTTTTACTGGCTCTTACGGTACGTTAGGCATCATCACTCAGGCGACGTTGCGGGTGTATCCCTTGCCCGAAGCATCGCAAACGGTTGTGCTAAGTGGAGAGGCTGCTGCGATCGCGCACGCCACCCAACTGTTACTCAGTTCATCTTTAACGCCTGCCAGCGCTGATCTCTTGTCTGAATCGCTCGTCGCTGCAATGGATGTGGGAAAGGGCACTGCGCTTGCCGTCCGCTTTCAAAGTATGCTGCCGAGCGTACAGGAACAAACCAATCGGATGGTTGAAGTCAGCAAGGCATTGGGTCTGACGATCGCCCCTCTTTCGGGTACTGATGACACGGCTTTATGGCAACGCTTACGAGAACGGATGACTGCGGCTCCCCCGATCGATGCCATAACCTGCAAAATAGGGATACGCCCCTCCGCAACGGTGGCATTGTTAGCCATTCTTACCAAGCATCACAATGAGCTAGCGATCGCACCGCCGTCTGGGCTGCTTCCTTCTGTACAGATCCATGCTGCTAGCGGGCTGGGTCGGCTGCTGCTAGATGCCGCTACTCCCCCCGAAACCCTTTTAAACATTCGCTCATTTTGTCAGGAAAATGGCGGCTTTCTCTCTATCCTCCAGGCTCCAGTGTCGCTTAAACAGGCGATCGATGTCTGGGGTTACAACGGTAATGCACTGTACCTGATGCGCCAACTAAAACAGCAATTTGATCCATACAACCGTTTGAGTCCCCACCGATTTGTAGGCGGAATTTAAGTCATGAGTGCTAGTTACGAAAAGTTTGAGTCTGAGACTAAGGACGCTGAGGGAACAGATAAAGGATCAAGGTTGAAAGGGGATGAGCTAGGCTCGAATTTAGACTTTAGCCCTTCTCTATTAGCCTTTGACGCGCACAATCCTCCCGATCCTACCCTGATTGACGCTTGCGTTCACTGTGGATTTTGCCTCTCTACGTGCCCTAGCTATCGGGTGCTTGGCAAAGAGATGGATTCGCCGAGAGGACGGATTTACCTCATGGATGGGGTCAATGAGGGACAAATTCCCCTGTCTACTGCAACGACGCAGCATTTTGATTCCTGCCTGGGCTGTCTTGCCTGTGTGACCACCTGCCCTTCTGGGGTGCGCTACGACAAGCTCATTGAGTCGACTCGATCGCAGGTCGAACGCAACCAGACACGATCGCTCCCTGAAACTCTCTTGCGTCGTCTCATCTTCTCTACCTTTCCGTATCCCGATCGGCTACGGCTCATGCTGCGTCCCCTCGGTCTATATCAGAAAACAGGCTTGCAGCGCTTGGTGCGATCGCTAGGCTTTCTGAAGTCGCTTTCACCCCAACTGGCAGCGATGGAATCTATGTTGCCACCCATTTCTGCCCAGGCGTTTCAAGATCTACTACCGGAGGTGATTCCAGCGCAGGGCAAGCAGCGCTATCGAGTAGGCTTGCTGCTTGGCTGTGTCCAACGCCTCTTCAACCCCGAAGTGAATGACGCGACTGTGCGCGTGCTCACTGCTAACGGTTGCGAAGTGATTGTGCCACCGACCCAAGGCTGTTGCGGTGCGCTCACCCATCACCAGGGGCAAGAAGACCAGACTAAAACGCTGGCACGTCAGCTCATTGACAGCTTTGCCGGTACAAACCTAGATGCCATTATCATCAATGCGTCTGGTTGTGGGCATACGCTTAAGGAGTACGGCAGCATTTTGCAGGATGACCCTGAGTACCGAGAGCGAGCTAAAGACTTTGCTGCGAAAGTGAAGGATGTGCAGGAATTTCTTGCTGATGTCGGGTTGACTGCCCACCTCTCGCCGTTGCAGGACGAGCCGCTAACGTTGGTCTATCAAGATGCCTGCCATATGCTGCATGGGCAAAAGATTAGCGTCCAGCCGCGCCAACTGCTCAAGCAAATTCCAGGCGTGCGGCTACGAGAACCAGTGGATGCTGCTCTATGCTGCGGCAGTGCCGGTGTTTACAATATCTTACAGCCAGAGGTGGCAGCAGAACTCGGTCGGCAAAAAGTCGAAAATTTGCTTCAGACAGGTGCCTCGCTTATAGCTTCAGCCAACATTGGCTGCTTTGTACAAATTAGCAGACACCTACAGCTTCAGGGCAAAACGGTGCCTGTGCTGCATCCGATGCAATTGCTAGATTACTCGATTCGGGGCATTCAATTGACGGCTTCCCCATCCGAAGCGATCGCCGTTTCGTCAAACCGCACTTGACGATAGAGCGTGTCGATCGCCAGCGAGAAGCCAATGCTTTCTAGGGTTATAGTGACGCCTGCTTCATAGGGATGCAGTACCCAAAAGCCTTCAGCATTACGCTGAAAACACTCTACGTTGATCGCCGTTGACTCAATCAGCACATATTCTTGCAGGGTTTCTAGCTTGCGGTAGCAGGCAAACTTGCTGCCCCGGTCATACGCTTCGGTGGACGGCGACAGCACCTCGATGATCAAGCACGAATGTTGCACGAATTGATTGGAGTTCTGATCGCGGCGATCGCACGTCACTACCAAATCTGGGTAATGGTAGGTGCTGGTTTGCGATGCCTGCACTTTGACATCCGCCATGTAAAGCTCACAGCCCTTGTCTTGCAGATAGCCATCTAATGCCGTTGCCAGGTTAAGCGCAATCCGATTATGAGGCTTCGAGCCTCCTGGCAGCACAAAGACTTCCCCATCCACATACTCGTACCGCTCTTCCTGTATAGGTTCTCACTCCAGCTATTCTTCGGGTGTCATCTGGTACGACTTGGTTTGAGCAATCATGGTCGTTACCACTGTGGGTTAATTGAAATTGGAAGTACTGCTAAATCTCAGCAGCAGACCAGGATGAAACAGTTGTAGCAGACCTACCTTACAGAGGAAAGCGTCTATAGCAAGTGAGAGATTCAGGAACGATCGCTGTTCAGTATGTAGACAGAAGTAGGTCAGGATACGGCCAGAACCTTTATGTCCTGAAGAGGAAAATTAACCATGTTGCTGTTTGAAAAAGCTAAAGAACTACTACATCATTCTGAAAATGAGCAAGCGCAGGATGAAGCAATTATTGACCTGCTATATCTTGTTATGCTGAGTGATAAAGCAATTAAGCTGAGTGAACAAGACTTCGTGACAGATTACGTTTCATCGCTCGATCTACCTTCCAAACATTCTTGGGAGTTTTATATCAATGCGGCGCTGCCAAAAGTTCGTACTGCGCTTCAAAGTCAGGAAAAAACTGAAGCACTACTCCTTGATATAAGCGATCGCCTCAAACACCACAATTTGCGGAATCTAGCTTTGGAGGTTGTTCAAGAACTGATACAAGTGGACTCAACTATAGCGGTAGAAGAAAGTGCCCTTGTCGAAAAAATTAGACAACGATTTGGTTTCTAATAGCTTCAATTTTAAGAGCGCAATGATCTGGCGCAATCATCAGGGTACTTGCTAAAGCACCCGCAACGTACTGGCAATGCTACTGACTGCTTCCATGACCCGAATTTCGTCTAGCGCCGTGCGGAAGTTGCCCTCGCGGACATGGTGAGTGACGACGACAATTTCTGCCAGGTCATCGCGCAAGCCTGTTTGCACGATCGACTCCAGGCTGACATTGTGGTTGCCAAAGCAAGTGCCCAGTTTGCCAATCACACCAGGGAAGTCTCGCGTGAGAAAGCGGACATAGAAGCGCGTCACCAGGTCTGACATAGGGGCGATCGTGCAATAGTCTTGATGCGAACAGGCAAGTAAGGGATCGAGCAAGGGCTGCCCGTTTGATCGCGTAGCAGCGCCCCGCTCTACTTTGAGAATGGCAGCAATATTTAAGATGTCGGCAACCACTGCACTGGCAGTTGGACCCGCTCCTGCACCAGGACCAAAGAACATTACCTGTCCGATCGGCTCGCCCTCAATCACGATCGCATTGTAAACACCGTTAACACTTGCAAGCGGATGGCTGGTGTGTACTAATGTTGGATGCACTCGTACCTGTAGGGTCGCCGTTTCTGTGGTTGGGGTTTCAGTCGTAAGATCCTCCCGCTTTGCCACTGCCAACAGCTTGATCACGAAGCCTAGTTTCTCTGCATAGGCAATATCAGCAGCGCTCACTTGCCGGATACCCTCGCAATGCACGTCCGGTAACTTAATGCGACCACCAAACGCCAGGGATGCCAGAATTGCAATTTTGTCGGCTGCATCTAAACCATCGACATCGGCAGTTGGGTCAGCTTCGGCATACCCCAGCCGTTGAGCATCGGCTAGAATGCTGGCAAAATCGCCTCCCTCAGTCTGCATCCGCGTCAGGATGTAGTTCGTTGTGCCGTTGATGATGCCAGTGACGGTGTGCAGGCGATTGGCGCAAAGCGACTGTTTGAGCGGCTCAATGACCGGAATACCACCGCCGACTGCGGCTTCTAGCAGCACATATACGCCTGCTTTTTCTGCTGCTGTAAAGATTTCGGCTCCATACCGCGCGATCGCTGCCTTGTTTGCCGTAACTACATGCTTGCCGTGGGCGATCGCTTTCAGGATGAGCAATCGAGCTGGTTCCAGTCCACCCATGACCTCGACCACAATATCTATATCTGGGTCAGTGACGATCGCATCTAGATCAGTGGTGATGATACTTGGCGGCAGATCAATAGCGCGAGACTTTTCGAGCGATCGAACTCCCACCCGATACAGTTCCAGCTCTTGCACTAAGGGATGACGCTGTGACGGGTTAAGCAAAATCTGCACCGTTCCCGTTCCCACTGTCCCCAAACCCAATAGACCAATTTTGAAGCCCACAGTCTCAACCTGCCGTGCAAGAGTTCACACTTAATTGTAGAGGAGAGGGGAGAGGAGTGAGGTGTAAGGGGAGTAGGCGGAGGCAGGGGAGTAGACGAAGCAGGGGCGCAGAGGAGGCAGAGTTTTAAGTTGATTCCAACCACAGCCTTTTGCCCTTTGCCCTTTGCCCTTTGCCTTTTGCTTTCTGCCTTTTGCCTTTTGCCTTCACACCCCTCACTCCTTCCCCCTCTCTCCTCACTTGCCCTACAACAGCGTTGCGATTTCTTTCAAGTAAACTCGGCTAAACGGCTCGTCTTCGCCTAATTGATACTGCTCAATCAATCCATTGCGATGGATGGAAACAGTGTCCTCTTGTTTGATCACAACGACAGAGTCCTCAAAGACATCGCGTGCTAGCATCTTTTCTACCTCAGTGGGCTCGTCTAAAACAACGATGTTGCTGCCGTAGTAAAACATTCCATCGCGCTCAAGGACATCTTCGCGGTATTCGGCAATGAGCAAATCGAGCCGGGGATTGCGTAGCAAGTTTTGGACGTTAGTGTTGTAGTCTATATGCTGGTGTTTCTCAGAGCGATTGATGAAAACACCTTTGGCACAGACGGCACCGATCGTCCAATCAGGCTGGTGACGCAGAATGTAATCCGCGATCTCTTGCAGTTCTGGCACGGAAATGCGGTTGCAGCTAATGATCGGGATGCGAGCCGCTTTGCCTGTTTCAAAAAAGGTTTTGAGAAGGTAAGCGGGAACATCAACACTTTCGCCGATCGCAGGTTTCAGGTGCATATTGATGCCAGGAGCCGCATTAATCTCGATAATGCCAAAGTTGCCTTTCTTCCACGACTCCGAAAGGTCTTGAGCAATCACGTCAATACCCAAGCAGGTCAGGCGAAAATGTTGAGCAATATCTTGCGCCAGAATGATGGTATCGGGATGCATCTGACGGGTAGCATCAATGCTTAAGCCACCTGCCGAAAGGTTAGCAACTTTGCGAAGATAAATGGTGCGATCGGCTTCCAAAACCGAATTGAGCGACAAACCTTGCTCGTCTAGATAGCGCTCCATTGCCTCATCGCACTTAATTTTGCCCAGTGGTGAGGTGGGTGTATCAACTCTGGCTGGTGTACGGTTTTCGCGGTCGATCAGTTCGTTGATGGTTGACTTGCCATCCCCTGTTACTGATGCAGGACGGCGCTCAGTTGCGGCTACAAATTTACCAGCGACACAAAGCAAGCGAAAATCTTTACCTGCAATGCTTTTTTCAACAATGATGCGAATGGACTGATCTTCGGGAACGGCTGCAACAGCTCGATCGAACGCTTGCACTAGCTCCGTTTCGTCCATAATGCCCGCCGTGACACCAATGCCCTTGTGCCCAACGACTGGCTTCACTGCAACGGGATAGCCAATGCGCTCAGCGGCGGTCAACGCTTCTGCCTCAGTGTAGACGATGCTGCCGTGAGGTACAGGAAAGCCTAGCGTATGCAGGAAGGCTTTGCAGTCATCCTTGCCTGTGGTGAAATCTGAATCAATGTGGCTGTCATGGTCAAAGGTCGTAGCAATGCCTCGCACCTGCTTTCTGCCATAGCCGTACTGCATTAACCGCTCATCCCACAGATAAAAGGTCGGAATGCCGAGATCATAGGCAGTTTGAAGCAGTGCATAAACAGTAGGACCACCAAAAACGGAGTCGCGGAAGGTCTCTTGCAGTACCTCAATTTGGTCTTCGATCCAAAAACGTCGATCGCGTGTAATCGCTTCAAACCAGTCCCACACGCAGTAAACGATCGCCCGACTCGTCCGTGCGTGTACTGCCTGTACCGCAATCCGGGTACGACTGCCCTGCTGCTTAACAGCCCACTGAGTTATGTGCAGATCCATCTCTAGCTTGCTAACTTCAGCAACCGTGCGGGCAAACAGATGCGCGTAAGATTTGTGTGTTTCTTTAAGTAAAAGGGGATAACGATCGCCAATCACTGCAACATATTCTTCCAGCGATCGAGGTGGGTTTGCTTCTACCAGAGCAAAATCGAACGCTGCTGCTGCTGTGCCAAGATCGGGATTAGGACCGATGTAGTGCCTGAGATTGAAGATGTCAAAGGCATCTGTCGTACGGGCATTCACGCGAACCAGATCAACACTTTGATCCACAACCATAATAAGTATCTCCTGTAGACCGTTACTACCCTAGTCCTATCGTTCTCGCACGTTCTTCTATCGCAGGTTACGATCTGTAGCAATTTTGTAAAGCATTAACAGCAATCCATTTGAAAGTACATCTTAGGAAATACCACTTTTGAAGGGTGAAACAATAGCGCTCAATGTATAGAACAGAAGGATCGCTTTGTTATTCAGTCATGATTTTATGAACAAGACAGCCACGAGCGAAACAGTGTTGAATCTAAGAATGGAAGTGCATAATCTTGCTGAGGCTGCCTTCCATCGACACTTAATTTCAGGATATGGTGACAGCGAATATCCTGATTCGTATCAGATTGTGTATGAAGGAAAGCCCAAGCATTTAACCCTCAATCAGGCGCGTGCTTTTCTATCTCGCTTAATGCAGCAACCCGTCTAATAAGTAGCTGAGTGTAATTGTTTAGAAGCTGCATTTCGACTTCGTGCTCGACTGAGTGCTTACGCCGAAGTCTCATGCTCTCAGTCTTGTGTGTAAGTAGGTTGAGCGCAGTCGAAAATTGGTCTCTAAGTAGTGCTTAATTTAGCTCCTACGTGCTTCCGGTTCATTCACTGAGCCGGTTTTTTATTGTTTACTTTTTTCTCGATTAAACTTAATGTTGACGATCAACTCGTAAACCTACTGCCTCTAGAAATATCAGAGAGATAAAGTTAGGTCGCTAGAGCGATTTTCCATCGAAAAAGTATCAAAATCTACCGAACGGTGAAGGCAACTGTGCAGAGCGCTGTGTTTTATTAAAAGACCACCTCAACACAACGCGGAGACACTATGACAGGACACGAGGCTCAAGGATCGGCGGTGATGGCGTCTCAGGAAGATGCTGCCGAAGCGCAGGAGAGTGTTGCACTTCCAGAAACGCATGGGCAACTAGTCATTATTGGTGGAGCAGAAGATAAAGAAGGCGATTGCACTATTCTGCGCGAATTTGTACGTCGGTCTGGTGGGTTACAGGCACGTATTGTTGTGATGACCGTTGCTACAGGGTTACCCGGAGAGGTTGGAGAAACGTACCTTAATGTCTTTGAGCGTCTAGGTGTGGAATCAGTCCGGGTGGTTGACACTGCCAGACGAGAAGATGCTGATGATCCCAAAGGTCTAGAGTTGATTCAGCAGGCGACAGGCGTCTTCTTTACAGGTGGCAACCAGGCTCGCATTACAGAATGTCTGAAGGACACACAACTGGATTCAATGTTGCACAAACGGTTTGCTGATGGTGTTGTCATTGCTGGGACGAGTGCTGGTGCAGCAATGATGCCCGACATGATGATTGTGGAAGGCGAGTCTGAAACGAACCCACGGATGGAAGTGGTCAGCATGGATCGGGGTATGGGCTTCTTACCGGGTGTTGTAATCGATCAGCATTTTGCCCAGCGTGGTCGCTTAGGACGGTTGCTATCTGCGATCGCCCAGCAGCCTGTTAATCTGGGTTTTGGCATTGATGAAAACACCGCGATCGCGATCAATGGTAAAGAGCTGGAAGTGATTGGTGCAGGCGCGATCACCATTGTGGATGTGGCAAACCTTACCCACAATAATGTGGAAGAACTCTTGCGCGACGAACCCTTGGCTTTATGCAATGCAACGCTGCACATTCTTCCCCACGGGTACAAGTTTGATCTAGAAACGCGCTCGCCGATGGAGCTTAAATAAGCTGCTAGCTGAAATGCGATCGTCCAAGTAAGTGATTCTGACGGCATCTGGTTTGACCAAGAACACCAAATGCCGTCAGTCATAGCGCCACCCAAGCGCGAAAGCTACTTGGCTAAGCTTTGCCTTATTACAAGTTTTTGGTCAAGGTATCAATACAGAGGCTAAGGCAATCCATCCTACGTTTTGCAGTTCAGCGTGTCGCGCGTATTGCGTCCAGTGACGGGGTTTTTCCCTTTTGCTGATTGGCATAGGAGAGTTTGAGCATCCTGCCGCACATCAACATCAGTGAAGTCAGCACCGTCTACGATCGCCCCGCCAAATTTGGCATTGAAGGCAAACGCCCCCTCTAAATTGGCATTGGTTAGGTTAGCGCCTGTAAACCGTGCGGCATCTAAGGTAGCGTTTCGCAGGTCGGCACCCTCAAAGTTTACGTCCTCCAAGTTGGCACCAAAAAAACTCACGCCATGCAGGTCGCTATGGCTAAAGTTACTGCCCCGGAGATTTGCTTTCGTAAAGCTAGAGTCGGTTAAATCTTTGCCAGAAAAATCAGCGCCGACCAGAAAATCTCGGTTGTAGTCATCTGCCAACGCAGCCATAGGGCTAACGAGCCAAAGACTAGTCACGATCGCGCTCCAACAGATGAGGCTTACCGTAATTGTCCGTCGCTGCTGCCATATCTGTTGCTTAACCAGTGCTGCAAGCCATCGTTTAAAGTGCTGACCGATTGCCGTGCCCAATCGTTTGATGCTCATTGTTGCTGCTTACTACCGAACCCAACTGCGATCGCAGTAGCGCCTTCATCTTTGCTCACCGCCCTAAGCAGACGCTTCGTTACTGGGTGAGTGAATACGATCGCTACTCCTTCGATCCTACCTGAATCCGTTGCGCTTCTAGTCTGGCAGCATTAAACCGAAACAGTAGAGCGCTTCAGCAACGTGAGTTTAGCGCCGGGATTGTCGATATTAAAATATTGAAGAAAGACTTACTATCTCGTTCTGTGCCGCTGCTCATGCCCCAAAAGCCAAAGCTTCAAACAAGCCGCAAGCGTCATACCAAAGAAGAGGCTCCAGATATTGGCTCCTTAGGAGAAGCCCTGGTAGCTCAATGGCTATGCGATCGTGGCTGGCTTCTGTTACAGAAACGCTGGCACTGTCGATGGGGCGAACTCGATTTAGTCGTTGGTCAGCCCTCAGCACAACTACCAACACAGCCGATCTCCTTGGCGTTTGTGGAGGTTAAAACCCGCAGTCGAGGCAACTGGGACAGTGATGGTGCGCTGGCAATCACCGCTCAGAAGCGGTCAAAGCTTTGGAAAACAGCACAACTCTTTTTAGCAGATCATCCCGACTGGGCAGAATTACCTTGTCAATTTGATGTGGCGCTGGTCTGCTGTCAGTATCAGCCTCAACCAACCGTGCTGTCAGATGATGTAAGCCAAGCGAGGAGGGCAATCGCTGATTATAGCCTGACGCTTCAAGACTATATTCCTGCTGCCTTCACTCTCGATTAGGATGTATCAAATAGGACGTATCAAGACAGTACAATCTCTAACGATACGTCCGCTTCTCTACGCATTACGCCAACGTTTCTGGGCAGTAGCCTAACCCCTGCACAAACTGCTGACGAAACGCTTCAATCTCCTCACGCTCTGGTGTGCCATGCGAGACGACTGCAACCTGATAACGATGCATCACCTCAACTGGTGACTGCCCCGTTTCCAAACCCCACAGTGCCATTTGGACACGAATACCTGGGTCACATGGAATGCCCAGTTCATGCATCAAAGCTCGGAAGTCGCCATGCTCATGAGGCTCCAGGCAACGGCTCATTTTCACCTTTACAATCCACCCGTCAATTTGGTGGATCACGGTCATAAAGCTGACTGGAAGCCGACTCGAGCAGTGTAGATACTCTACAACCCTTAATGTAAGGGACGCATTTGCAAGATAATACAGATAGTCCACCACAGTTTTTGACCAGCAACCGCTTACACCATCTATAGTCGCTAAACGTATCAGTAAATACCAGGGGAGAACCCCCCGAAGTGGAGCGTGTTATCACCCAATCCGAAAGGAGGAGGGGTAGGGAGTTAGGGCTAAAGGATTAAGGCTGAAGGCTCAACTAACGGTTAAAACCACGTCTACAAACTAAAAAATCTACGTAGGTGGATTACACCAAACCATCTCCCAGTCTACGTAAGCAGACTTTGCGGGTGTAGCCGAGATGTGAGTGTATTAAGCGTTGCTGCTGACTACTTCTACTAAAACTAACCTGCTTGTAATGAGTTCTGACCGCCTGCTGACTGCTTACGACTATACGTTGCCTGAAGGATTGATTGCTCAAACGCCGTGCATTCCTCGTGATCAGTCACGGTTGCTGGTGGTACAGGATACCGTGCAGCACTGCCATACGATCGTGCAGACGTTGCCAGATTGGTTGCGATCGGGCGATTTGTTGGTGTTGAATAACACTCGCGTGATTCCAGCTCGGCTGCACGGGCACAAAACAAGCGGGATGCCTGTAGAGGTGCTGCTGCTAGAGCCACAGGCTGTCGACCCATCCGAGGGCACTGTGCACGGTACGAGCGATCGCTGGTTGGCACTGGTAAAACCGGGTCGGCGGCTCAAACCGGGTGCGACGATCGTGTTTAGGGGGCAGGAGCCAGCAGACCAACAGCAAGAGGCAGGCAGCTTAAGTGCCACGGTTCTGTCGATTGATGCGGCTACGGGTGGACGCCTTTTGCAATTTAACGTGCCACCGGAAACCACGCTCGACGAGTGGATTGAGCGGCTTGGGCAAGTACCGCTACCACCCTACATCACTGAGTCTGAGGCACAGCCAGAGCAGTATCAGACGGTCTATGCCGATCGCCCTGGTGCGATCGCGGCACCGACCGCAGGGTTACACTTTACGCCTGCTTTACTAGAACGCTTGCAAGCACACGGTATTAAGCAGGCTTTTGTGACGTTGCACGTTGGCGTAGGCACCTTTCGTCCAGTGGAGGCAGCGGCAATCACTGACCATACAATGCACGCCGAATGGGTAGACGTGCCGCCAGAAACAGTAGCGAAGATTCAGGAAACCAAAGCAAGCGGTGGACGCATCATTGCAGTTGGGACAACCGTTGTGCGATCGCTCGAAGCAGCAGCACAAAGCGGCACGATACAGACCTTTTGCGGCAAGACTAATTTGTTCATTTACCCCGGTTACAAATGGCGAGTCGTTGATGGGTTAATGACAAATTTTCACCTACCCAAGTCGAGCTTGCTGATGCTGGTTAGCGCCCTGATTGGACGACAGCGGTTGTTGGATCTGTACCAGGTGGCGATCGCAGAGCAGTATCGCTTTTACTCCTTTGGGGATGCAATGTTAATTTTGCCAGAGGCAGGAGTAGGGAGTAGGGAATAGGGGATGGGGATTAGGGAGAGTTTTGAGTTTTGAGTTCCACTGACTCTTCACCCTTTCACTCTTTCACCTCTTCACTCTTTCACTCTGGCAACGCATGACAAAGCTGACGGAAGTGTTCACCGCGTTGTTCAAAGTTTGGGTACTGGTCAAAGCTCGCGCAGGCGGGAGAGAGGAGTACAACGGGTGTCTGGTGCTGTTTGGCAAGTGCGGCTGATCGCTCGACGGCTCGTTCCATTGTTTCCACGATCTCAACGCTGGAGTAATTTGCCTGCTGTAAGCGTTCGGCAAAGTCAGGGGCAGCGTTACCAATCAAAAGTACCGCAGTCGCGTTGGCTTGAATGGCAGCGATCCAGGCAGCATCGTCGCCCTGTTTTGCTTCGCCGCCTGCAATGAGGATAGTGGGGTGCTTGACGGCAGAGAGTCCCACTTCGGCGGCATCGTAATTAGTCGCTTTGCTGTCATTGATAAAGTCAATGCCGTGCCAGGTGCGAATATGTTCCAGGCGATGGGGTACGCCAGAGAAGTTGGCAATAGCATGGGCGATCGCGCTTTTATCAATGCCTGCCAGTTTTGCGGCGGCGACTGCCATCAAAAGGTTCTGTCGATTGTGCGCTCCCGGCATTCGTAGCAGACTGATCGGCAAAATTAGTTCGGTAGCCGTTCGTACCCAGGCGTCTTCAATGTAGACGCTGTGAGGGGAGTTGCCAATTAATGCAGCCTTGCTGTTAACGCTTGTCCAGCAGGCAGTTTCGCGCACTGGATAAGACGCTTGTTTACCTAAGTTCCGCAAGTACGGATCATCGCCGTTGAAGACCTGATGGTGAGACTGGTTGAGTAACTGGGCTTTAATAGCGCAGTAGCGTTCCAGCGTTTTGTGGCGACTTAGATGGTCGGGTGTGAAGGTTGTCCATACACCGATGCGGGGTGCGATCGATGGCGATGATTCGATCTGATAGCTACTGAGTTCGGCGATCGCCCAGTCTGGCTTTTTGTCACTGAGCGCCACTTCACAGGCGGCAAGCCCAATATTGCCAAAAGCCGGAGCAGCTAATCCTGCGGTTTGAAAAATAGCGGCAATGAGTGCGGTTGTGGTTGTTTTGCCATTAGTGCCTGTAATGCCAATCCAGGGGCAAGGCTTCAGATGTTGCCACGCTAGCTCTGTTTCGCCGATCGTTTCAATGCCTAGCTCTCTAGCGCGTATCAGCCCTAATAGATCCCAGGGCACACCAGGACTAACGACAAGCCGCTGGACAGATTCTGTGTGCAATACTTCCACACGTGCCGGAGTGAGAGATTCGCCCAACTGTACCGTGATGCCTTCAGCGGTCAATACCTGCTGCTGCTGCTGTAACCCATCGGAACTGCCGGAATCACTGACCGCTACCTGCCACCCCTCACGCTTGAGTAGTCGGGCGGCTGCGAGTCCCGATTTTCCCAGACCGATCACATAGGCTTTGGGCATAGCTTGCGGTGTTCCTGCGTTTGCATCCCTCATGGTACCGCTTAACGGGCAGCAAGCCGCCGGTTAGGAGTGAAGGCAAGCGATCGATAGCAACACATCACTCGCGATCGCTCACCTTTACTAACGTACGAGCTAACGATACATTCATACTTACCATGAGCAGTGCGATCGTTAACTGCTACGAACGATCGTTAGCCCACAGTTACTTCAGCCGTAGTGACATCAGTTGCGCCACTCACGCTTCTGGCAATCTGGACTGCTTTGTTAAGGACATCCTGACTGGGCACTTTCCCCTTCAACACAACATTTGTACCAAGTTGCGCGACCCAGAGTGTTTCCACGTCGTCTAGCGTAGAATCTTCATCAAAGGCGAGGGCAACCCGCTTGGCAAGACCGCTCTGGTCATATTCGCCGTTTAACCCCACGCGCTCAGGTGCGATCGTACCAGTTGCGGTTTGTTCTGCTGCTGGCACCTCTGGCGTTACAGGAGCCGGAGCTGGATTGACTTGAGCGCCCGCAGGCTTTTCCTTACCAAAAATTCGTTGTAACCAACCCATAGTTTTCCTCCCAAAAGAATTCCTTCTCAACCGCAGGTAACTAATTGATACCAATTTAAGTTGAGAACACACACATTCTGTCGGTGTACAGCGTTGATACGCCCCTACCCAGCGAGTGATCTATAGCGATCCCGCTCTAAGCCCACTATGAGTGTGTCTTGCTGAAGAAAGGATTTTCTCTAAATAGACGAATGACCAGTCGCTTAATCAAGGTGAGAGACGGAATTTCGAGGGAGAACCTGTCAAGACGGGGCACAAAAGTTGGCAGTGATAGGGCTGTCTTCAGCTTTTGACGATCGCCCCAAAGTCTGCCAGGACTCTTGCATGATTGCGGAGTACACCCAGCAAGTACAGCCGATTTTGCTTGATGGCTGGGTCACTATCCATCACCAGAACGCTATCAGCACCGTCAAAGAAGCGACTCAGCGTGGGTGTGGTCTTGCTAAGGGTTGCGACCAGGGTTTGGTAGTCTTGCGGTTGCGCTGCCATAGCGGTGTGTAGTTGGCACAAGGCATCGTAAAATGCTTGCTCAGACTGCTTTTGAAATAGCTTTGGCTGAATGACGGCAGTGGGGTCAAGGTGATGGGTTGCTAGGTCGCTTTGGGCAGCGAGGCGAGAGGCTCGGTTGACCACTTCGTAGATCGTTGCCAGGGTGCCATCTTGCCGACGAGCTTGTAGGAAGAGGGCACGATCGCGCACGTCCAGCAAATCTTGCAGCGCCCGCTCCGTGTATTCAGCATCGTTTTCGCCCAGCACTGCACTTACTAAGTCATAGTCTATGTGTTCGTCTTCTTGTAGCAATGTGCGGGTGCGCTGAAGCAAGAAATCTCGCAACTGCTGCCTCAGCTCGTCCAGACTTGGCTTCATGACTGCAGCAAACGAGGTCTTGAATGCCTCAGTGACGGCTTCGACCAGAGTGTACAAATTGAGGGGCAGCTTGGCATCCCAAATAATTTTGACGATCGCGTTAGCGGCACGGCGCAGCGCAAAGGGATCAGAGGAACCAGTTGGCACCAAACCCAGCCCAAAAATGCTGACTAATGTATCAACGCGATCGGCAAGCCCAACGACTTGTCCTGTCAGGGTTTGAGGCAGTGTGTCTCCAGCACCTTTGGGCAGGTAATGCTCGAAGATGGCAGTGGCAACCGCTTCTGTCTCACCACTGGCGATCGCGTATTTTTGCCCCATCACGCCTTGCAGTTCGGGGAATTCGCCCACCATTTGCGTTACCAAATCCGCTTTACAGAGCAAGGCTGCACGCTGGATATCTTGCTGTTGTTGCGTATCCTGCTGCAAGCGAAGCTGGTCGGTAATTAAAGCAGCGTTTTTGCTAAGGCGATCGACCTTTGCCCGTACCGATCCCAAGCTTTCCTGAAAGGTAACGGTTTCAAGCTTTGGCAGATAGTTTTCGAGGGGAATGGCGCGATCGGCATCAAAAAAGAATTTCCCATCCGACAGACGGGCACGGATGACGCGCTCATTGCCAGCCGCAATGATGTCAGCTTTGGCGGGATCGCCATTAGAAATGGTGATGAAGTAGGGCAGCAACTCGCTGGCTCCTGCTTGCTTAAGCACTGGGAAGTAGCGCTGATGGCTCTCCATCTCGGTCGTGATAACTTCGGGCGGCAACTCTAGAAAGTCTGGCTCGAAGGTGCCAACGACAGCGCTGGGCCACTCCACTAGATTGGTGACTTCGCGCAGCAGCCCAGGAGTGATAACGGCAGTCCCACCAATTTCGGCAGCGGCAGCTTGTACCTGGTGTTGAATTGTTTCTTGCCGTTGGGCTAGGTCTACCGTAACAAACGCAGACGCAAGGGCAGCTACATAGGTATCAGCATGGGAGAGGGCGATCGGTTGGGGATGGAGCACGCGATGCCCCCAGGACTGTCGATCGCTGGTGCAAGTTTCGGAACCACTGACTAGGGCGATCGGCAATACGGCATCATCTAGCAGTGCCACTAGCCAACGGATTGGGCGCGAAAACCGTAGGTCGCCATCGCCCCAAACCATAAACCGCTTGCCCTGAAGTGCGGTAATCCATGCGGGTACAAGCTGTTGCAAAATGTCGGCGGTGGGTTGCCCGGCGATCGTTTTACGCACAAAGGTAAACTCCCCTTTTTCCGTGGGGCGAATTTCCAGGGATGAGAGCGGCACGCCCTGCTTCTGGGCGAAACCGATAGCAGCTTTCGTGGGCTGACCGTCTTTGAAAGCAGCTTGCGCCGGGGGACCTTTGACTTCTTCTTCTTGATCGGGCTGCTGTAAGGGCAACCCTTTAATCAGCACTGCCAGCCGTCGCGGGGTGCCATAAAACTCGATCGCCGTTGGAGTCAGGTAATGGTCTTGCAGCGTTTGCGGCAGGCGTGATCGCCACTGCGCTAGCGCTTCATCTACAAAACTGGCGGGCAATTCTTCAGTTCCAACCTCAAGCAAAAACGTTGCCATAACTCCCGAACCTAGCACCAGACAGCTTTTAATTTCATCAGTTTACCGTGCTAGGAGACGGCTGGGCGGTTTGTTGACCGACACGACTTGACCGCTTACTACTTTGTCGGCTGCACCGTTGGCAGGGGCGATGCTGTTGCTCCAGGTGCCAATGTGGCGCATGCTCCTAGCTGCGAGGCTTTGAGACCAAGGTTTGAGGTCACAAGCGGCGCGATCGTGTCTTGCTCAATCCAGCCGCTGACCCCTGGCTTGAGTGTGGCGGCAACTGGGGCTGTAGCTGGCGTATTTACACTGGTAGGCGCAGGTGAAACGGATGTAGGTGCAGAAGCGGATGCGGGGGGGGAAGGCAAAGAGCAAACTTTGAGCTTGAGCCAATAGCCGCGATCTGGTACTGCCTGGCGGCTTGAGATTTGCAGCACAGCTCCAACGGGAAGCGTTCCTAAGCGCACACTGGCACTCTTTGGTAATGTCGATTGTCCTGGCTGGCTCCACAGCGTCAGCGGTGTTTCGGTCGCTGTAAGTGTAAGTGTTTCGGCAGTCGTGGGTGTTGTCTCAGCCGTGGGTGTTGCCTCAGCCGTGGGTGTTGCTTCAACTGTATTGCGCTGTACCTGAATCAGTGCCCCAACTGTTAGCGTCTCTATGTTAGGTGCTGGACTTTCTGGTGAACTTGTAGGCGTTGGTGTTGTAGCGATCGGCTCTGGTGAGGGGCGCGATCGTGATCCCAGTAGCACCTCTGCCCACAGTCGCAAGCCTGGAAAAGCAGCATAAGCGATCGCGCCTCCTATCCCCAGCACCACTAACAAAGACAGCAAGGCTAAAAAGGGGTTGGTTCTTGGCTTGCGGGTTGGTAAAATTTGCGTTCTGGCTTGCGTTTGGGCAGCAGCAGAAACCTTCTGTGTTCTACCTGTTGTTGTATTTATGGAGGGGTCTATGTTTCCGTCCCCATTGGCACCTAAGTCAGGCACATCCATAGCTAGATTGAGCGGCGCGTTGGTACCAGCAAGTTTGCTAGGGCTGACCTGGCAGTGCAACAGCCCAATCGTGACGTTGTCATGTCCATTCACATGATTGGCGATCGCTAGCAAGCGCTGACTTGCTGTAGCGACATTGACCTTGCCGTCTAGCAGCGGTAGCAATTCGCTCTGCCAGTATTCATCGACGCGATCATAGTCACTCAAGCCATCAGAGCACAACAAAAACACGCAGTCCTCATCCAGCACAAAGCGCTGCACAGTCGGGTGCAGCAGAGTTGAGGCATTCATCCCCAACGCCTGCACTAACGATCCAGATCCCGGCTGCTGGAGCGCTTGACGGTACAACGCATAGCCCAACCGTACCTCCCGCGATGCCAAATCATCATCCAGTGTGACTTGATGGCAGCCAGAACGGCTTATACGGTAGATACGGCTATCGCCAACGTGGGTGAGATACAGTTCGTGGTCACGAGCCAGGGCTGCCACCAATGTTGTGCCCATGCGCTGTCGTTCTTGCCGCTGTTCGCTGTCGTTGCGCTGGCTGATGATATCGTTGGCTTGCAGTGCGACCCGCTCCAATTGCACCATTAAGACTGTCGGTGCTGTTGTGCTGCCTTGTAGTACAGACTGTAACTGGTGTTGTACGGTGTCGATCGCCAGGTTAGAGGCAACATTGCCACCTTCATGCCCACCAATACCATCGCAAACCACTACTAACGGCTGCGTTTGCGTTGGATCAACATCTGTCCAAAGCGTTCCACTGGACGGATAACAAGCATCCTCATTGCGTTGTCGGCTGGGTCCTTGGTCGGTCACAGTGGCGATGTTCAGATGACGAGACTGCGATCGCCCTCGGTCAGCTAGGGCGCGATCGAGCAGTGCTACAAGCTGTTCTGCATTCCGTATGTCTCCCTGCTGCATCAACTGGCAGAGCTTGCCCACGAATGCCGCAATGTCTGGTTTTGCCGTAGGTTGCCACCGCTGCCAGAGTTGCCCTAATGCCGCTAATGTGGCTGGTGTTCGACCCTCAGGTTGCAATGATAAGAGCCGTACTAACGATCCCTCTACTCGTAGCAGTGTTGGCTGCAACAGCGACGCTGCCACGCCTTCGCCTTCTAGCGGTTCCCAAAGCTGTGCGATTTGCCAGAGCCAGTGAAGCTGACGCAGGGCGCTAGCCTGCTGCCAAACAGCCGTTAGCTCGGGCATCAGTTGTCCTTCAAGCGGCTCTGACGACGCACTCATAACCCCCTCTGGGTAAAGTGGCGCTTGCTCCAGCAGCCAAATGTCACTATTGCGTTTTTGCGGTAAGGTCACTACCCCATAAACCTGCGGCACATGCAGTTGATACGACACTAACCGCAGGTAGGGTTCGAGGTCAGGTGAAATTTCAGTCGGTGCCTCTGGTAATAGCCCAGGTTTTGTATCCAGCACAATACGAGGCTGTTTGACGCTGTAGCGTTCCGCCAACAGTTCACCCAATCGACAGGACTCTATGCCTTTACCGATCGCCCACAAATAACGCTTGGGCAGAAAAGTATGGCACTGTTGGCAAGACCGTTGGCGCTCCGCATTTGGAGCCTGACAGGCGTGATTGGGGCAGTAGATTGTTACCGTATCGCTGTGCATGAAGCGTCCTTGCCGGGTCTATTTACGCCTATTACAGCGTTTCTTCAATGGATCAGCCATAGTCCATGCCAGATAGGTGAGAAGTGAGATGGCAGCCAGTGAAACGTCGATCGGCCAATGGTTAAAGCATTGACTCACCCACACCACAACTAAACCTTCCATCACCTATTTTCATCATCCTGCACTAGCGCGTTAACTGGTCTCCGGCTTTGTTGACTTCTTGACTGCGGCTCTCCCCATGTTAAACCCAGTCGGGAAGTCGGTGTTACTTAAGTGTGTCGGTAGCGATACATAAGGGTACGTGTCATTCCTTTTATCCAGCGGGACAGCAACAGCCAGAGGTGTACAAGTCGATTCGTACGCAAACCGTTATGGTTACTCATCTCTTAACCCAGCAATCATTTACCCAGCGATCGAAGGGCGATCGCTATTCACCTTGAGGCGGCGTTGCCTCTGGTAGTGCGCTACTCTCCTGCATCAAGCGAGGATAAATCAATAGAAAAAAGACCATCCAGACCACCACTGGCACTGCTACCAGCACGGTCAACCAGATCGTGTGCATCAAGCCCCAGCTTCCACAAATCAACACCGCACCCGTTAACAAAATTGACCACGGCTGACACCACCACGGTTTGTACGTCCAGACACTGCCTGCTTTAGACATGGCGATCGACTGTTTTAGAAAGGTCACATTTATCGTAGTGCGTGATGGAGAGGAGGAAGTTCTGAGTTTTAAGTTTTGAATTGCGTTTCTGCCTTCTACCTTTTGCCCTTTGCCTTCTACCCTTTGCCTTCTGCCTTTCCCCTTCCGTCATGAGTATTTTTGCTAACTTACCCTAAAATGGTGGGTGGTAAGTAGATATACACAGACGGGAAAGCTATGGCTGCTGGCGAATCTCAAGTGCAAGGTCCTCTTTCAGACCGCGAACTCCAGGTGATTGAACTGGTTGCCTCTGGCTTAACCAACCAGGAAATTGCCGAAAAGCTAGAAATTAGCAAACGTACCGTCGATAACCACATCAGCAACATCCTGACGAAAACCGAAACTGACAACCGTGTGGCGTTAGTGCGGTGGGCGTTGCAGTGGGGTAAGGTCTGTATTGATGAGGTTAATTGCTGCGCGTTGCCAAACGCCAATTTGCCCAAGCTTGGTAATGAAGCTGTATCGTGATCGCATGCTTTAGCTGACCTGCTAAGGCGAAAGATTAGGGATGAAGGTAAACGCTTCTCTCTTTTGTCGATCGTGCAGCGTTAGTACTTATGCTCGTAGGCAGTGCTAGTAAAGCTTAGTTTTGAATCATTGGGAGAGATGGATTGGACGATTGCCTTCGTTGCCCAGGGCTGCCGCTGGCTGTCTATCGTGAAGTGGCTGCCCATCTTTGCCAGGTGGATGGCATTACCGTAGATCTGCTACCGCAGCAGTCACAGCAGTTTGACTATCGCCTGAGCCAGATTGATAGTCTGCGGATTCAAAGCATTGTGGATGCAGACTCGATCGATTCTGAGCAGGTGAAACGAATTTTGGCGTACTATAGCGATCGCTATGGTGCTTGGGAAGCAGTCAATTTAGACAACACATGGGTTTAATTCAAGCGCAACGGGGCACGCGAGACATTCTGCCGGGTGAGATTGCCTACTGGCAACAGGTCGAGGCAACGGCTCGGGCAATTTTGCATCAAGCGGCGTTTGAGGAGATTCGCACCCCTATTTTTGAGCAGACCGATCTGTTTGAGCGCGGCATTGGTGAGGCAACCGATGTTGTGGGCAAGGAGATGTATACCTTTCAGGACAAAGGCGATCGATCTCTGACCCTTCGTCCTGAAGGCACAGCTGGCGTTGTGCGTGCGTTTATCGAGCATGGCTTGCACGCGCAAGGAGGCGTACAGCGTCTCTGGTATATGGGTCCCATGTTTCGCTATGAGCGTCCGGGGACAGGGCGACAGCGACAGTTTCATCAGCTGGGCGTGGAGTTGCTGGGTAGCGGCAATGTTCGGGCGGATGCCGAAGTCATTGCGATCGCGGTCGATTTGCTGCAAGCCGTTGGACTTAATGATCTACAGCTAGAGCTAAATTCGCTCGGCACTCGCGACGATCGCATCCAGTACCGCAGTTTGCTGGTGGATTACCTAACGCCTTACAAAGCGGATCTCGACCCCGATTCGCAAGATCGCCTCACGCGCAATCCGCTACGAATTCTGGATAGCAAAGATGCTAAAACGCAGGCAATTCTGCAAGAGGCTCCGCTGTTGGGTCACAGCCTTAGCGTTGCGTCTCAGGAGCGGTTCGCAAAAGTGCAGCAGCTCTTGACCAATTTGGGCATTGGCTACACGCTGAATCCGAAGCTAGTACGAGGGCTAGATTACTACAGCCACACCGCGTTTGAGTTTCAGTCTAAGCAGTTTGGCACTGTTGGTGGTGGTGGACGCTATGACGGCTTAATCGCTGAATTGGGCGGTCCCGAAACGCTCGCGATCGGCTGGGCGATCGGGCTGGAACGACTGATTGGGCTTTTGCAGCAGCTTGCACCGAGCCAACCAACCGCGATCGATTTTTACATCGTTTCCAGAGGCGAGGCGGCTGAGGCACAGGCTTTGAAGCTGGCGCAAACGCTGCGTCATGCAGGCTTCGTCACGGAGCTTGATCTCAGCAGCAGTGCCTTTGGTAAACAGTTTAAGCGTGCCGATCGCAGTGGTGCAGCGGCTTGCTTTATCTTGGGCGATGCCGAAGCCGCCAATCAGACGGTGCAGCTTAAGTGGCTGGCAACCGGAGAGCAACAGGCGATCGCTCAGGCTGATCTACCAGCGCTTGCCGACACACTCCATGAGCAAATTGCCCGTAGCCGCAATGACCGATCCACCACCACAGTTTAGTCCAGCTGAACTGCTCGCATGGCAGCAGGGCATCGACGAAGCTAACAAAAACAATATTCTCTGTCACTGTCGGCAGTGCGATCGTGAATGGATTGCTTCGACTAACGAATCCTGTTCCTGCGGGAGCGATCGCGTGGAGCATATTGCCTGCTGGCAATTTCCCGATGATTAAGACCAGCTTCCTTTCTCCACGCTGTTAAGATCCCCTGCCTACGGCTTCCCACTTTGTAAAGGGGATTGAGGGGTCTCTCAAGCTAGTGCGTCAATAAGGGTATCAAGCGCGATCTCAGTCTCTTTCGGCTCAGACTCTTCTAGGCTCAAAAACGCGCTTCGTATTCCACCAAAGCACGACTATCACCAGAGAAATCGCTAGAACCGCGCAACAAGATTTGATCGTTGAGACGGTAGCGGATGCCAAACTGGGTGGGTTCGTTAGACGTAAGAACTTTCAAGGCAGAGAGGGAGAAACTGGGGGTAATGTCGATCGCGGCTTCGGCACCTAGACCAAGAGCGGACGTACCACGGCTTGAACCACGTGCTCGATCGGGGCGAGTCACAGTAGGAAAGAGCCGAAATTCGCTAAGTCCCAGCGCATTGCCAATCACACCCTGAATATTGCTCAACAGAGCAGACCCAGCCAGGTTAGCGATCCCCAGAGCCGTGTCGCCTCGCCCTAAAGTATTCACGAAGCCAGCCCCCAGCAGGGACACAATCTCAGTTTCACTACGAGCAGGGCTGCTGGTGAGCGTAAGATTGTCTGACAAACGGCTAGCGGGACCCTCTACCTGTGCCTGAACCCGCACCGTTTGCAAGGAGCCGTAGGCAGAGGCTGTAATCGTTGAGTCGTTGATTTCGGACGACAGCGTTGATGTGGGCAGGCGGCTACTGGTCACTTCTGCCACAGACGTAATAAGACGCACATTTAGGTTGGGATCAAGCCCCTGGTTCTCAACAAACTCAGCAGTTTGGGGGTAGCCACGCGCCAGCGTGAACTGAGTTGTGAAGAGATTAACTTGACCAGATCGAAGGCTAATCAGCCCTTTTGGTTTCAACTCGTCCAATGTGCCGTTAATTGTGAGGTCTCCAGTCGCGACGAAACTTAGTAGGGGGGCACTCACAACCCGGACGCGATCGCCCAACGAAATCAGCAAGTTGTTAAACGCAATGACAGTCGCGTTATTACCCGACACAGCATTTCTGCTAGTAGCATTCCCGCTGGCGGCATTCCCGTTAGTAGTCGCGCCGTCATTATTGGTAGCTTCAGTGCCCTCCGAACTCGCCAAAAGTACCTGCCCATTTGACAGTTGAATCGTGCCACCAATGACAGGACTCAGCGCAGTGCCTGTGACTTGAACATCACCACCAACACCGCCCTGATATAACCCTTTCAAATTTAGAGAAACCTGATCGAGAGAGACATTGAGAGGCGTTTGCTGATCGGGATCGTTTGGCGATAGAGTGGCAAAAATCGGCAGCACGCCAGCTGCAGTGACCTCGCCCCGCGTGAACTGCCCCGTTACTTTATCTACCCGCAGGCGATCGCGGTCAAAGCGAATGGTACCCGTTACATTTGTCAGCGGTTCGGGGAGTGCTCGTGCTTGTAGCGTCGCCTTTTCAAAGCTAGCAGTACCAGTGGCGATCGGCTGCTGAAGCGTGCCCTGCACTTCTACATTGACTTGCCCAGCGCCATCAACCCAGGCAACTTGATTATTCAGCAAGTTGAGCAACGCCAGCCCTTCGTCTTTCACATTGATGCTGAGTTGAATCTGGTCGTTATCCGGTTCAACAGAGGCAAAGGGTAGCTTTTGAGGCACGCTACCCGTGAGTGTGACTGGCTCGGTGCCGCTAATCAACAGACGACTGCCAAAGTTGAGACGAGCATTGCTATAGCCAAAGTTACCCTGTGCCTCCTGAACATCAGTGCCATTGAGCACGCCGTTAGCTAAACTTAGGAGTCCAATCACCTGCGGATTACTTTGGCTACCCGAAATCGTTGCAGTTGCATTTAGGTTGCCCTGCACATCTAGCGGCAGATTCAACAACTCCGTCACGCGATCGACCGGAATATTTTCCATGCGGAACTGCCCCGACTGCGTTGCGCCGCCTACTTGCCCCGAAAACGCAACCAGTGAGTCATCTGATTGGAAACGTAAGGGCAGCAGCGTCAGGACACCATTCTCGAACGTGCCGCTTGCCACAACCTGTTTGGCTGACAGGTCACTGCCCCACTGCCAGTCTTGTCCACTCAGGTTGAACTGGGCATTGATGCCAGTCCGTAACGAGCCTGTGGCTGTGACTTCGCCGCTAAATGCCCCTTTCAGCTCACTGAGTTCTGGTAAGGGTGATGCCTCACGGGTCGCTTGTGCTTGTGCTTGCAGCGTCTGAATTTCAGCGATGCGGCGGATTCGATTAAGCAGAGCGGTACGGGATAGTTCAACTGGTACAGTCTGGAGGTCAGCAGCAGTACCATAAGCAGGCAAGTCTGCGCCCCGTGCAAGATCAGATAAATCGAAGAGCTGAAGCAATTCCAGCACATCCTGAAGTTGCCCTTGCGCGACTGTTAACTTTGTCTTGAACTGCGGATTGGCACTAGCAATGTTGGCACTGGCATCCAACTGAAAGATGCTTTGCCCGCGTCGCAATTCGGCTCCGCTTAACGTCGCAACACCATTGTTCAGGCTGATCCGCCCACCAAATTGGCTTGCCCGGTAGGTGCCGATCGCCGGATTGGTAATTGTCAGCTGCCCATTAGCGTTCAACTGGCTGAGATCTCCGGTTCGTAGTCGGCTCCGACTCAGCGCTACAGTGCCGTTTAGCTCACCCCCTAAAGGGAAAAAGACGGCTGTAGCAGACGTATTGAGGAACGAAAGTGGAAAGTTTTTCGCGTCCACCAGCAGTAAATCGCCCTGGGTTCTGCCTGTTGCAATGGCTTGATCGCGCTTGATGTCAAAGGCAACAATCTGGTAGTCAGAACCAAGCGTGAGTGCAATGCGGTCACGCTGCCCAGTCAGGTTTAAGTTCACACCTTGCGCCACCCGCAAACTGCCCCGCAGTAGCGATTCAAAGGCGGTGCCATTTAAGACAAACTGGCGTAGCGTTAAGCCTCCGTTAATGTTGGGGCTGGCAGGGCTACCAACTAGCCGTCCTGCAAAGTCTACGCGCCCAGAGTAATCGATGTTGCGAGGAACGGGAAGCGCGATCGCCTGCAAGCTGTAGTTGCTGGTGCGAACGTTCAGATCCAGTCCGGTGACTGCTGGTCTGCCCGTTAACCGTGCAAAAATGGCACCATTGGCGCTAAAGCCTGGAGCCGTTGCTCTCTGCAAAAGCACCTTTTGTCCATCCCATCCAAACTGAGCGTCGATCGGTGCCGCAATGACCGAGATGCCCTGCGATAAACGTCCCTGCCCCTGAGCGCGTACGCTGGCTGGGCTAAAATCTGACAGCGAACCAGAGAGCGCGATCGCCCCACTAAAGAACCCGCGCAAGTCTTGAGAAAAGCGATTGAGCTGAATTTGAGAACCTGCCACCAACGCCTGCCAGCGTCCTCCTTGTGCCCGCGCCTGGGCGCTCACGCTACCGCCTGCGATCGCCAAGTTCGTATTCTGGAGCGTCGTGATGCCGTTAGCAATAATGATTTCGCCAGTGCCAGCATATTCTGCTTCGGGAGCCTGCCAGCGAATAGCGGTACGAGGATTTGCAGTGGTGCCTGTCACTACTGCCTGAGCGCTAACTCGACCAATCGCGATTGGTAGTGCCCTGCCGTTGTTGTAAGCGCTAGCGATTGGTTCAGCGGGTACATCTCTTGCTTGAAGGCTGAACGCCAGTTGCACTGGATCTCTGAGGCTAACCCGTCCTGCCCCCGCTACCTGTCCACCCGCAGCGGGTGATGCTTGAATGTCTGGGATCGCCAGCGCCAACGTTGCCGTATTCAACTGAAACTGGGCACTATATTTGCTTAGGTCAATACGATCAACCCTGCCCGGTTTGGTATTGCGTGCTACCCCTGTAATCACCGGCTGCTGAGTTTTCCCCGTTACTTTCAGGTCTGCCAGTACTTCGCCTGATACTGGTACGGGCAGCTTCAACTGAAAGGTCTGTACCAGGCGAGCCAGACTAATTGGCTTTACTTTCGCCGCGAGATTAAAGCCTTTGTCAAAGTCCAGCGTACCGTTTGCCAGTAGAGGAATCTTGCCCTTGCCAAAGAATGCCGTAGTATTCTCTAAGGTCAGCAACCTCCCTACAAGTTGCAGCGTACCCTTTGCCTGGGTAAAGGTATAAGGGACTTTGGGAATAGCCAGCGTGGTGCCTGTAAACGTTGCCGTGCCCATTACATACGGCTGTTTTTGGTTGGGACGAAACTCTACACTGACGTTGCCATTGACGCGACCGACTGGAAGGTTAACAGGAAACTTGACCAGGCGATCAATTTCAGCCAGGGTAAAATTCTGCCCCTGCACCTGCAAATTAGTTTGTGACGGCGATCGTAGCGTTTCGCCGTTGAGCTTTAAGCTGCCACCGGTGTTCGATCGCCCTGCGAGTTCATAGGTGATGCGTTGATTTTGATCCAGAAAACTGGCACTGCCGTTAAGCTGCGAAAGGTTTACAGGAGCCGCTTTGCCGCCACCAGTCTTAGCAAGTGGTACTAGCGTTGCTCTAGCATCCTTAAAGCGAATGGCTTGAAACTCAGTTTTAACGGGTCCCTGGCGCTCCTCGTCCGAGATTTGCACCGCGATCCAACTGCCATCGCGTGCCTGCTCTAGATAAAGGTTTGGTTTATCGAGAGTGATATCTAGATTGAGATTGCGGGTAAGCAGCAGTTGAATAGGGTTGAACGCGACATCAACGGCTTCAATCGTGACGCGATCGGGATCAGTTGCCGTGGGTGGCACCGACGATCGACCAAAGCGCAAACTGGTCAGCGAAACTCGTTCCACCCCGCCTAACTGCACGGGACGCCTTAGTGACTGACTCAGATTCGCCTCAATTAACGGAGCCAACCTCTCGTTGACAAAAACCCAGCCATACCAGGCTCCTCCCGCCACTCCTGCCAGCAACGCAACGCCCAGCGGCAGACCAATTCGCCTCAGCAAACGTGACCGTGAGCGTCTGTTGGAATTAGAGCCGGGATCGCTCCCCGGACTTGGCAAATTCGTCATTTGCGAGGGGTGAGGTAACTACTGGAGCCAATATACTGCCTACGCCTGCGAATCTCCCATTCTCTGAAAACTTTTAATTTAAGAATTTTGCAGAGGGTCGGAAGTCGGAAGTTTCACAGATGAATTTTCGAACCTTGCACTTGAAGCACTAAGTTTTGAGCTTGAAAGTCTGAGTTCTGAAGTTGAAACGCTGAGTTCTGAACATGAGGTATCAAGTTGTGAACTGTAACATCCGAATTCTGGGGTCAAAATACCGGGTTCTCCGGTGGAGGGTTGGGTTTTGGCAATCAAGACTTTCGCCGAACCGATGTAACTAGTTGTGCGTTCTATGCGTGCGATCGTTCGAGCACGTACCTGGATGAGTTTGACAACGTGTCTTTTGACATCAAGGTGAATGCTGTTCCAACAATAAGAGCGATTATTTGAGGTTTTGCACCATGCCTGTTTGTCGGGGCAGGGTGTGTGAGGAGTGAGTCAACTTAACATATGAAACGACGCTTACTATTACCCACCGTGTTTCTGCACGGAAGCATTCTGTTGGGCACAAGCGCTCAAGCGGTTGCAATGCCCGTTGCTGCCAATGAAGAACGCACGGGCTTAAGACAGACTGTGAATAAGCCACAAACGATCTTGCGATTGAAAGAGTTCGATCGCCCTTTAACCCGTGCTGTATGGCTGTTGGCAAAACCAACCGTTTCAACTGCCATTAGCCAATCATTACAACTGGATGAGCAGACACCCTCTGGCAATGAAGCAGAAGAAGATGAAGCAGAAGAAGAGATTGTAGTTGAGGGTAAAAAGGCACCTGCTAACACTGCTCCTACTTACACCATCACTGGTGAGGAAATTGACAAACAGGGAGCAACCAGCGTTACAGATGTGTTGCAGAGTCTACCCGGATTTGCCATCAATGACGCTGGGTTTGGCGCAGACATTCATACTGGCTTTTATTACCGGGGCACAACGACTAACCAGAATACGTTTTTGTTGAATGGTAGACCGACCGGTAGCAATGTCAATACTTACCACGGTGCTACTGACCTAAATACATTTTTGACAGGTGGCATCGATCGCATTGAACTCTCTAGCGGCACAGCATCCACACTCTATGGCTCAGAGGCGTTTGGTGGCGTAGTCAATATTCTCACTAAAGAAGAAATTGCACCTATTAAGCTCAGTGCACTGGCGCAGGGTGGTTCCTATGGGCAGCAGAATTATCGCGCGGGTGTTGCAGGAACGCTAAATGCGCTGAGCTATGCCATTGGCTATGAGCGCTTTCAGGCTGATAATGATTACCCAGTGCCTAGAGGGGCAGCAAACCGGGGACCTGATGGACGGTTGTTTAACGGGGATACCAAGTTTGACAACTACTTTGGTCGGTTAACCTATCGAGTTGATTCCCGCCATACTTTGAGGCTGGATGCTTACGCAAACACCAGTCGTAAAGGGCTTTTGTACTTTGGGTTTCCGCTCCAGCGCGATCGCCTGGAGCATGACGGCTTAAATATCGGGTTGTCATGGAATGCCCTGATTGGCGGTAGTGATGATTCGATTCTGACCGCAACCATTGGCTACAACCGGGACAACTTCAACACCTTTGGTCCGACGCAAAGCGTCTTTTTCCGTCGGGGCACCCTAGAATCTCAGGGCTTGACCGCTAGAGTTGAGCACAATTGGCAAATTCTAACCTTCTACAACCTGCGCTACGGGCTTGATCTACGCAGTGAGTTTTTTGAGGGCGAAACGCTCAGTACTGTGCCGAGCCTGACTCGCTTCAACGCGGCAGAGAAGCGCGATCGTACCAATACAGCCCTGTTCGTTCTCAACACCTTCAAAATCCTTGCTAATGTGCAGCTTGAACTAGGTCTACGTCAGAACTTCAACACTGAGTACGACAGTTCAACTAACCCTAGCGTTGGTACGCGGTGGGACATCACCCCAAACATTGCTTTGCGAGGCAGTTGGGTTTCGGTGCGTCGTAACCCAGGCTTAGACCAGTTGTATCTCTTTGACACCGTTCACAACTGGTTGCCAAACCCAGACTTGAAGCCAGAGACAGGTTCCGCGTGGACAGCCGGGATTGACTTTAAGGTGACGTCCGGTCTCTCTGCCCAACTCACCTATTTTGGCAACCGTTTGGAGAATCGCCTTAGCGTCGTGGGTGGACGCTGGCAAAACATTGGTCTGGTCAATACGAATGGGTTTGAGGCAGGTGTGCGCTGGGAACTAACGCCGCAACTTTCGGCACTGTTCAACTACACTTACACCGATGCTCGGATTGAATCAGGTGTGGAGCAGGGCTTACAGCTAAGTACCATTCCCTTCTCGGTCGCTCAAATTGGCATTGGCTACGACTGGAACGGGTGGCAACTGAATTTCTATGCCAATTACAACAGTGGTTCTCGACGTGCTTTATTTGCCGAGACAGGCGTAGACACGCGTAGTTTTTCGTCTTCGTGGCTCAACCTGGATTTGAATGCGCGAATTCCGATCGTCCAAAATGTTGCCTTTCTGGTTTATCTCGAAAACTTAGCCGATGTCAGCTACGAACGAGTGAACCGTATCTACCAACCGGGTTTGACCTTTCGCGTCGGTTTATCTGCCGCTTTTTAGCCCGTTCTCTCTGCTCCTGTGAGAAACCCTCTCCCCTCACCTCTTCCTCCCTCAAATCGGTAGAATGAGGAAAACGAATCGAGAGCAAGCACCATGATTCCTACCGTCATTGAGCAATCTGGTCGAGGCGAACGTGCCTTTGACATCTACTCGCGGCTGCTGCGGGAGCGGATTGTGTTTCTAGGGCAGCAGATTGATGCCGACCTGGCAAATTTGATTGTGGCTCAGTTGCTCTTTCTGGATGCTGAAGATCCAGAGAAAGATATCTATGTCTATATCAACTCCCCTGGTGGCTCGGTTTCAGCCGGGATGGGCATTTACGATACGCTACGGCACATTCGTCCAGATGTTTCGACCATTTGCGTTGGGTTGGCCGCCAGCATGGGCGCGTTCTTGCTCAGTGCAGGTACGAAAGGCAAGCGGATGAGCCTACCCCACTCTCGCATCATGATTCACCAGCCATTGGGTGGCGCGCAAGGTCAGGCAACCGACATTGAAATCCAGGCAAAAGAAATCCTGTATCACAAGCAGCGTTTGAACGAAATGTTGGCAGAGCATACCGGGCAGTCGATCGAGCGTATTCAAGAAGATACCGAGCGCGACTTCTTTATGTCTGCCGAAGAAGCAAGAGATTACGGTTTGGTTGATCAGGTGATCGATCGTCGCCCGTCTGCAACTCACCCAGTGACTGAGAACTAAAGCGTCCAGCGGTTAGCTATTAGCTTTAGAACTGTGCAAAGTGCGAAATTAAAAGGTCTACCATTTTGGGTTGCCATGTTTGATTTTGCCTTTAGTCATGCGATGTACAACTAAAACCTGCATTCCAGCCCTTCTTCCAAAAAGAGGGGCTTTTGAGTCTTTTCGGCTCCTTACTTTTTGCCTAGAGAATAGATGGGCTGTGCTTCTTCAGTGAATTAGCGGCACGATCGGTGTGCTGAGTGACAGCGCTGTGTCAGAATGGGGCAACTTTGTAAACTTGAACGAATGTCAAACGTGCTAGAGCAAGCTCAGGAAGCGTTTCGCCAGGAAAACTGGTCGTTACTGACGCATTGTTTACAGCAGTTGTTGAGCAAGGCTCCCGCTCATGTGCCTGCAACTGTCGATCACAACCCGTCGCTGCCCACAGCGGCTGAGATGGTGGTGCTGCTGGAACTGGCGATCGCCGCTCTTGAAGCGGGCGACTTTCAAGACCGTTGGGAGATTGCCAAAGTGCTTCCTATCTTTGGTGATCGCGCGATCGCACCGCTCATCACCCTACTTCAGGACGATACGGCTGATCTGGAAGCACGCTGGTTTGCTGTCCGGATTCTCGGTGGCTATAGCCATCCTGATGTCATCAGGGCATTAATGGATTTGCTGCAAACGACTGACAGTGAAGAACTCAGCAGTATGGCAGCCGAGTCGCTGGCAAATTTGGGTACGACAGCGATCACTGCCCTAACAAACCTCCTGGCGATCAACGATACACGCCTCTTTGCCGTGCGGTCGCTGGCACACATTCGTCGCTCGGAAACAATTGCTCCCCTGCTGACAGTGGTGCGTGATCCTAATCCGGCAGTCCGAGCGATCACGATCGAAGCCTTGGGCAGTTTTCATGATTCTCGTGTGCCGCCCGTGCTGGTAAACGCGCTTCATGACGAGAATGCAACAGTCAGACAGGTTGCGGTTGAAGCGTTAGGTTTTCGCCACGATCTGACTCTACCACTGGCGTTAGTCACGCTACTGTCGCCACGCCTGCGGGATACCAATGCGGCAGTTTGCCAGCAAGCGGCGATCGCGCTGGGACGGCTGGGCACCGATGCTGCCGCAGAGGCGCTTTTTGCTGTGCTCAAGTCTCCGCAAACGCCACTACCCTTGCAAATCGAGGTTGTTTGGGCACTCACCCGGATTGGCAGCGCGATCGCCCTAGATTATCTTCGACAAGCCCTGCCTCTGTTGCAGGAGCCAGCAGCCCAACCGCTCTGTCAGGCGCTCATTACTGCTGTTGGGCAGTGGGAAGTCGCCGAAACCAAGCCCCAGGCAGCTCAACTGTTAATGGCTACCCTTGCCACCCCGCTTGTAGTGGATCAGCCTACGCTCAGACAAGCGATCGCGCTTGGTCTCGGTCAATTAGAGCAACCAGACGCGCTCGAAACTCTGATGCAGCTTCTGGCAGATGAAGCGATGGGTGTACGGCTCCATGCTATTGCGGCTCTTAAAGCTCTCGATGCTCAAACTGCCCGTCAGCGGCTAGAACAGTTGGCACATAGTGACTTGCCGGAGCCGCTGAGACAGGGTGTGGCGATCGCGTTGCGAGAGTGGTAGATGGGAAGGGTGAAGGGATGAAGAGGTGAAAGAGCGTAGCTTTTTTGAGTGGAAGTGGCTGTTATAGCCATTTACCAGTTACTAGGCTTAAAACTAACGACTCATCAGCAATCCTTTAACAGCGCCTTTTTGCCCAGATACTTGCACGGACACTGTAGAATGCGGCAAACTGACGCTAGTCAGATACATTGACTGATTCCGCCCGTGCCAGTTTGCCCCTGGCACCCTTCTTACTCCTCAAGATGAAGATAAATGCCGCTTTCCAATACCCATCGCCGAACCAAGATTGTTGCCACCATTGGTCCAGCAACTAGCAGTCCAGAGGTTCTGCGCGAGCTGATCGAGGCAGGTGCAACAACTCTACGCCTCAACTTCTCCCACGGAACGCATGAGGATCACCAGCGCAGCATTCGTCTCATTCGCCAAACCTCGTTTGAGTTGAACCAACCAGTCGGCATCTTGCAAGATTTGCAGGGACCAAAAATTCGACTGGGACGGTTCAAAGATGGGTCGATTATTCTCAACAAGGGCGATCGCTTCACCCTTACCAGCAAGCTTCTAGAAGGCACTCAGACCATTAGTTCTATTACTTACGAACCGCTAGCAGATGAAGTGCCAGAGGGTTCGGTCATTTTGCTGGATGACGGCAAGGTGGAAATGTTTGTCGAGAAGGTCGATCGCGCCACACGCGAACTTCACTGCATCACGGTCGTTGGTGGTGCCCTTTCTAACAACAAAGGGGTCAACTTTCCGGGCGTTTATCTCTCCATTAAGGCACTGACGGATAAAGACCGCAAAGACCTGACCTTTGGGCTTGACCAGGGCGTTGATTGGGTTGCCCTCAGCTTTGTGCGAAACCCGCAGGATGTGCTGGAAATCAAAGAACTGATCGCCAGTGCGGGCAAAAATGTGCCTGTAATCGTCAAAATTGAAAAACATGAAGCGATTCAAGAGATGGAGTCGATCCTCTCTATCAGCGATGGCGTGATGGTGGCACGGGGTGATTTGGGCGTAGAACTCCCTGCAGAAGATGTACCCGTGCTGCAAAAGCGGCTGATCTTGACGGCAAATCGCATGGGCATCCCAGTCATCACCGCGACTCAGATGCTAGACAGCATGGTGCATAGCCCCCGCCCAACTCGTGCTGAAATTTCTGACGTGGCGAATGCCATTTTGGACGGCACGGATGCGGTGATGCTCTCGAACGAAACTGCTGTGGGTAAACATCCCGTTGAGGCGGTGGCAACCATGGCACGTATTGCGGTGCGAATCGAACAGGAAAAATGGAAGAAGGCGATCGAAGACAGTGGACGATCGATTCCCAATGCGATCAGCCATGCTGTGAGTCAAATTGCCGACCAGTTAGATGCAGCGGCGATTATGACCCTCACAAAAACAGGAGCCACTGCCCGCAATGTCTCTAAGTTTCGCTCCGCTAAACCCATTTTAGCGATTACGCCTCACGTCGATGTCGCGCGGCAGCTTCAGCTTGTTTGGGGTGTCAAGCCACTACTTGTCCTGGATTTGCCCTCAACGGGACAGACGTTTCAAGCTGCGCTGAATGTGGCTCAAGAGAAAAATCTTCTGTGTGAAGGTGATCTCGTTGTCATGACTGCTGGCACCTTGCAGGGTGTTTCTGGCTCCACCGACCTGATTAAGGTAGAAATGGTCACAGCCGTACGTGGTAAGGGTGTGGGCATTGGTCAGGGTATGATTAGCGGTAGAGCAAGGATAATCCATAGCAGCACGGATATGGGCCACTTTAATCCCGGCGAAATTCTAGTGGCACAACATACGGGCGCTGAATTGATTGATACCATTCGCAAAGCGGCTGGCATTATCACTGAAGACGGTAGCCTCTCCAGCCATGCGGCTGTGATTGGGTTGCGCCTGGGGGTACCCGCGATCGTCGGCGTGAAGAATGCGACCTCAGCCATCCGCGATGGCGAAATTGTCACCCTCGATCTACAGCGAGGGTTGGTCTATTCGGGCGCGGCGATTCCCAATCAGGTTGAGCCAGCGCTACCTGTTTAGAGGGCTGAGGGACAAAAGGCGGCACGAAGTACCGCCTTTAAGTTACTGCGCTAATTTGCCCAATCTTTTGCCCAGGCAAGGGTTTTGTGCACTTGCTCTAAGGTCGCCGCTTCGCAATAGAGCCGTAAAACTGGTTCTGTGCCGCTAAAGCGGATCAACAGCCAGCTTTGGTCATCGAGGCGAAATTTGTAGCCATCAACAGAGAGGCAATCAATGACGCGATGCCCGGCAATTTCAGTTGGTGGCTTGGTTTGGAGTTGGTTCAGCAGCTTTGCCCGTACATCCATGCTGGCAAGGGGCAGGTCAATGCGATCGTAGCTAGAGAAAAAGCCCGTTCGTTCTTGTAGCTTGCGGTAGAGGTCGCTCAGGTCTAATCCAGAATGGACGATCGCCTCCAGCACATACAGCGCTGATAACAGGGCATCGCGCTCGGGGATGTGGTTACCGTAGCCGATACCGCCTGATTCTTCGCCACCCAGCAGCACCTGGCTTTCCAACATGCGATCGGCGATGTATTTATAGCCAACGGGCGTTTCAAAGACCGGCAAGTTGTAGAGTGCCGCTACTTTGGGCATCAGGTCAGAACCACTGATGGTCTTTACTAGTTCACCGCTAAAGCCACGACGAGCAACCAAATGCTCAATCAAAACTGGGATGAGGATTTGGGAACTGAGAAAGTTTGCCTGTCCATCTACAGCCGCAATGCGATCGCTATCGCCATCAAACACTAGCCCCACTGCCAAGCCAGCCGGATTTTCCTGCCGATAGGCGCGAATATGCTCAAAAAAGCTGGTTAGATACCGCGGTAACGGTTCGGGTGCGCCGCCACCAAACAACGGGTCGCGATCGCTATGCAGTTCTCGGATGGGTGTTTTGAGCAGTTGTTCCAGACCACCTGCCGCCGCTCCGTGCATCACATCCGCAAAAACGGTCAGCTTGCCCTGCTGAATGGCTTGCCGAATGGCTGCAATATCTACCTTTGTTTCTAGCCCTTTGCAGTAGCCTTCCCAAGGATTGAAGGTCTGTAGCTTACCCGGTGTGCCCTGCACAGTTTTGCCCTCTGCCAGTAGCGCTTCTACTTGCTGCGTTACCGCAGGTGAGACAGAGCCGCCGAACGCACCCTTAATTTTTAAGCCGGAATAGCTGCCAGGGTTATGGCTTGCAGTGATAACCAGTGCGCCTAAGGCATTGTGTTCTTTTGCAGCCCAGCTAAAGGCAGGTGTGGGCGCGTAACCATCTGACAGCAGCACATCAAAGCCAGCCGCTCTCACTGCTTCAGCCGTTGCCAGCGCAAAGTCTTCGGACAGGAAGCGCCGATCGTAGCCCACAATCACTAACCGCTTGGCAGTCGTGCTGCCATAGACGTTCGCCAAGACATGAGCCGCTAATGGTGCTACTAACGTCAGGCGATCGAAGGTGAAGTCTGCGGCAATTAACCCCCGCCAGCCATCTGTACCAAACTTGATCGGATTTGACATGACTGACGTTGGAGAAGGGTGATTCATGGACAGACAGCCTCATGTTCGTTGTGATTCTTGCCATTTGAGTGTATGCGTAGAACAGCCCCTTCAGCTACCCTAAGCCTCTTTTTAGATGAGTCGTACGATCGCCACAATCACCGCTAGCATAGGTTTTCAGCTTGAGTCGTCGGGATTCCGTTCTAACATAGGTTTACCAAACCTTCAAGCGACAGGGCTAAACCTAAACTCTGAGTTAAGACTTGCTATTTTTTCCGGTTTGCTGGCGACTGTCTTTTGTCGCTGCGCTTGACACTCGTAACAGTTGCATTGTATAAATTCCCTTTTTGCACGCTGCGAATCAAGCTTCCCCTACCTGCGGCTTCCCCTTTATGAAGCGGGATTAAGGACGATCCAGAGGGGAAAGTGACAGCCAGCACTTGTTGCATGGATACTGGGGCGATCGCCAGGTAGCTGTGTACGCAAAACAAGTACGCAAAACAAAGCCCTGAAGTTTCCCCCAGGGCTCACTGCTGCTATCCAGAGTAGACGTTAATTCGGTTCGCTTATTCTTAAGCGTTAACTTTCGGCTCCACAATACTGGTTGCTTCGTACACCTTCTCCAGATTCATCACCCGCTTTGCCTGAGCAGACAGCGCACTGGCATCCAACCAGTTTGCCAACAGTGCATCGGTAGAAAACAAGCCCCCACCATTAATGGCAAAGAAAAGGAAGCAAGCTGCGTAAACGGCTGATAGTTCCAGGTACGGAATGCTAAAACCAGCGACCAGGATGTGGTGATACATTGCCACACACATGGTTGAAAACAGACCCAGCGCCGCAGGACGAGTGAGTAAGCCCAGTGCCAATAACGGTGCGCCAATGAGTTCAGTTAAGGCAGCAACATAGCTAAAGAAAAGGGGGAATGGCAAGCCAATGACCTGAACATATGCCTGAGAAAAGCTCTCAATATTAGAGAGTTTGTCTAATCCGTTATGAACGATCATCATGCCTACTACTACGCGAAGCAGTGCAAAGGATGTTTGCGAAAGCAGATTAACGTTCACATTGGGCTTGAAAACAGCGGCTAGAAGAGAGTTTTTAGGCATGGTTTGATTTTTGTGATGATGGCGAATGGATAAATTTACGATACATATGTTAATAAAGCTAACGCATTTCGTTAAGTTTTGCTAATGGTTGAATGTATTTGCGTAGATGATTCTCATAATCTGGTGCTGCTGACAATCGCTGCTCTACCTTAAATAAGGCTTGACGGGTTGCTTCTCTAGGGATGCTGAGAGTAGTGGCATACCGATTCTCTTTTTCCGCGCTATAAACGCTATAAATCGAGATCCCCCTGCCTGTGTCTTCCTCTATCCCCATCCATACCCTTTCTCACCGTCACGCACCATGAGTTACAAAATCGAAACAGATGGCTTTCTCAACGACCTTGATCGCGTAGTTAGAGCGCGACGACAGATCTCAGAGCACCTTAATAAGGTTGCTGAAACACTCGCCCAAGCTGAATCTGCTAGCGAGAAGGCATCGGGCAAGCTGGGGCTAGAGCGGGAGATTGAGGATCTAGCGGTCGCCAGCAAAAATTTGCGGCAGGGTGCCTTCCGGTTGCTGGTGCTAGGGGATATGAAGCGGGGCAAAAGCACGTTTTTGAACGCCCTGATTGGTGAGAACTTGCTGCCCAGTGATGTGAATCCCTGCACGGCACTATTGACGATTCTCAAGTACGGTGCTGAGAAGACGGTGACGGTGTATTTTAACGATGGTAAGCCGCCAGAGCCGATCGACTTCAAGAGCTTTAAGCAGCGGTATACGATCGCCCCAGAAGAAGCAAAAGAACTGGAACAAAAGCAACAGCAAGCGTTTCCTGATGTCAGCCATGCGGTTGTAGAGTATCCGCTGCCACTTCTGGAGAAGGGAGTAGAAATTGTAGATAGCCCCGGCTTAAACGATACCGAAGCACGGAATGAGCTTTCGTTAGGCTACATCAACAACTGCCACGCTATTCTGTTTGTTTTGCGGGCATCGCAACCCTGTACGCTGGCAGAACGGCGCTATCTAGAAAACTACATTAAAGATCGAGGGCTATCCGTTTTCTTCTTAATCAACGCTTGGGATCAGGTCAGAGAAGGGCTAATTGATCCGGATGATGCAGACGAAATGGCAGAGGCAGAAACAAAGCTGCGAAAGGTGTTTCACGCCAATCTGATTGACTATTGCCAGGTGGATGGTGCTGATCTTTACGAAGAACGGGTGTTTGAAGTCTCCGCCATTCAAGCACTGCGGCGACGGATCAAAAATCCTGCTGCTTCACTCGAAGGCACAGGCTTTGCTGAATTTATGGGGTCACTGAACACGTTTTTGACGCAGGAGCGGGCGATCGCCGAATTCCGTCAGGCGCGCACACTGGCTCGTCAAGCTTTTGCGCGGGTGCAAGAGGCGATCGCGCGGCGCATTCCCCTACTAGATCAAGATGTAGAGGCACTCAAGCAGCGGATTGCCTCAGTCGAGCCGCAGTTTGGTCAATTGAGCGGCATTCGGGATGAATTTCGAGACGAGATTCGGACAATGAGAGATCGGAAGGCACGAGCGATCGCTGATTCCTTCAAAACCTACGTTCTAAATCTGGAAAATACCTTTGAGCAAGACTTTCAGCGCTATCAGCCAACCGAGCTTCAGTTTCTAGATTTCTTTAACGAAAGCAAGCGAGAGCAGTTCACCGCTACCGCGCAACAGGGCTTTCAGCAGTATGTCAACGACAAATTCTTTGCCTGGACGCTGACTGCCGAAAAAGAGTTAAACGAAGCGTTTGCCCAATTGTCTACAAGTGCTGCCCGTTATGGTTCGTCTTACGTAGAAGTGACGGATCAAATTACAGAGAAGCTGACGGGGCAGAAAATTGAGACCCGCCTTGGGTCTACGCCCGATGACGATAGCCCTGGCTGGGCAAAATGGGCAATGGGTTTGTTCTCGCTGGCAGCAGGTAACTTCGCGGGTGCGGCACTGGCGGCATCTGGGTTTGACTTCAAAAGTATCTTACTAAACTTCTTTACAACGGCAGGCGTGTCGATCGTGGCGTCTGCTGTCTTTGGTGCCATGCTGGGTCCAATCGGCTTTGTGCTTATTGGTCTCGGTGTCGGTGCACTACAAGCCGATCATGCCCGTAAGCAGTTTACCAAAGCCATCAAAACTGAATTGGTAAAGCAGTTGCCTCAAGTCGTGCAAGCGCAATGGCAACCGATTTATAGCGCTGTACAAGAGTGTTTTGATGCGTACGAACGCGAAGTCATCAAGCGGATCAACGACGACATTCAGGCGCGTAAGGCTGAACTCGATAATCTTTTGAAGCAAAAGGAATCGCGGGAGATCGATCGCGAACTGGAACTATCTCGTCTAAACAGTGTGAAAAGCACTGTGTCTACCGAATGCCAGGGTTTGGAGGCAGAGTATCAGGCGCTATTGCTTTATTAAGAGACAAACTACTACTGAATCTGCCCCAGGTGCGAAACTTGCCTAGTCGGTTGTACGGCATTATTAGGCTCAACAGGAGCTAGCTCAACCTTACCAGGCTCAACGCTGTGGGTCAGGCGCAAGTAGGTACGGACTCTGGTAAGCAACTCGTTGAAGTCGATTGGCTTGCAGATGAAGTCATTTGCCCCTAGCTCAATGCCGCGTATTGCGCTGGCTTCATCATGTGCAGAGATCAACAAAATCGGGATGGACGGGAGGGTGTCATCCTGCCGGATCTGTTGTGTTACCTCATAGCCATTCATTCCAGGCATCATGACATCCAGCAAGATTAAATCGGGTGGTGCCGCTTTAATCTTACGTAGTGCAATACTACCGCTAGTTGCCACATCGACTACAAACCCTTCCATTTCTAAAATTGTTTGCAGTAGAAATAAATTATCTGGAACGTCATCAACGGCAAGGAGACGATAGACTTGCGAAGACATACGGAGGGAACCTGATTATACAAATGCTGTTTTGCTTATGTATACAGTTCTACTCGGTAGTGCCAACCGTCGAGGTCTAACTAGGGATGTATTTCCGCTTCAGGCAGCTAAATCGTTAGATTCTCTTAAGATGAGCGTTGCTCTCAACTAAACGATCGCCACCCAGCTATCAAAGCAGTGTGATAGCGGTTACTTCGGGTGGGCAAAAGAGGCGACCTGGCAGGTAAGTACCAAGACCGCGATTGACATAGAGACGATTGTTGCCTACATTGTGCAATCCCTGTGCCCATTCCCAGTGTTTAGAAACTCGAGCGCATTCTTTCATCCAGGGTACAAAGCGTCTGGCTTGTTTGGGTAGTTTGCAATAGGTTGTTGAAATAAGCTGCGACACATTGCCGACGCCAGGAAGCACGACTTGACCACCGTGGGTATGCCCAGAAAGTTGCAGATCTACACGCCACTGTTGTAACGGGACAGCCGTATCGGGATTGTGCGACAGGACAATGCGTGGAATGCTGGGATCGATCGCCTTCAGCACGGGCAGAGGATTAAAGGATGGCGACCAAAAATCAGCCAACCCTACGATCGCCAGTTCAGGACCAAGCGGGTAAGCAACCTCATTCCACAAAACCTGAATGCCAATGCTAGTAAGTGCTTTTGTCACTTCCGGTCGTGAGCGGCGATAGCAAATATCGTGATTGCCCAACACGGCATAGATGCCTGCTCGGCTTTGCAGCGCTTTTAACCAGGGCACCAAGTTATGAATAGCAGCAGGATCAGCGGTGACAAAATCGCCTGTGAGGACAACCAGATCCGGTTCCAGTGTATTGCTGGCTTCGATCGCCGCCTCAAGCAGTTTTTCAGAGAGCCGAATCCCGTCGAAGTGAAAATCTGAGAACTGTGTCAGCGTCACGCCTTTGAGCGAAGTAGGTAAGTCGGCGATCGGCAACTGCAACCGTTCGACTGTCAGGGGACCTGTCAAGAGTCTATGCATACGCTCATTTAGCAGAGTACCTTCAGGCTAGCAGTTGTTTAAAGTAGCGTGGCAGTTGGCTTAGACAGTGAGTTTCGTCCGTTTTACCGTCTCAAGACGGACGGCAGCCGTCAAGAGAAACAGGGCTGTGCGCTGGTGTTGGGCTGTTCGTTCCGTTAGAGCCGTTACGGCAGGCATGAAAAGGGCCGCAGCTTGATTGATGACAGCTGTTTGGTAGGAGACTGTTTGATAGGAGGCTGTTTGATAGAAGGTCTGAGGCAGCGACTCTGGCTGAATAGCCGGTAACTGTCGCCCGGTCGGTTTGGTTTGTTTGGTCTGGTCAGCGATCGACATGACCAAGATCACCAGCATGAACGAGAGCAACAGCCCCAAACTCAAACGCTGCTCTAGATCAGAAAGAGCACCAGAGGAAACCTGCTCAACCGTGGGCGCGTTCGTTAGCTGCCAGTTCGTTCGGGGGGTAATGAACTGCTGAAGTTCAGCACGTTTAGCTGTGTACAGGTTTAGATTATCAGTGGCAAACTTTAACTCCAGATTAAGTTCAGCATATTGACGGGCTAACACTGCCCATTGTTTGATTTGTTGCTGAACGTGCCCTTCGGTTTGTGCAATTACCTGCTCGGTCAAGGTTAGCACCCGCACCTGAGTTGCGGCTGTCACCCATTCCAACAGGTTTTGCTGCTGCACGATCGCGGTATAGTCAGTCGTTTTCCCTACTTGGAAATCTGCGATCGCCTGCGCGAGTTGGCGGGCGATTGGCGCTTGTGCCGCCTCGGTCATTTGGGCTGAAATCACCTGATAGCGCTGTTTGAGAGGTTGCAGCGTGGCGCTATCTGGCTGCGGACGGGCAAGCTCGACGGCTAGCTGATCTGCGATCGTCTGCAGTTGTGTGAGGAGTGACTGATAGCGATCGTTTCGGGTCAGCGTTTGCTCTGCCAGATCTGCATCCGCTGATGACAGACGCGGTTGCCCCGATCGCTGCTGCAAAATGGCAAGCTGCGTGCGTGCTTCGATTAGACGAACTTGTAAGGCTTGGCGCTGTTGCACCAGCACATTGCTTCGCTGAGACAACTGTTGCCCCAGTGCTGTCGGTTCAGTGATGCCATGCCGCTGCTGGAGCCTTTGAAGGTTTTGCTGTGCGACCACCACTTGTTTTTGGATCTGGGGTAGTCGCTTTTCCACAAACTTTAGTTCGCGACAGAGGTTCGTGCGGCATTGCTGGCTGTATTGCAGGTAGGCGTGCGACACTTTTTCGAGCACTGCCTGCACTTTTTGCGGGTCAGGGTCTTGATAACGGATCTCTAGCGTTTTGTCGTCGTCGCGATGCGTGATGTCTAGCTTCTGCGCCAGCGTGTCGTAGTTGAGGTCGGTATACTGCGTCTGGAGCTGCTGCACCACTGGCGCGAGCAACTTGGGACTCCACAACACCTGAATCTGGGTTGCGTAATCGACGGTAGGGGTCGATCGCGTGGCTTGCGCGTTAGCTTGCGCGGCAGGAACCGTTGTCTCAGCACCTGGCTCGACCAAAAGCTGAAACTTGCCTTCATATTGGTCTGTCTGGTTGGCTAGCTGCACCAAAGTAGTGCCTCCCACCAGGGCGATCGCGGCTCCTGCCAGTGCCCCGGTACGCCGATTGAACAAGCTGGGACGTTCTCGTGTTGCCTCTATTAGTGTTGCTTCTGGGCTTGCAACTAGTTCCAGCGACGATACGGGCGCGATCACAGGCTGGTCGAACGATCTCGCCTCGATCGCTAAATCAAGCCAGTCGGTGGAATCGTTGGTAGCAATGGAGGTTGAGCGCATACGTCTTACCAAATCAGGGGACGATTCAGGTGTTAGTCATCTGGCAGCAGGGAACGATCGGAAGGCTAAAAGACAGTTTGAGGAGCCGAGGTTAAAGGTGTTCAACAGGAGCCGCACCGTTTGACGGCTTGACATAACGCTGATAGTGGTAGCTGTAAGGGGTCATTGCCTCAACAGCACCATTTGCCACCAAGCCCAGAACATTGGTAGACGAAACCTTCAGCTCTTCCATGGCTTGCGCGACTGAGGGACGCTTCGTTTTACCCACCCGCACGATCAGCACTAGCCCGTTCGTTTGCGAAGCGACTAAGCTGCCGTCTGCCAAACCAACCAACGGTGGGGTGTCGTAAATGACCAGATCAAACACCATCTGAAAGCGTTCCATCAAGACGCGCATCTTACCGGATGACAGTAGCTCAACCGGATCGATCGGGGTTCGTCCTGCTGTCAGCACCATCAAGTTATCGCGGGTTGGTGATGGCTGAAGGGCAGTCCTAACATTGATGTTGGTTGTGATGACATCGCTCAGCCCACACTGGTTTGACAGCTCCATGATGTGATGCACTTGTGGATGGCGCAGATCGGCATCCACTAGCAGTACCCGTTGTCCCATTGCTGCTGCCGCGTGTGCTAAATTAACCGCGATCGTCGATTTGCCATCGCCTGGTTCGGCTGAACTAACGGTGAGCGATCGCACCGTGGCATCTACACGCTGCAAACGAATGTTTTTGTAGAGCGATCGAAACGCCTCTATAAAGGGTGACGCACCAACACTGGATGAGGTTTGTGCGGGTGTAAATGCAGCCGGAATCTCTGGTAAATCCAGGGATGACGGGGATGGCGCAACAGGCGGCACATGGGTAGACAGACGGCGCTTGCGCTTGATGAACGGTAGCTTTGAGAGCCACGATCGTTGAGGATTCGCGCGATCGCTGTCGAGTGGAATGATGCCCAACAAGGGTAGGCGGGTTGCCTGCCGAATATCTTTGGTCGTGTGATACGCATTGCTGCTGGTATCGGCAAGAAAACCAGCGAGGATGCCCAGCGCGAGACTTAAGAAGACCGCGAGACCCAGATAGTTCAGCGCGAGGTTAGCGGCTATATTTCGTGGTTGACCGTCAGCATCGCGCGCCAGTTGCGGGGGTGACAATAACTCCCACGGCACTTCTTTTTGTGCCGCATCAATTTGCAGTGCTTCCCGTTTCCCCAAAAATTCGTTCAAACTGTTGGTGGCGATGGTCAGTTCTCGCTCAATATCGGTGTACTGCCGCGCTAATGATGGATATTGCTGAATTTTTGCGTCTACTGCACTTTTGGACTGAGCAACAGCGCGATCACGTGCCTGCTGAATTTGAATGTCGTCGTTGACCTTACCCAAGACTCGCTGGGCTTCTTGATCCAGCAGCGCCTTCAAATTTTGCTGGCGATCGCGCATTGCCTGCAACGTTGGGTTTTCTTCGCGCGATCGAGCGGTTTCCAGGGCAACTTGGCTCGAAAGCTCCTGATACTTGGCTAACAACGCCTGATATTGCGGCGCTTCAGCCAGTATGGAAACCGTATTGGCAGTACTCGCGTTTTGTTGCAGGGCTGAGCGACGAGCACGGCTTTCGGCAAGCTTGGTCGCATTGTCCATCTGCTGCTGCTCTAGATTGGCGGACTGGTCAGCCGCTTGCTTCCCCTGGGTGTCTGGATCAATGATGCCATAGCGTTGCCGGAAGCTCTGTAGCTGCCGTTGAAGCGTATTCACTCGCTCCTTCAACTGTGGCAACTGAGTGTCAATAAATTTGACCCCTTGCCCAATGTTGGTTTGTCGCTGTTCCAGGCTGTACTTTAAGTAGGCTGCTGAGAGCTGCTTCAAGACATAATCTGCCACTTCGGGGTCAGCATCTTGATACGTCACTTGCAGAATTTTTGAGCCAGGTGCATCTTTCTTAGCATTTTTGATTTGAGGTCGATCAATAGCAATCTGAGATGCAATGCGATTGTAGTCAACGTCAGGGAACTTTGCTTGCGTCTGCTGAACGATCGGAACTAATAGCTTAGGGCTTTGCAGCACTTGAATTTGGGTTGAGTAGTCCAGTGCAGTTGGTGCGGTTTGCAAAGACTCCCCTGGTTGCTGTTGCGGGTCGAGCAGCAGGCGCTTATATTGCTCCTCGGCGGTGACAGGCTCGACCAAAATTTGGAACGAGCCAACATATTGGGGTGGCTTGCGACCTGCCGCCCACAAGCTTAGAGGAATCGTTGCCGCTGCGACCGCGATGGACACCCCCAGCACTATGCTCAGCCGTCGCCGAATGATATCGAAGGGTTGAGTCATGCTAAACGTCGATTCATCCGTTTCTAAAGCCAGTGAGGCTGGCTGTAGCAATCGACCAGACGTTCTAGAGGAATGGAGAGAGGAGTGTTCAGTTTCCATGGGCACCGTATGCATTCTTGCGTTCACATCAGAGGCAGCGACACGAAGGCGCATCATTGCAAGCGTTTCAACTTAACCAGCGTTGTACCAAAAGCACCGCTAACTAATGCACCATTGGCAACAGGTTTGCTTAGGGAACACCAAAGATTCTTAAGAAGTTTGATAAGGAAAATAGTGGGCTAAGAACAGTGCCAAGCGTATCAGTGACGCTGGTTAAGCCCGATCGCCCAACCACAATGATGTCATTATTTCGCATTGCCGGATTGGTTTGCTCATTGATGCCCTGAGCAAAGTCAACTGATATATCTCGACGCACCACTGTCCCGTCCGGGTTAAGACGAATCAATTCAACGCGACCCTTGCGTGCCCGTCGATTGTCAAACCCGCCCGATGCTAGCAACGCCTGATTCATCGGTGTATTGGGTGGCACTTGTACAACACCGGGTTGCTTCACCTCACCGACGATGTTCACCCGAATGGTGTCGGGCGAGAAGCTCGCGCTGGCAATTTGAGCAGCGTCTGCTGGAGTGAGGTCGGTTGCAGTCGGAATCGAAATTGTGTCACCCGATTGTAAGATAACATCCTGTTTGAGGTCGCCTGCTTGCACAAGCTGCAACAGGTTGATGTTGATGGTTTGCTCTGCCCCTGATCGCGTGGGTCGCCGAATTTGAATGCGCCGGATGTCTGCCAGCGGTTTGATGCCGCCTGCTGCCTGAATCGCCTGCGTAATCGTTGGGGGCTTATCAGCATTATTGGTTGTGTTGGCAGGTGTTGTACCCGGTGCGCCAGCGGCTCCAGTTCGAGCATTCGTACCAATCACCTGATAGGAGCCAGGGCGAAACACTTCACCAACGATCGCCACATTGACGGGTCTGCCTTTCTCACCAGCAAAGGTTGTGTCTGCCAATAGCAACGACTCGGCTGGATTGGGATTAGTGGCAGCGACGACCGAGATTGAATCACCATCTCGCAGCGTTACGTCCTGCTGTAAACTCCCGTTTTGCACATAGCTCCACAGGTCAACCGTAATAATTTGGGGGGCACCAAGGCGCTGCGGACGGCGAATTTGCACTTGCCGAACATCCGCTGCCTGAGTGATGCCGCCGGCCGTTTGTAGTGCCTTGGTCAGTGTGGGAAACTGGGTGCCGCCTGCCTCGCTGGCTAGCGGAATGGTATAAGTACCCGGACGGCTGACCTCGCCCAAGACTCCGATGGATAAAGGGCGCGGAGTCAGCAGCGTCACGGTCACCGCTGATCGCTTGAAAAAGCGGGCATACCGTCTAGACAGTTCGGACTCAGCCTGCTTTAAGCTCAACCCTCGTACAGAGACAGAGCCTAAAAGCGGCAGGTTGACTGTGCCATCGACTAACACTTGCCGTCTGCCATTCTCACCGCTATATTCAGGTACATCAAAGAGATCAATCTGGAGGCGATCGCCTGCGCCCAGTACGTAAGAACTCTCTTCAAAAGGAACCACGCCTGGCTGCACTTGGCTAACAGGGGGCAAAAAGGTGGGAGTTGCACTTAAAGCTGGAGAAGCAACAAGCGCCAGCATCAGGACAGCAAAACCCGCTTTTGGTGTGATAAGTTGATGACGCATAAAAATCATGCAAACGCTCCGGCAATGAAGTAGACGTGTGAGATAACAATCAAGGAACAGTAAGCTTTGCTAAATTGTTACTTCGTAAAACTACTTACTCTGTAGACCGACGAACACCGGATAAAGTTCTGCGATTTCACGTAAGCCCTACACATACTTTAATTACTCGTAGGCAATTAAACTATCGAATGCCGTACGTTCAAATGCAGGTACAACGCGTGGCATATCCACTTTTCAAGTAAAAGTGGCCGGAACCGGAAGAAATGCCGGAAAGCTTCAACGGCTTACGGCTCCACGCTCAAGCCAATTAGTCACCAAACTCCTATCCGTATCAGTATTAGAAGCGTAAAAGTCTTTGTCCTGCAGCAAGAGGCATGCGAGAATCTACGGCTGCTGCTAGCGCAATAACTTAAAGAAGGGATGAAGACGAGCGATCGCGCCGTAAATATCCTGATTACGTTTTATTACGCTGTAATAACAAGGAGATTAGGTAAAGACGTTACAGCTTTGGCTCAACGCTGAGATTTGGCTCGTGCTACGTATTCAAATAGACCTGAGTAGCTAAGTAGAACCAAAACTAGACCTGACCGACTCTCTCTAAAACAATGGTTAGAAACGGTCATTTGGTGCGCTTCTGTAAAGAAGTTTCATTCAAGTAATCCCTTTCACATCTGCATATTCACCTGCCTTACGTAGAGACATGAATCATAGTGTATATGCAAGCTTGCAATCTTTCTTGGCTCCGGATCATCAAGTCAATTTTGACGACAGCGTTCTGCTATCCCCTCTCCCTGAGACTCCTGTAATTCAAGCCAATAGCGTCTATTTCAGTCATCCAGTCTGGGCAAACACTTATTTTGAAGCCTGCCACCGTGATGCAGCGTTTAGAGAGCGGTGGTATGCAGCAGCAGGTAGCTGGGACGACAAGATTGTGGTGGATATTGGATGTGGTCCAGGGAACTTGTATGCCACTTTGGGCGGCAAGCCAAAACTTTTGATTGGGGTTGATGTGGCGCGAGGAGCATTGGAGATGGCACAAAGCATCGGCTATATGCCTGTGCTGGCGGATGCTCATAATCTGCCACTAACCTCAGAATTCGCTGATATTGTGGCAATCAATGCTAGTCTGCATCATTGCGATGATATGCCCAGAGTGTTAGCAGAGGCAGCACGGTTAGTGCATCCTGGTGGGATGTTAATTGTGGATCATGATCCACAGCTTACAGCCTGGAACTATAAAGGATTAGGATTGCTGCTTTACAAAGCTCGTTTAGGCATCATTTACCGTTTCTTTCTCCGTAGTTTGTATGTTCCTGATGAGGAAAGACTAACGGCACTAGCTACCGAAGTCCATCACAAACCCGGTGACGGTGTAACGCAAGAATTATTCTACAGAACGCTTGAGCCAATGGGTTTTAGCGTCAATATATATCCTCATAACAACGCGATTGGGGCGGCAGCATTGCAGGGTATTTATGGTGCTCCACCACATTGGCGTTATCCAATTGGGCAATTGTTATCTGGAATTAATCCTTATTCTGCGACGGCTGCATTGTCTCTAATGTGTGTAGCCGTTCGCTAACTCTGTGGTGAATTGTTAGATGAATTAGTAACTTAAAGAATGCATGAAGATGAGCGATCGCCCTAGTAAACATCCTGATTACACTTTTTTATACTGCAACATATAGCAGATGAAAAGAGGCTAAAAGCTAACGATTAGAGCTTTGAAAACTTAGAAAGGATTAGACCGCAATGTTGAAGCTAGTCAACGCAATTGCAGCAAGTGACGTGATACCAAATCGTCTCCGCTGGCGGCTATACAAAATGTCTGCTTTAACGATGGGAAAAAACATAACTGTCTATTCTCATTGCTTTTTTACACACCCAAATCTATCCACGGTGAAAATTGGCAATAACGTACTGATCAATCACTATGCCTTTTTCGATAATGGAGCGGCAATCGAAATTGGAGACAGATGTAATATTGCCATGAGCGTTCAGTTTATTACAGCAACACATAGTCTTGGCTCTAGTGAAAAAAGAGCTGGTAAGCTTAACCGAAAGCCAATTCGCATTGAGTCTGGCTGCTGGATATGCGCTGGCGTTAGAGTTTTGCCAGGAGTAACAATCGGTTCTGGTTGCTGGATTTTGTCTGGAGCAGAAGTAACCAAGGACTGTGAATCAAATGGAGTCTATGCAGGCATACCAGCAAAAAGGATTAAAGATTTATCTGAGAGCTAATTACAATTCTGTAGAGATTACCACTGCCAAATGTATTGATTAGCTTTCTAAATACATTTACTAGATCTTTAAAGATAGAGATATTGAAAAGGTTTTCGTCAAAGATCCAGCAATCTCCAATCTGACAACTATGGTATTCAAAGATCTAATTCTGAAATTTAAGCCATCAGATCGAGGACAAAGCCGAATCTTTAGAGCGGGTTTATCTGGCATATCAGGGTTATCATTTCGATTCACAAGAATGGCAATTACTTTAGTTTCTGTACCGCTAACAGCGAAGTACCTAGGTGCAGAACGATATGGTTTATGGCTTTTACTGAGCACCTTCTTAAGTTGGGTTGCTACAGCAGATTTAGGCTTGGCTCAGAGTTTAAAGAATACTTTAGCAACGGCTGACGGACAAGAAGATGAGACCTTAGCTAAAACCGCAGTATCTAATGCTGTATGTTTATCAATCACTATTGCCTCAGGGCTAGGACTAATATTTTGGGTTGCTTTTCCTTATATTGATTGGTCAAGAGTTTTCAACGTTAGATCCTCATTAGCTATAGATGATGCAAATTCAGCTATGGTGGCAATTGCAGTTGTCTTTCTAGCTCAACTAGTTTTAACCATACCCCTAGAGATCTATAACGCCTATCAAGAAGGATATTGGTCTAGCCTCTGGATTGGTCTGTCGAATATTATATCTATTGGTTCACTGATTGTTGCGATTCATTATCAAGCTAGCCTTACAGTTTTAGTAGTCGCAGTTTTTGGGACAAATCTTTTAGGTAATATTTTTGCTGCGATTCATATTTTTTATTGGAAACGACCTTGGTTACGTCCAAATATCGCTTACTTTAGATGGAATGAAGCCTCCGCCTTACTAAAGATTGGTTCTCAGTTTTGGATAGCTCAAGTAGCCGCCATTCTACTTTTGCAAACTGATTTGATAATAGTTGCTCAACTATTCAGTGCTGTTGAGGTTGCAAAATATGGCATTGCATTAAAGTTATTTTCTTTGATTGGTGTAGTCCAAATGTCTTTTGTCTTTCCTCTATGGTCAGCTTACGCTGAAGCAGCAGCGCGCCAGGACTATATATGGACAGCAAAAACCTTCAGACGGTCTACGTTGACTGTTCTATATTTTACTGTGGCAGCAAGCCTCTTCTTAGTAATTTTTGGTCAGCAAATTATTCACGGTTTAATAGGTAAAAGCCTAGTTCCAGAAAATTACTTGCTATTGGCAATGTCTCTCACTGTAATTCTTAATGGAATTACAATTAGCGTCAGAACTTTTCTGAATGGTTTGGGGGAGGCTAAACTGCAAGCATTAGTAGCTCCTCCGTCAAGCATTCTGAATTTTGCCGCCTCAATTTTTTTCGGTCGTTGGCTAGGACCTATTGGTGTAAGCTTAGGTACCTCAATGTCTTTAACTTTTCTCCTCTTTATTTACAGGTACTTTGTTGCAAGGAAACTAAAGGATTTTAAACTAAAAACAATTGGTTAGAGTACGTTTTATTAACTTAATTAAGGTGCTTCCTTAATGATTAGTTTTAAGCATCAAACCTGTTACCCTTGGGAGCGAACGATAGTGTATTAAATTGCCGTTGATTATATTCTAACTAATTTGCCTAGATCAATTGAGAGCTGTGAAATTTTATCGAATATCCTAAAGAATTACCAGAAGCTACTCGATTAGATTTCTCTAATTCTAGCAGTCATATTACTTTCTTGAAAATACGTCCATTTGCTACCAACTCAAACTCAAATAGAGGCATTCTAATGTTTATCAAAGCACAGCAGAAGTACGAGTTTAATCGTCTTTCGACTAAAGCAGCACATGTTATTTTTAAGTCTGTTCTTGATGATCGTAGATGTCAATTTTATGATCTTTCTAGAGTCAAACCTGAAAACCGCAAAGCGAAATCTCCAGTAATACAGTTCTACTCCTCCATTGACAATATTGGTAATTATCTGCCAGTTCTAGGGATTAGAAAAATGATTCTGCAAGCCCCTGACACATGGTGTATCCACGATAGCAATATTGATTTTGAGTTTGTGAACAAAAACTATAAATGCGTCATTATAGGAGGCGCAGGTCTTCTGGTCAAAGGGAATGGAAAGTTTGAGCGTTTTTGGACAAATTTCTTGCGTCACTGTAAGCTTCCGACTGTTATTTGGGGCGTGGGAACAGATAATGTTGAGGAAATTAGCCCCTCTTATAGAGAAGTGGTTTCTAAAATTGGTCAAAGATGTGATCTGGTCAACGTTCGAGATGAGCTAACGGCTGACACTTTTAATTTCACAAATTCTCACATTAGTGCATGCCCAACAGTTGCCTACTTAGGAGATTTTAAGAAAGAGCTGGATAAGAACAGCAAAATTGGGGATGATGCAACCTTTGTTTACTATCAACCTCAGATTTATACTGATTTAGAAACAATAGAAATCAATAAAGTTCTCCGTCAAGCAACCTCAAATACAAGATTGACCACAAACTATCAATACTCCTTTAGAGGGCTTACAGATATAATTCAAAATTACTATCTCAAAAGTGATTTTGTCGTCACAGCTATGCTTCATGGCGCAATTACTGCTTACGGACTAGGAATTCCCTACATTTCTATTTCTAAAACCGACAAAATTAAAGCTTTTCATAAAAAATTTAAGAATGGTTTAAGTGTCAGCAGTGCTGACGAACTTAAGGATGTTTTGAAAAGTGGTAGAATGTCTGATTTTGCAATTGATTCAGTAGCAATTGAACCTATACATGATTTTGGGAAGAGAGCCTATGAATGGGTAAACTCCGTCTGCTAAAGTGCTGCATTTTGCTTTTAGTGGGAAGTTTAGTTCTCTGTTTCTTGGTTAAAGCTGCTATCGACTGCCTGAAAATCCTAACTACCCGAACATAATTCAGCGATATGTCAATACAACGTGTCATTATTACTCATCCGTATCCTCTTGATGCGCCTGGTGGCGGAACACGAACTTGCCTAGAAATTGCTCATAATTTAGAGAAACTTGGCATCGAAGTAATTCTGCTGCCTTTAATGTCTACGCCACCATTAGATTCAGACAGACAGACTATTCGAGTTGTTTCAGTTGCACCGAATCGATTTCAGTATTTACTTTCTGGAATTGCAGTTGCTCAAACAATTCGTGGTATTGCTGATAGACATTCAGTGGATGCTGTAATTAGTTGGGGTTACGAAGCCGCATTCTTACCGCCTTTGCTTAGATCTAAGCAGATTGTTTTTGGCATGATTGCAGCGATGCCTTCATATACAGAGTGGGCAAACCGTGAGACTAAGTTCCGCTTTATTAAGCGGTGGGTAGATGAGTGGTTCCGCTGGCGTACTTTTAAGGAGGCAGATGTTGTTTTTTCATTCTCTAACTTCACTAAAAAAGAGCTTGTTAGTCTTTTTCATCTACAACCCAATCGAATTGATAATACACGTCATGGCATTGAATCAATCTTCAGTGGCATCCCGCGATTACAACATATAGAAGAAATTTCTAACTTTATCTTTTATGGTTCCCTTGCTCCTATTAAAGGAGTCTTTGATGTTGTTACAACTTTGGGTGAAGTTGCTAGACGGGGATACCGAAACTGGAAACTAAAAATTGCAGGATGGGGTGATGAAGAGGCTTTATGGCAAGCGTTGCATCAATGTGGTATAGCTGATCAAGTTCAGTTTCTAGGATGCTTGAACCCTCAAGAATTAGTGCGAGAACTGGAATGGGCACACCTGGCAATTCTCCCCTCTCAAGCTGAATCGTTTGGACGATCGATCGCAGAAGCACAAGCAGCAGGGCTTCCCGTAGTTTCCTACGATACTGGGTCTATTCCTGAGATCGTAGAGCAAGGGATTACAGGCTGGTTAGCGCCACCTAAACAAACTGATCGTCTTGCAGATGCAGTTATTGAAGCGATGCAAGACCCTCAGCGAACTTTTCAGATGGGGCTAGCCGGACGTGAACGAGTCACTCAACAATTTTCTTGGGAAAAAACTGCAAAGGCAATTTTAGAGGGTATTGAAGATGCAAAAAGGAGACTATCATGACTTGTGTTAATGTGGTCTCCCAAATTCAGGAGAGCCAAATTTTAGATGGTCGTTCTCTACGTGTTCTATTCGTCAGCCACACTTATATCGTTGGCTTAAACCAGGGCAAGCTGAACGCGATCGCTGAAACTGGAGTGGTTGATGTTGGCTTACTCGTCCCTGCAAAGTGGGATGCTCCCCAATGGAACAAACAGCTTGAACTTGAAACGCCCTATCCAGCCATTCAAGCCTATGCTACCCGAATTTGGTTTGGTGGGCGTGCCGGAGCCTACTTCTACTCTCCTCTAGCTGTACTAAAGGCTATCAGGGATTTTCGCCCAGATATTATTCAGGTTGAACAAGAAGTCTTTTCACTTTCTGCCTTTGAGATTGCCCTGTTTGCAAAACTATTTGGCAAACCATTAGTGCTGTTTGGCTGGGAGAATATGGCTCGCCAACTGTCTCCCTTCCGGCAATGGATTCGTCAATTTGTTTTTAATACAACCCAACTGATTCTTGCGGGTAATCATGAAGGCGCAGAAATTATGAAACAGTGGGGCTTCAAGAAACCCATTGAAGTCATGCCTCAAATGGGAGTAGATACAACCGTCTTTGCCCCACCCAGTCCTAAATCAGCCACCGCTAAACTAACCATCGGTTTCGTAGGTCGCCTCTCCCATCACAAAGGCATTGATTTACTCATCGAAGCAGCCTGCATTCTGCGCGATCGCGGTTACGACTTCCAAATTACTCTTTGCGGTTCGGGATCAGACGAAGCAACCTTTAAAGGAACGGTCAATCAATACAGCCTGAACGATCAATTTGTTTGGCGAGGTGGAGTCCGCCACGATGAAGTACCTCAAGAAATGGCTCAGTTTGATGTTTTGGTGCTTCCCTCCCGCACCATTGAAACCTGGAAAGAACAATTTGGTCATGTCTTGATTGAAGCAATGGCAATGGGAATCCCTGTTGTCGGCTCAACCTGTGGAGAAATTCCTAATGTTGTTGGTCATCCCGATCTCGTTTTTCCTGAAGGGGACGCAAGTGCTCTAGCTAAGGTGTTAGAACGTTTAATCTGTGAACCAGAGTGGCGACAACAGGCAGGGCAACATAGCCTCGATCGAGTGCATCAGTATTACACCCATGAACGCATCGCCCAACGCTTAATTCAGTTATGGCAACAAATCCTAAAACCTAAAGATAACCAGGGTGTATATCAGCTAGAGCCATACTCAACATCCGAAGCTAAAGGGCACATCTAACCAAAACCTCCTTTGCACTCCGGATAATCAATTAGCTCATTGGTATAGGGAATACAGCAGTAGAAAAAAGACTATGCGTGTTGCAATTGTCCGTAGAGCGCCCAGTGCATCCTTCAGTATGGATGTTTATGCCGATGGTTTAGTCAGTGGTCTTAAGACCATTCGACCAGACTGGGAAATTGTGGAACTAATCCCCAGTAGCACTCCAACCAACGAGGGAAATACAATTCTAAATGGATTGAAGAAATACTATCAGCGCTACTGGCAATACCCTATTAAAGTCAAAAGCCGTAAAGCAGACATTTTCCATATTATTGACCATAGTGATGGACACATTGCTTACTGGTTGAAAAAGGCTAATCAGTTAACCGTTGTCACTTGCCATGATTTAATCAACCTTCTACAGCCTGAGAATATTAGTGACCAAGCAAAGCTTCCCTTAATCAGTGCTGCTATCTGGAAGTATGCAGTACAGGGTATTCGTCAAGCGAATCATATCGTTACCGTTTCAGCCTATACCGCAAAAGATGTAACGCAACTGCTTAACGTACAGCCAGGGCAGATTACAGTCGCGCCCAATGCCGTAGAGCCTCTTTTTCAGCCGTTTCCACCAGAACAGCTAGTAAAGTTTCGCCAACGCTACAGAATTTCACCCAACACAATCTGCTTACTCAATGTAGGTTCTAACCATCCCCGCAAAAATGTTTTTACAGTTCTGCATACCCTGCAAGCTTTAAGGCTAAAAGAGCTTCCAGTACACCTGCTGAAAACGGGTGCCGATTTTACTGTAGAGCAGAAGACCTTCTTACAAACTCACAACTTAGAAAGCTGCGTTACCTACTTAGGTAAGCCAAGCCGAGCAACCCTGGTTGAAATTTACAACGTTGCTGACATTCTTATGGCTCCTTCCTTTTATGAAGGGTTTGGTATGACAGTTCTAGAAGCAATGGCATGTGGCACTCCCGTCATTACATCAAATGTCACTTCGCTACCAGAAGTTGCTGGGGACGCGGCAATTATGGTTGAGCCAACAGATGTCAACGCCATTGTTGAAGCCGTACATCACTTACAGAATGATGTGGATTATCGCACCAGCCTGCGTCAGAAAGGCTTAGAACGAGTGCGAGCATTTACATGGGAAACAACGGCTGAGCAAGTTGCTCAAGTTTATGAATCATTAATGCCTGACCAGGCATTACAGCGATCGTCTAAGCATCATGCAGCCACTAACGCATCTAGAAGTCAAATCGGACTTCAATCTACGGTTGATCACTTGAGGTAACTAAAATGGAAGCAACCCCATTGGATAATACTGGGCGACCTTTGACCGTTCTACTGTCAGCATATGCGTGCCGACCCGATAAAGGATCTGAGCCTGGGGTTGGCTGGAATATGGCTCAAGAGCTAGCAAGATACCACAATGTTTGTGTCTTTACTCGTGAAGAAAATCGATTAGCTATTGAAAAAGAGCTGTCTGAGCGCCCAAATTCGCGGTTACGTGTGATCTTTTACGATTTACCAACGTGGTTACGCTGGTGGAAGCGTGATCAGCGGGGGGTTCATCTTCATCATTATCTGTGGCAGTTTGCCATTTACTTTGCTGCTCGCAAACTCCATCGTGAAGTTAAGTTCGATTTAGTCCATCACGTTACCTACGGTCGTTACAGCGCTCCAAGTTTTCTATCACTATTACCTATACCGTTTGTCTGGGGTCCGCTAGGCGGTGGTGAATCAGTCCCTCATTCTCTCTGGTTAGATTTCAGTTTAACGAACAAAATCTATGAAACACTGCGTAGTCTAGCCCGAACCGTAGGAGAATTTGACCCCTTTGTTCGTTTAACGGCATTTCGTAGCTCAGTCGCGATTACTTCCACGCCAGAGACAGCAGAGCGACTCAAGGTGTTAGGTGTTCGGCGCATTGAAGTGATTCCTGGGCAAACAGGGATTAACCAGCAAGAGCTAGAAGAGCTGGGAAACCTGCCTCAAGTCTCAGAAAAAAAAGGAATCCGCTTTGTCAGTATTGGACGCTTGCTGCATTGGAAGGGCTTCCACTTGGGCTTACGCGCCTTTGCCCACGCCAACATACCAGATAGTGAGTATTGGATTATAGGAGATGGTGCAGAGCGTCAGCAGTTAGAGGCACTAATTAATGAGCTTGGAGTGAGGGATCGCGTCCGTTTCTATGGCAATCTTCCTAGAGACAAAACACTTCACTACTTGGGACAGTGTGATGCGTTAGTGCATCCCAGCCTACATGACTTCTCGCCAACGGTTTGCCTGGAAGCAATGGCAGCAAGCAGACCCGTCATTTGCTTAAATCTGGGTGGTCCAGCCATCCAAATCTCGGATGAAGCTGGGTTCAAAATCGCTGCAACGGCTCCAGCGCAAGTAACCCAGGATATGGCAAACGTTATGAAGCGTCTAGCAACCGATTTTAATTTACGTCTTCGCATGGGAGACGCTGGGCGGAAACGAGTATGCGAGCTATATGGCTGGGATGCCAAGGGTCAGTTTTTTAACCAGCTTTATAAAGACATTGCCAGTGACAAAGAGAGTGTACAGGATGGCGAAAGAGCAATTACAGAATCCTCTACTTAACCTGGTCTCAGCCTGAAGCTCCAACAATCTAGTAGGTTCCTACGCTCATGAAGGTTTTAAGCATCCACAACAGCTATCAAATTCGTGGCGGCGAGGATGAATCGCGTGAGTCGGAGGAACGACTGCTCCGCGAAATGGGTCATGACGTTGATGTTTATGAGGAAGATAATGATCGCATTGCCACCTTGAGTAATACTCAAATGGCACTAAGAACCATCTGGTCTACAGAAGCCCATGAGATTGTTAAACAGCGTTTAAGCAACGCTACTTACGATGTCGTTCATGTACAAAACTTCTTTCCGTTGATTTCTCCCTCAGTTCACCACGCGGCGCAAGCTGCTGGAGTGCCTGTCATCCAAACGTTGAGAAACTACCGTCTTCTCTGCCCCAATGCCTTGTTCTTTCGAGATGGACAAGTGTGTGAAGACTGCTTAGGAAAATCTATCCCTTACCCTGGCGTGCTCCATGGCTGCTACCGCGAAAGCCGAACTGCCAGTGCGGCTGTGGTAGCGATGTTAACTGTACATCGTACTATGAGCACCTGGACGAATGCGGTAGACCGTTTTATTGCCCTCACTGAGTTTGCGCGTCAGAAATTTATCGAGGGTGGTTTCCCCGCCGAGAAAATTGTGGTCAAGCCAAACTTTGTCCATCCTGACCCTGGCATTGGCACTGGAACAGGCGGGTATGCGCTCTACGTTGGCAGGCTATCTGTAGAGAAGGGTTTAGATACGCTACTTGCTGCATGGGAACGCCTTGATCAGCCCATTCCACTCAAAATTATTGGAGATGGTCCTTTAGCAGAGCAAGTTATTGAAGCCACACAACGGATGTCTTCTGTGGAGTGGTTGGGGCGTAAACCAATGTCAGAAGTTCATGCCCTCATGGGAGAAGCGATGTTTCTAGTCTTTCCATCAAAATGGTATGAAACTTTTGGTCGTGTAGCGGTTGAAGCATTTGCCAAAGGAACCCCAGTGGTTGCCGCTAATATTGGCGCGATCGCAGAACTGGTGGATGCGGGTCGAACTGGGTTGCTATTTCATCCTAGTGATCCTGATAATCTAGCTGCTCAGGTGAACTGGCTTTTAAGTCATCCAACTACACTTGCTCAAATGCGGCAACAGACACGAACCGAATTTGAAGCAAAGTATACAGCCGAAAGAAACTATAAAAGGCTGATTGAGATTTACAAGCAGACGCAGTTTGCTCACAGTTCATAGTAATCGCTGGGTATTCAAATTGTGGCTTCAGTTCGCCTCCAAATTAATTTCTATTTGTGAGAAATACTTTATAACGAGGTCGCAAAATACATGTCTCTAAAAAAAACTTCTATTTCAAAACTAAATTCCTCATTCTTCAGTTCTGGTTGTAATACGGAAATACATACGATTAATTCTATTGTATGCAAAAAACATGAGAATACCACTAAAATAACACTCAAGATTCCTGACGCTTAGTGTTAACTAGTTAACAAAAAATTAAGTACATAGGGAGTAACAAATCTACATGGTGACAGGAGCTTATCAACAGAATAAAGGTGTTGTCAAAGGAGCGACGCTTATTCTCATTGCCTATGCAACAGCATTTTTCCCCCGCATCTTAAACGCAATGGGGTTGCCTGCTCCCATCAATTTTGTCCATTTTGCAGTTGTTCCTCTTACCTGCGGCATTGTGCTTACCCAAACTAGGGTTAAAGACAAACAACAAGTTTCGGTAGCAATGTCTCTATCGGGCGGACTAGTGATCTTCCTAGCAGCGATTACGGCGAGTGCAATGTTAAATGGAGCAGCCATTATCAATATAATCTTAGATTTCCTGCTCCTAACCGAACATTTCGTTCTGTTGTTAATGATCCTATGTGTTCCGTTCTCACCAGACGGTTTAAAGCAATTCAGGAGATGGATATTAGGCTTTGGCTTTTCACATCTCTTTCTTGCTCTAGCGCAAAAAATTATGTTAGATCTACGTATTCTTAAGCATACTAGATTGACTATAGAAGATAATGTTCAAGGCGTGTTTTATCTAGCTAGTGGTGGTCATGTCGTCGCTGCAACAGTTACATTATGTTTCTGTCTTTATTACTTCATCAGCGCTAAAACTGCACCACTGTGGCTTAGATTTTTTATTGTGACTGCTGGATTTTTGCAAATTCAGTTTGCTGATGCTAAACAGGTCATGTTAGTAGCATTTGCAGCTTGGGTTCTTACAATCTTGAGCCGCTTCAAAAACATTGGTCTCACTGTGCAATATTTAGTATTAGCAGGCATAGTAATTTCTATTTTTTGGTGGTGTATTTGGAATGTAGATTTTTTCCAATACTATAGAGGTTGGATTAGACCAGAAATCTATACATCTGATGGCGATGCTACTGTTCTTAAGTTGTCCCCACTTCAAGTTATTCCAACGTACTTTGAATCTCCTCTAAATTGGCTGTTTGGGCTGGGACCAGGGCACACGATCGGACGGCTGGGGGGATGGATGATTAGAGACTATTGGAACCTTCTAGGACCATTAGGCGCAACCACCAATTCGGTTACTCAAGTTATTTGGGATAAATGGCTGAGTTCCTATCTAAACTCAAGTATGTTTTCGCCTTTTTGGGGATGGGCGGCAATCTGGGGCGATTTGGGATTTGTGGGTTTGCTCGCCTTTCTCAACCTTTGGCGTATAGTATGGCAGCGGCTTTGTCCAGATAGTTTGTCCAGGTTCATTGTCCTTAATATTCTGGTAAATGGCCTCGTCTTTACTCTTATGGAAGAACCGGGGCTTATGCTCTCTGCTGCTGTTTTAATTGGGTTGATCTGGACTGATCGCCAGCTTGCCCAACAGCAACGACAGCGGGAGCAACAGCTTGCCTACGCTATGCAAGCTGCCAGTTACTTGAGCCAGGATGACCTACTCTATCTCAACGAACTTCAGCAGCGAGAGTAACATCAACTTACGGTAGTGCCACTGTGTAGTGACAAGGCGTTTACGAAATACTATTCGCTTTTACAGTGGGGGCAGGTGAGAGTTGGGCACTGATCTGCTAGTTTGTGCTAGCTGTATATCCTCATAAACGTCTGCGATTTAGATCAATTCAAAAAGTGCTGGCTACAGCTTTCCCTTCTTAGTCCATCTCAATCTCTTAATGAAGGGGAAAGCCATAGGCAGAGGATCTTGCTTTGTAACGTGTAAAAAGGAAATTGGTATTAGAACGGCAGCAGAACCCTGCAACCTTTGAAACGTATGACAGTCGATCACTAATACAGATGGCAGCAGAAGTAGTGCCAATGGTAAACGGCTGAAACCGAGCCCTACTGCAAAGATTTGTATTACTTTACACAATCTTGATATTGAATGTCTTCTATACCACATAGCTTCGCATTAGTACTGATGCTACATTCTTAACGAAGAATGTACGTATGCGAGCAATTAGAAAGAGCACTACGCCTTACTCAAATCTTGTAAATATGCTCAGATTTCTAACCATGAGCTTTGCTTTAAGGCTTCGTGGTACGAGGAACTTAACATCACGTTTTTCTGATAAACAGGTTTAAGCGCTTTTAGCCTTCTGGCATCCCCTCAAACTCGATTTGAGGGTCATTTTTTGCGCTTACATATTCCCGTTTATTCCACGGTTTACCTGTTTTATGGCACCTGCCACTCTCAATCTGAGTGGTATCACGATCGCTGCTGACAGCATGAACCGTTCTTTTAACTCCTGATGCCTGTGCCTCTGTACTTCTGCACATTCTCTGATTACCCGCACCTCCCCAACACATGACTAGGAGATCTTCTGATGCCGCTTAGTACTGGCAGTATTGCGATCATTGGTTTCAACGCTGATGGCAACGATAATCTAGCCTTTGTGTCGCTGGCAGACATTCCGGCTGGTGAAACCATTTACTTTGAAGACAACGAGTGGAATGGCACTAGCTTCGTTGATACAAACGAGTCAGCCTTTAGCTGGATTTCAACGGCTCCTATCACGGCGGGCACGGTCGTCAGCATCGATAACATTGGTACGGGCACGATCACAGCCAGCACAGGCACAGTCGTCACTCCCGTTACTGGACGAGGCAGCAATCGAGGGCTTGCGGCTGGCGATGAGGTGCTTTATGCGTATCAGGGTACGCCAGGTACACCAACCACGTTTCTAACTGCTGTGGCAAATGGTGGTTTCAGTGCAACGAATGGACTTCTGACTGAAACCGGGCTGACGGCTGGCACAACGGCTCTTGATCTCAGCACTGTTGTTGATGATGCCGATGTTGGCGCGTATAACGGTTTGCGCAGTGGACAAACCAGCTTTAGCGGTTATTTGGCTTCCATTAACAACGCCGCAAATTGGCAAACTCAGGATGCTACAGGCGATCAAGGGATCGATGGGACAGCTCCAGATGTACCCTTTAGTACCACTGCTTTTACGTTGGGTGCTGGCGGTGGCGGTAATCCCACTGTTAGCTTGGCAGTCAGTTCCAGTACGGGCGCGGAAGCAGGGCAGACAGTGATCACGGTGACAGCAACGGCTTCCAGCGCTGTAACGGGCGATCAGACGGTAAGCTTGGGCGTGTCCGGCACGGGAATTACTGCTGGTGATTATGCGCTTAGTGCAGGCACGATCACAATTCCGAATGGTGCAACGACGGGCACTGTCACCTTTACCGTAGTGGATGATGCGATCGCCGAAGGTCCTGAAACTGCCGTCTTGACCCTCAGCAATCCCTCCGCAGGCATGACGTTGGGCAGTACCACCTCCCAAAGCATTGCGATCGCAGACAATGATGCCAGCCCGACCCAATCCGGCATTTTACAGAAGGTGGGTGGCTTTACCAGCGCGAATGGTGCCGAAATTCCAGCGTTTGATCCAGGGAGCGATCGGCTCTTTACCGTTGCCGGCAGCACCGTCGAAATTTTCAGCGTCAGCAACACTGGGGCACTCACTTTGACGGGTGCCTTAACACCAGGCTTTACGCCTTCCGCTGGCACCAATGTAATTCCCAACAGTGTGGCGGTCAAAAACGGTATTGTTGCCGTCGCCTATGCGGTGGTAGACGCAACCACCAACGCCCAGCAAACGGGACGGGTCAGCTTCTACAATGCGGCTGATGGTACCTTCTTGAATTCGGTGGCGGTTGGCTTCTTGCCCGATATGCTGACCTTTACACCCGACGGCGCGAAGGTTCTAGTTGCCAACGAAGGCGAACCAAATAGCTACGGTCAAGCGACCTCCGTTGACCCTGAAGGGTCGGTGAGCGTCATTGATTTAGCAGGTGGCGTTGCCAGTGCCACGGTGAGAAATGCCTCGTTTACCAGCTTCAACAGCCAGATTGACGCGCTGAAGGCAGCAGGGGTGAGGATTATCGGTCCAGGGGCAACAGTAGCTCAGGATGTGGAGCCAGAATATATTGCCGCTGCGCCCGATGGTCTGACTGCACAGGTGACGCTCCAAGAAAACAACGCGATCGCCATCCTCGACATTGCCAGCGCCACCATCACCCAAATCATCCCAATGGGAGTGAAAGACCATAGCCAACCGGTTAATGGGCTGGATACAAGCGATCGCGACGGCGGTATTAACATTCGCACACAGCCTGTGGTGGGTCTGTATCAGCCAGACGCGATCGCCAGCTTTACAGCGAATGGTCAGACTTACTACATCACCGCGAATGAAGGCGATGCCCGCGACTACACAGGCTTTGCGGAAGAAGTGCGAGTCGGTGCTGCGGTGCTCAATCCCACTGTGTTTACGGATGCGGCGACCTTGCAAAACGCTGCGAACCTGGGACGGCTCACCGTTTCCCGTGCCACCAGCGACAAAGATGGCGATGGCGACCTCGATCGACTTGAAGTCATTGGGGCGCGATCGTTCTCGATTCGAGATGCCAACGGTACGCTCGTGTTTGACAGCGGCGACCAGCTAGAGCAGATTACTGCAACCCTGGCACCCACGCTCTTTAACTCTGATGGCACCGCCGCCACATTTGATACTCGCAGTGACAACAAAGGCCCCGAACCAGAAGGTGTGGCGATCGGCGTGATCAACAACCGCACCTATGCCTTTATTGGGCTAGAGCGCATTGGCGATGTCGTCATTTACGAAGTCACCAATCCCAGCAAGCCCGTCTTTGTGCAATACATCAACACGCCTGAAGATGTAGCACCAGAAGGACTGACGTTCATCTCAGCAGCAGACAGCCCCACTGGGAAGCCCTTGCTGGCAACCGTAAACGAAGCCAGTAAAACCGTAGCGCTGTTTGAAATTACGCCCCCCGTGCGCATTAGCGATATTCAGGGAACCAGCCATACATCGCCGCTCAATGGTCAAACCGTGACAGGCGTTGCTGGCATCGTGACGGTGGTGCGATCGAATGGCTTCTACCTGCAAGACCCCAACCCTGACAGCAGCGATGCCACCTCTGAAGGCATCTTTGTCTTCACCTCGTCTGCACCGACCGTAAAGGTTGGCGATGCCATTCAGGTTAGCGGCATCGTCAGCGAGTTTCGCGCCGGGGGTGCATCCAGTGCCAACTTATCAACCACGCAAATTTCTAGCCCTGTCATCACCGTTGTGTCGAGCGACAATGCTTTGCCAACTGCCACGATCGTGGGTAACGGTGGACGTACCATCCCTACCAGCGTGATCAACGATGATGGAACGGGCAATATGGAAACCAGCGGCGTGTTTGACTCCGCTACCGATGGCATCGACTTCTACGAAAGCCTGGAAGGAATGCTGGTGCAGGTCAATAACCCGCTTGCGACCTCACCCACGGCAACGTTTGGCACCTCGCAGGAAATTTGGGTGCTGGCAGATAACGGTGCCAACGCGACCAGTCGTACGGCTCGTGGCGGTAGCCTGATTACAGCTAACGACTTCAACCCTGAACGCATTCAGATTGACGATCTGGACAATGCGCTGGTGTTGCCTGAGGTGAATGTGGGTGCTCAACTCAGCACGATTGCTGGAGTCGTGAATTATGACTTCAGCAACTATGAAGTCCTGGTTACTACGGCACCAACGGTTGTACAAGCATCGCCCTTGCAAAAAGAAGTGACGAATCTGGTTGGCAGCGCCACCGATTTGACGGTCGCCGCCTTCAACGTGGAAAACCTCGATCCAGGCGATGGTGCCGCGAAGTTTAATGCCCTTGCCAGCGCGATCGTCACGAACCTGAAAGCGCCAGATATTATCAATCTGGAAGAAATTCAGGATAACAACGGTCCTACAAACGATGCCATTGTGGATGCCAGTCAGACGTATCAAACCTTGATTGACGCGATCGTGGCGGCAGGTGGTCCCCGGTACGAATTCCGTCAGATCAATCCGGTGGATGACACGAATGGAGGCGAACCAGGCGGCAATATTCGCGTGGGCTTCCTGTTCAATCCCAATCGCGTCTCCTTTGTCGATCGCCCGGGCGGTGCTTCTACAACAGGGACAACCGTAACCAACGACAGCGGAAATCCTCTACTCTCTGCCAGTCCTGGTCTCATCGACCCAACCAACCCTGCGTTCAACGCCAGCCGCAAACCATTGGTCGGTGAGTTCGTCTTCAACGGACAAACGGTTTTTGTGGTTGCCAACCACTTCAACTCCAAAGGCGGCGATCAGCCATTGTTTGGGCGCTTTCAGCCACCGACTCTCACTAGCGAAGCCCAGCGGCTTCAGCAGGCGGCGATCGTCAAAAACTTTGTGCAAAGCGTGCTGGCTGTAAACCCCAACGCTAACGTCGTCGTAGCAGGTGACTTGAATGACTTCGAGTTTTCCGCCCCAGTCAACCTGGTAGAAAGCGCCAGTCTGGCCAATTTGATCGAAACTCTGCCTGCCAATGAGCGCTATACCTACAACTTTGAAGGTAACGCTCAGACGCTTGACCACATTCTAGTGAGCGGCAATTTGTTAAATCAACTCAATGGGTATGATGTCGTTCACTTCAACTCAGAGTTTGCTGACCAGATTAGCGACCACGATCCCTCTGTTGCCCGGTTCCGGTTTAACAGTGCCCCGACTACTCTTGCTTTGAGCACCACCAGCATTGATGAGAATGTTCCAGCCAATACGCTGATTGGCAATTTCACCACAGCCGATCCTGATCCAGGTAATACCTTCACCTATAGTTTGGTTGCTGGTGCAGGCGATAGCGGTAATAGTGCCTTCACAATCAACAGCAATCAACTGCAAATCAACCTTTCGCCCGATTTTGAAACGACTTCTAGCTACAGCATTCGAGTGCAAACCACTGACCAGGGTGGCTTGAGTTTAGATAGCGTCTTGACCATTGCCATCAACGACATCAACGAAATCTTTGGCGATGCTCGTAACAACACCATTCAAGGCACAACTGGCGTTGACACCATTTTGGGTCGTCATGGCAATGACAAGCTTTACGGTAATGGCGGCAACGACATCATCTTTGGTGAAGATGGTAACGATGAGCTATTTGGTAGCTCTGGCAATGACTACTTTGATGGTGGCTCTGGCAATGACAAAATCTATGCCTATGATGGCAACAACACTATCTTTGGTCGTGATGGCAATGACACCGTTACGGTTGGCTCTAGTATCAACTTCATTGATGGCGGACTCGGTAGCGACACTATTAACCTGAATGGTGGGCAGGATACGATCGTCCTCACACGCGGCAACGGCATTGATACCATTAACGGCTACTCTGCTGGGTCAACTCGCTTTAACTTAAGCGCGGGCTTGACGTTCAACGACCTGACGATCGTACAAGATGGCAGCCGCACCCTAATTAGTGCAGGCGACGGAAAATTAGCGTTTCTGTCTGGAGTTCAAGCCAGCAGCGTGACTGCTAGTAGCTTCCTCACTGCGTAGCATTGAGTGACTTAGCCCCCGGATACTACATCCGGGGGCTTTTTGCTGGTCTTAAGCTCGAGCGCAGAAATCTGTAGCCAACAGTTTTTGCATTGGTATAAAAACCTCTGGAATATACTAATGTTGTAGACTCTGCTCTAACTTATTGTGACCACTCCTAGAGACCTTTCTGAAACCTATATGCCTCGTCAAATGGATGGCGATCGCCTGTCAGCTACAGACTCATCATTGGCAAACTGGAATTACGAAGAAACGGTAAGGCAGATCGAAGCAATCATGGCGCAGATCGAATCTGGAGAGTTAGATCTGGCAGATGTTTTCGACCAATTCGCCGTTGCTGTAAAACATTTGCGCCAGTGCGAGGAATTTTTGGGTCAACGTCAGCAACAAATGGATCTGCTGATCGAAACGTTGCCGACTCATCGCAGTGAAAAGCAGGAAACCAGCACAGACACTTAAGACTAGAAAACTCAGCTAAACGGCTGAAAAACACTGCGTCATGAAAGTTTACACTTTCCCTATGGGCACGTTACAGCAAGAGTTTAAGGTCTGAGCAATGCTTTCATTAACGCTTTTGACGGTCATGGCTGGGTTCACAATGTATCAAGTGTTGCTACTCTCCCACAAACGGGTTTGAGCCGTTAAAGGCAGGTGTTAGTCAGATGGGGGCAGTTCGCCAAGAATGGTAAAGCGAACGTGATTAATCGCTAGTTCCCCGATCGACACATCAACGCCATCATCTTGAGTAGACATGGTTTCAAACGGAATCCCCTTACCAATTTCGGCGTGATACCAGGGCAAACCCATAAAGAACCGGGTTGGATAGGGACCGCGTTCAACAACATCATCCGGGTTCGACTCCATTGGTAGCCAGCCATAGCCCGGTACATAAAACTCAATCCAGACGTGGTTGTAGTCCGGCTCTAGCGGTACATGGTGCTGATCTGCTTTTGCAGGACATTTATAGCGTCCCACGGTACGACAGGCAATGCCATTAAGCCGTGCCAGTGCTAGCAGCACTCCAACATATTCGCCGCAGGAGCCAACGCCCCGTTCCCACACAACGTCCGGTGCATCAATGTGGGGTGTGAGGCTGTAAGAAAGGCGATCGTACACATAGTTGCGAATTTTTAAGATTTTTCGCAGTAGGTTTGTTTCGGTACCGATCGCCTCTTTCGCCGCTTGCTGAATTACAGGAGTATCCATCGCCAGTTCATCGTCATCTACTAGGTAGCGGGCGTGAAAGTCGGATGGTAGCGCTGGGACGTCATCCACATCATCTGGTGTCAAAGCATACTTAATGCCGCGCACCTCTAGCAAAGCCTTCCAGCCAAAAATCTGTCGCTCATAAGATTTCAGCCTCTCGAACTGAAAAACTGCTACACGCTGCCCATCTTGCATCTCTTCAGTAAATGGCAGACCGATCGGCTCGATCCGCAGAATTTTTTGCCGATGGGTTTCAGTGGGTAGCGCGATGCGCCATTCTAGCTTGTGGATTTCAACCTCTTCCAGGGGCAGTAGTTCTTCCGCATAGGACATCTCAACCAGGTAGCCGTTAGAGAGCGTGTAACGATCGTGAGGATGGTGCTGGATGTAAAGCGGATGGATGAAGGTGCGATCGCGAAAGGTCAGTTCTAAAGGCTCTTCTAGATTATTCGGGTTATCTCGAATGTATGGTTCCTCACCCGCATAAGACACATAGAGAACGTCATGACCACTCTCAGAATGCGGATAGAATGTTAGCCCTGTAGGAAACTCAAAGGGTGTTAGTACGCAAAACTGCTGCTCTCCAGTCGCCCGATCGAGGCAATAAACTGTTTGCTCTAAGCGATCGCAGACCCAAAGCTCTTCACCCCGCACGGTCAGGTTTTCAGCCCCTACCCCTGGCATAGGAAAACGAGTAATCAACCGACGCGACTGGCGCTCAAAAATTGAGATGTAGCCCTCTTTCTGGCTCGAAATATAAACCGTAGACTCCCACACCGCAACACCATCCACCGCATAGGGCATGGTGATAAAAAGTTGCGGTTCAAGATTGTCTAGGCTGCAAACGTAGACATTCTCTTCGCGAGCAAACCAAATACTCGTTTGCCAGACGGCAAGCCCAGTTGCCCCAACAAAGTTATCGACCTGGCACGAGTTGACCATCGTCGCGTTGTCTGTCGCCGGGTCAACTTTGAGCAGATAGCCCCGGATGGAATCTAACACGAGGAGGGCACTGTCCATTACAGCGACGCCCTGAATGGCATAGGCTCCTAAGGGGCGCACTGTGCGAGACCAAGCGTCTTGTCTAGAAAGGGGCGAGGGGATCGGAAGAGAGGGCTGAACTACCGACTGTGCGTGGCTAGTTTGCATAGTTGCAGGTTGTATTTACCATAAGACGGACTGCCGCTACCGTGGTCTACATTGTTTAGAAAACAATCAAAGAGAAACAATAGCGAACAGAGGCGATTGGACGAATAATCGGTAACAATGCTATGTCCCAATCATAAACACTATCTGCGGGCGATCTGTATCCAAACAGCTTCACAAGGGAATTATCGGCGATCGCTGACCCCTTTGGGCTTTTTAAGGGTAATTGCTAGCGCAATCGTTTATAACCGTTGCTGATCCCCTCTCACACAAACTCAGACAAAGCAAAAGGGATATACCCTTTCACCTTGCCTAAGCTTTAATTAAACTGTACGAACCACTGGACATGGGTGCTTAACCGCCATACCCAGCTTGACGCACTACGTCAGAGATTTCCTCAGCATCCTTGACGTGATGCAGCGCTTTTTGAGTGCCATCAGGCTCGTCAACCACAAAGTATGTTGGGACAACGATATGATCACCCGTAATATCAGGTGCATCAACCGCGACCTGCTGCGCTTTCTCCTCTAATGTTTTAGATTCATCAATGCGATCGCCCGGATTCACTGTTAGTGGCGCTTCGCTTTTATCTAGTATTTCTTGCTGTGCCCGTTTTTGAGCGGGATCAACTTCTTCAGGAGTCATAGGCTGGTTAATGCCCGTATCGTTGTCGTTCACCTTGGAATCGTTATTCATGACGTAACCTCTTTTACCTACTCCGTCCACATTAGAATTAAGCCGAATGAAGCTCATCCTGCTAATGGAGAAACACCGCCTATTTCGGAGGAGGTAAATCTGGATTGTGAGTCATGCAGCCTGATAGTGAAAAGTTAGTCACTTTGTCCATCTATCTGTTTTGTTGTGCCTGAGGGGCAGAGATCGCGTTTGGCTAACGAGAGTGGCTCATTGCCTTGGCAGATGCTGACCAATCGCCCTCACAAGCACTGAATTGTCAGCACAATAGAGAGAAATCGAGACAACGGTTTATCTTTGAGTCAGGGCTTTGTTCAAAAGAAAGGTGTCAGCATGGACTTGTTGGAGTATCAAGCAAAGGAATTGTTTCGCGAGATGGGTATCCCAGTACTGCCCTCTCAGCGTATCGATCGCCCTAAAGATCTCAAAGGTCTGACGATTCCTTATCCCGTAGTGCTGAAGTCGCAGGTTTATATTGGTGGGCGTGGGCGAGTCGGCGGCGTGCGTTTTGTAGAAAACACGATCGATGCTGTCGCTGCCGCGCAAACTATTTTCAACCTGCCGATTATGGGCGAGTACCCAAAGGTGCTGCTAGCCGAAGCAAAGTATGATTCGGAGCGCGAGTTTTATCTAGCGGTTGTCTTGAATCGATCGATTTGTCGTCCGGTCTTATTAGGTTCTCAGCAAGGCGGCATTGATGTGCAGACAGCGCTGGAGCAAATGCAGCATGTTGTTGTCGATCAAGATTTTTCGCCCTTTTATGCCCGCCGCTTAGCGCTCAAGATGGGCTTGCAGGGTGCACTCATTGAATCAGTGAGCGCCATGCTCGAAAAGATGTATCGGCTTTTTGTGCAGCATGACTTAGATCTAGTAGAGATTAATCCGCTTGGTGTGACTGCCACTGGTGATGTGATGGCACTAGACGGCAAAATTACTGTGAATGATGATGCACTGGCGCGACATCCAGCCTTAGCGGCTCTTATTGCTAAGTCAGACGGTAACCAGCCTGGTCATCTGAGTCGATCGCCAGTCACGATCGAACCAGATGGTCAGATTGGGCTTTTGTGTAATGGGGCAGGGCTAACAATGGCAACGATGGATGCAGTAGCTCAAGCCGGTGGCAAACCAGCTATCTTTCTTAACATTGGTGGTGAAACCCAATGGGATGCGTCGCCTACGACCCTGCGTGAACAGTTAGAACATGGTCTAGAGCAGATGCTTCAGACGAAACAGGTGCGGGTATTATTGATTAATCTGGTCAGTGGTTTGATTCCCTGTGATGAGATTGCGGCCGTTATTGCTCAATCGTTGCTGAGCCGAGTACGGAAGCCCCGCAGCATAAGCGAGATCAGTCCCGAAGCGCTGATTGCTCACACCGTGCGCTTTCCTCAACTGGTTGTACGACTGGTGGGGCGCGATCGCGATCGTGCACAAGCACGTCTAGAAGCAGTGCAAATTCCGTTAGTTGAAAGCCTTAACGAGGCTGTTACTCAAGCTGTAACGCTGTCGAAAGCGGCAGTACGCAATTCATAAAAGACAAAAGGCAGAATTAACTTAAACGCTCTAATGGCACTTAACGCTTTTGGCAGATCAGAAACGCGAAGCGAATCTAAAGGACGTAGCGCTACTCAAAACTTGTATCCTTAAACCTCTCCCTCCTTACCCCTGCCCCTTCCTTCCCAAGTGATTTCCCCTCAGCAAAATTGCTGTACTGTTACTTGAGTAGCAGCAACATTCGCTTTTCTCTTGCATTCTGGCTAGTATTAGTTTTCTTGTGCTGCGATCGTTTCAGTGATCATCGGTTATGAATTTCTTACCAGACAGCAAAGTCTTGATACAGGGTGTTGTCGAACCATTGGGTGCGACGTATGCGCCACTTATGCGGGCGTACGGCACCAATGTAGTTGCAGGGGTTAGCCCAGGTTATGGCGGCACAGTGCAGCAAGACATTCGTGTGTTCGACATGGTCGAGCAAGCGCTGGCGATCGTCGGTCCGGTTGATTCGACCGTCATTTTTGTGCCGCCGTATGCAGCACTAGACGCAGCACTAGAAGCGATCGCGGCTGGCATTCGTCAAATTGTGCTGATTACAGAAGGCATTCCGCCGCTGGATATGGTTAGCTTGCTGTGCAAAGCCGAAGCCACAGAAACATTGATTGTTGGTCCCAACAGTCCTGGCATCATTATTCCGGGTCAACTGTTAATGGGGCTTCATCCGGGCGAGTTTTATACACCTGGACCTGTTGGTTTGATTAGTCGTAGCGGTACACTAACGTATGAAATTGCGCTAGAGCTAACGCAAGCAGGCTTAGGGCAGTCGATCGGCGTTTGTATTGGCGGCGATGCGATCGTCGGCTCATCTTTTCCACAGTGGCTCCAGATTTTGGACGAAGATGAAAATACAGAAGTGATTGTGCTGGTAGGCGAAATTGGTGGCGACAGCGAAGAAGCTGCTGCACACTATATTGCTGAGGCGATCGACAAACCTGTAATTGCTTATGTTGCTGGACGTACTGCGCCCAAAGGTAGACGTATGGGGCACGCTGGAGCCATTATTAACGCCCAGGTTTCTGAACTAGGTCCTGAAACAGGTACAGCCGATAGCAAAATCAATGCCTTTCGGCGTGCCAAAATTCCGGTCGCTGATCTTCCCTGGCAAATTCCTGATCTGGTGAAGAAAGCGCTGAAGCTAACCACGAGAAAAAGCTGAAATTGAAAGTATAAAGGCTGAAGGGTAGAAGATGGATTCTATCCTTCAGCCTTTATACCTTAGAGCTTTCTACTTTGGAGCTAGCCTCTACTTGCTGCTAGCAATGCTTTCATCTCCGACTCGCCTGCCCGTTTTAGCTGACGAGTGAGGCGCAAAGACAGCAAACTCAAGATGCCAAGATGACCCAGGAAGGCAGTGAAGGCAGTCGTCATTGAGACACCCTGCTGAAACGTTGCAAAGGCACCAAATGGGAATAGCCACGTTAGCGGCACTTTACTGTAGGAAACTCCCAAGATGGCAAACATTACTGGTGGCAGAATTCCCACAGCAGCAACCGTACCTGCTGCCCAGACTGCCCGTTTCGGCGACTTCATAAACATCATTAGTTGAGCGATCGCGGCACAAATAAGTGTGAACGTACTACCCAGAATAATTGTTACTAACCCTTCCCGTGGGGAACTGTTAGGACGGCTCCAACTAAGCACCCAAGGAGTGACAACAATGGCTGTGATCAGCAGGTTAAGCGTGATCGCCACCAATGCTGGACTCTTCTCACTCCACAGCAAGTCTTTGACAATCGAGCGGCTCCAAAACTGCTTGGCGCTGGTAACCCGCTCCCGTCGGTACCGCGCCCAATCGATTAACATCTGCCGCTGCGGGGTAAGTGCTGCAAAAAGCACCATATACCACAGCAGATTGAAAAAGCCCAGCCCGATCAAATCGTAAAAGGGGTGCTCGTAGGTTTGAAGATCCCGGAAGACAAACCCGATCAGCCAGACCTCAAAGCAAAGCGTCATACCGTAACTCTGTCTTTTGCTTAACAGCGTCAAATCAGGATTACGGAAGCGACGGTTGACTGCCTGCCACAGCCCGTAGGTGCCAGTTCCCAACGTCAGCAATGCAAAGGTAAGCGCAGTAGTACGGCTGCCGTTAATTAAAAAGTAAAACCATTGTAGGCGCAGACTGGAGTCTGACCAGGAGTGCCACAGTTGGTAGAAGAGCGTGTAGCTCATCCAAACCACCACTGCTCCTGTCCAACCCTGCACGCCACCCATCAGCGCATACAGCAAGGCGGCAGTGTAGCAAAAGGCGCAAACAGCCGTCGTTAAAAGGTAGAAGCTGAGAACATCGCTAATTGGCATTCCGGCTGCGATCGCAGCCAGCCCATGCAGCGGCAACGCCAACAACACCGCCAAATAAGGTACAGCAGGTACGCCCAAAAGCTTGCCAAGCAGGATCTTCTGGCTAGTTTGTGGGCTTAAGCGAATGAAGTTCAGCGTGCCGCGGCGCTCTTCCTTCCCTAAGTCACCAATGAGCAAATACACCCCTGCAATCAACAGCACAAACGGCAAGACCCAGGAGATTGCCTGAAACACATCGAACCACCAGCGTTGCCAATTCACTAGGGGATTACCCAGTGAATCGTAAAGACACTTGAGCGAACGGTAGCTCCCTTCGCCTGTACAGTACGCGTTGTGATCAACATACAAGTCATCTGTATAAGTGTTGAGATTTGACGACCGTGCAACAGGCAGTACGCTCCAAAAAAACAGCAGCACGAAGAGCTGAGTTATAAGTGATCCCAGAACCGTGAGAAGAACATGATGGCGCTTCAAGCGTCCTTTGAGTTCTCGGAAGACCTGGGGATTCCAATCGCTGAATTTATGTAGCCAGTTAAGTGCCATACAAATGAATGCTCCAGGTTAAAAGGCGAGGGTCTAGAAGGTACGACAGTTGGTTTCAGAGAAATAGCACGGTCTTGAGCTATCGGTAGAGAAAACTGTTTATGAAACGGGCTTCATATCATTAGAACTGTCCATGTGCTAGGGGATGTTTTAAGGAGACTGTTACTGACGTAGGTGTGACAGCTTGGATTAAAAAGTTTTATGTTTAACGACGCAGCGGTGGCAGGTGAAAGCGGTGAATGCAGCCCGACCACAAACCAAACGACAGTAAGGCAAACGTAACCAACAAAAAGTTGAAGAAAAAACATGGCTCGAAGGACGCGATGAAGACGCTATCTTGAGGAACATTTTCGTGTAGATTGAAGTACCTTCCGTAGAAGCTAAACAGCCAGAGCAAAAAGTAAATGAAGCAGGGAATGGGTAAGATGTAAGAGATTTGCGCTTTGGCTCCCCAACCTAAGGCATGAAAAGTTGCAAAAGCATAGACAAAGCTACAAGAAGTGGCTACAAGTGCGTATACATTAGCGATCGTCCACAGCGACAGCCCTGCATTAATAGCTGCCCAAAAATGAAGAGGGATGGCAAGCGCGATCGCTGCGTACAACAAGATTGGCACACCCAGCAGCTTACCCAGCAGAACACTTTGAGCAGACTCTGGACTCAAGCGCACAAAGGCTAGAGTACCTCGCCGTTCCTCCTTGGCAATATCCCCCACCAATAGGTAGCTGCCCAAGAACAATAGGAGCAGTAGTGCAATCCAGGTCGTCGTATTGAAAATGTCAAACCACCAACTGCGCCACATCATGTTACTCTCGCTCGTTTCAGCATAAGCTGAGCCAAGACGTCGCCAGTTGTAGCCCACGATCAGAAGCTGAGTTACTAGCGATAGAGCCAGCGTCACCAGCATATTACGCCGCTTTACACGTCCTTTGATTTCCCGCAGGAATTGGGGATTGCGATCGCTCAGTTGCGTCAGCCAGTGAGACAGCATTGATGTCAAGGATTGAAGGACAAGAACGTTTTGAGTTTAGATAAGTAGGAGGGCTAAATTAAGCACTACTGAGGGACCGGGTTTCGACTGCGCTCAACTCGCTGACATATAGGGCTAAGAGCATTGAGACTTCGGCGTGAGCGCTCAGTCGAACGCGGGGTCGAAATGCAGCTTATCAATCATTACGCCCAGCTACTTACTTTGGAGCTAGCCCCTACTTGCTGCTAGTAATGCCTTCATCTCTGACTCGCCTGCCCGCTTTAGCTGACGAGTGAGGCGCAAAGACAGCAAACTCAAGATGCCAAGATGACCCAGGAAGGCAGTGAAGGCAGTCGTTATTGAGACACCTTGCTGAAACACTGTAAAGGCACCGATGGAGAACAGCCATGCTAGCGGTACTTCGGTGTAGGAAAACTGCAAGACAGTAAGCGCGACTGGCGGCAGAATCACTACAGCGGTAACCGTGCTTGCTGCCCAGACTGCCCGTTTCGGCGACTTCATAAACATCATTAGTTGAGCGATCGCAGCACAAATAAGCGTGAACGTACTACCCAGGACAATGGTCGCTAGCCCTTGTCGTGGACTGCTATAACGTTGCCAACTAAGTATCCAGGGTACGACCACTACAGCCGCAATCAGCAGGTTGAGTGCGATCGCCACCAGCGCTGGGCTCTTCTCATTCCACAGCAAGTCTTTGACAATCGAGCGACTCCAAAACTGCTTGGCGCTGGTAACTCGCTCCCGCCGATACCGCGCCCAATCGATTAGCATCTGCCGCTGCGGGGTAAGTGCTGCAAAAAGCACCATAAACCACAGCAGATTGCAAAAGCCCAACCAGATTAAATACTCAAAAGGGCGATCGTAGTTTGTAAAATTCTGGAAGACAAACCCAATCAGCCAAACTTCTAAGCAAAGTGTCATGCCGTAACTCTGTCTTTTGCTTAACAGCGTCAGCTCAGGATGACGGAAGCGACGGTTGACCGCTTGCCACAGCCCGTAGGTGCCAGTTCCCAACGTCAGCAATGCAAAGGCAAGCGCAGTGGTACGGCTGCCGTTAATTAAGAAGTAAAACCATTGCAGGCGCAGAGTCGGATTTGACCAAGAAGATTCCCACGATGCCCAAGAGTGCCACAGTTGATAGAAGAGCGTGTAGCTCATCCAAATCACCACTGCTCCTGTCCAACCCTGCACGCCACCCATCAGCGCATACAGCAAGGCGGCTGTGTAGCAAAAGGCGCAAACAGCCGTCGTTAAAAGGTAGAAGCTGAGAACATCGCTAATTGGCATTCCGGCTGCGATCGCAGCCAGCCCATGCAGCGGCAACGCCAACAACACCGCCAAATAAGGTACAGCGGGCACTCCCAATAGCTTGCCAAGCAGAATCTTCTGGCTAGTTTGTGGGCTTAAGCGAATGAAGTTCAGCGTGCCGCGGCGCTCTTCCTTCCCTAAGTCACCAATGAGCAAATACACCCCTGCAATCAGCAGCACAAAGGGCAAGACCCAGGAGATTGCCTGAAACACATCGAACCACCAGCGTTGCCAATTCACTATGGGATTACCCAGTGAATCGTAAAGACATTCAAACCAGCGATAGCTCCCCTTGCCTGTGCAGTACGCGTTGTGGTGGTCATCCCCTATCACGGCTGGTCGTGCAACAGGCAGCGTGCTCCAAAAACATAGCAGCACGAAGATCTGAGTTGTCAGTGATCCTAGAACAGTGAGAAGAACATTACGGCGCTTCAAGCGTCCTTTGAGTTCCCGGAAGACCTGGGGATTCCAATCGCTGAATTTATGCAGCCAGTTAAGTGTCATACGATGAATGCTCCAGGTTAAAAGGCAATGAGGGTAAGAGAAAGTTTTGAGCTTTGAGGTTTAAGTAAAGACAGTTAGATGAAGCAATAAATGTCAAAAGCGGTAAAATTCAGCGGCGTAGCGGTGGGTGATGAAAGCGCTTTATACTCTCCCACCACATGCTGAACGTCAGCACCACCATTGCTGTCACTAGAACGCTGACAGCAATGAAAAAGCCGCTTCCTAGGTTGAAGTAACCCGTTGCAGCCATAAATTGACTGTGTGCATGATACTGATACTTGAAACTTCCATAAACGCTTAGTAGCGAGAGCAAAAAGTAGATGATGCAGGGAACAGGTAAGACATACCAGAATTGCGCCTGAGCACCCCAACCCAAACTATGAAGCAAGGTGAAACTAAAGACAAAGCTACAAGAAGCGACTGCCAGTAGGTAGACGCTAGCGATCAGTAACAGCGATAATCCTGCATTGTTTGCTGCCCAGAGGTGCAAAGGAAGGGCAGAAGCGATCGCCCCGTACAATAAGATCGGCACACCCAGCAGCTTACCCAGCAGAACACTTTGAGCAGACTCTGGGCTTAAGCGCACAAAGTCTAGTGTGCCTCGCCGCTCTTCCTGTGCAATGTCATTCACTAACAAGTAGCTGCCCAAGAACAGTAGGAGCAGTAGTGCAATCCAAGTCGTTGTATTGCAAATGTCGAACCACCAAAGGCGCCACATCATGTTACTCTCGCTCGTTTCAGCATAAGCTGAGCCAAGACGTCGCCAGTTGTAGCCCATAATCAGAAGCTGCGTTACTAGCGATAGCGCCAACGTCACCAGCACCTGACGCCGTGTGACACGCCCTTTGATTTCTCGCAGAAGTTGGGGGTTGCGATCGCTCAGTTGCGTCAGCCAGTGAGACAGCATTGATGTAAAAGATAAAAGGACAAAGAAGAACGTTTCGAGTTGAGATTGAAGGTTCTACTAACTTCTGACTGCTAAAAGCACTGTTACGACGTTTGCTGATGCCCCATTTTGAGAAAGATACTTTCCAGGCTTTCTTGCGTGCGGTGAAAATCAGTGAGAGGAATGCCGGCGGTGATGAGCGATCGCAGCAGCGCAGCCGATTCCTGTACATCACCAGAAAAGTGAACACAAAGGCTCTGGGCATCTGCCAAAACTTCTATGCCTTCAACTTGTGGGCAGTTGTTTAACTCTGCCTTCAGTGCCCCCAGATTGCCCATTGTCGCCACTACGATTTGCTGACGACTAAGGCGCTGGTACAAATTTTCAAGCGAGGCACTTTCAACCAAAAAGCCCAGCTCCATGATTCCAACGGACGTGCAAAGTTCTTCCAAATCGCTTAAGACGTGCGATGAAATCAGGATCGTCATGCCCGCTTCTTGCAACACTTTGATAATTTCGCGAAACTGAACACGGGCGATCGGGTCTAGCCCTGATACTGGTTCATCTAGTAACAGCAGTACTGGCTCATGGATGATTGTGCGTGCAAGGCTCAGTCGCTGCTTCATCCCCCGTGAAAGGGTCGCAATCAAACTCTGGCGCTTGTGCGTGAGCTGTACCAGTTCCAGCACCTCTTTCAATCGTCGGCTGCGTTTGGGCTCGGTTAGCCGATAGAGCCGTGCAAAGTAATCGAGATAATCCCAAACGGTCAAGTCGTCATAAAGCGGAAAGTCGTCCGGCAGATAGCCAAGCTGTCGCTTCAGGTTTGGGTTGTCGCGATCGCGTACCAGTGGCTCACCATTGATATAAATTTCGCCTACGGTTGGCTCTTCTGCCGTTGCCAGCATCCGAATCAGCGTCGTCTTACCCGCGCCATTGGGACCGATCAAGCCATAGACTTCACCTGCCTGCACTTGTAAATCAACATCGTTGACGGCAATCTGCCGCTCAAACTGTTTTGTTAGCCCACGGGTAGAGATCGCAAGTTGTTGGGGCATGAGAGAGAGGGGTAATAGGGTGAGGAGAGAAGGAGAGGCTTGAAGGTAATGACTGACTGCTAGCTGCTGCCTTCTACCGTTCTCAAAAGTTACTCGCTAGCCTAGCTTCTCCCTACATGCTTTGGCAGTAGCATTTCGGAAACTGAAACGAAAACGTAAAAGAACACTTCTTTAAGCCGTAGCAGGGTGCCACAAAACGAGGGAGTAGCCATGCTCAGTCGTTCAACTTCGCTTTATAGTGATGCACACAGTCCCCACGGCTCGAAGCTAATGGCTCCACTTTTTGAAAACTTAGAATGCTTGACGAATTAAGCTACAGCAGGTTGCAAATACTCCCAGTTTCTTCAACACAAAGATTCTTCAGCACAAAAACCTGCCGCTGTGCCCTTAAAGTTTAGCCAGCAACTCCAGCACGGCTTTAGGCATTAATTGATCTTTAAACCAGACAACTCGTGCGGAAAGGTCACTGCTTTTAACGCCTGCTTTTTCCAGATTTAACCGTTCTGAGATTGCCAAAATCAGATCATCGCGCCCTGATTGGCGTACCTGAGAGAACTTCTTCTTGAGATAGTCGGGTCGCCAATAGCCTACGATTTCGAGCAGAAACGTGCGCCCATCCGGATGCACGAGGCGAAAATCGGGAATCATCACGCTGCCAGGAATGGGGATTAGATCGACTTCTCGTTCAAGCTGCCACTCGGTTTTTGCTTTTGACCACCGATCAACAAAACCAGCTTCCAGCATACTGTCATAGGTTTTACCGGGGGGGTAGTGCGTTACTAAGTCGCAGTCTGCGTTGAGGGTAAAGCGTCCCGATCGCAGTTCGCCAGAATACGTCTCTCGCTGTTGCAGAGTGGCGCTAAGGCTCCATTTGGTCACGTGCAATAAGGCTGGCAGCATCATTGCTAGCTTTAGCCCATAGCGTGTATTTGGTTTGAAAAGGCTAGTAGGACCATCGATCGTCAGCGTAAAGCCATGATCCGCGTCACCTTCAATGTAGGTCATTAGGCGAAACAGCTTGAGATAGCGAAACAGCAGTTTGTATTCGCCAGGATCATTACGATGCGCGTTAATAGTGACGTGGCTGGCGCGATAGAAAATACCTTGCACTTGCGACAGATTATAACGATGCAGTAATGCTTCTGCTGTTGGTGCTTCAAAGCTGGTCAAAATTTGGTTTTCGGTTAGGTCGGCATACAGTCCCGTTTGAATATGTGCGGGCAAAATATCCTGCCCCAGCTCTTGAGTAAGGCTTGCAGCAAGCTGCTCCAGCGTTACTTGTGTGGCTGTAGAGCCGCCTGCTCGTTGTGCTGAGAGCGCAAAGACTCGCTGGCGCAACATGGGAGGGTCAAGCGGACTAATCGTTTCAAAACGGCTAAAGGTGTCACTGGTTAGCAAATGAGCAAGACCACGCTTAATCCGGTAGTCAGTACTTTCACCTTCTAACGCTTGCAGTTGCTGATTGAGTGCGCCTCTGGTGCCAGCTTTAGCATTCTGAAAAAGGGTGATCACGTCATTGGCGATCGCCAGATTTGGTGCCGCGATCGTCAACCGTTTGGGTACAATTTCCTCGCCACTATAACGATGAATGAGCAAATCGGTTGGTAACATCCGCAGGTTTTATACCCTTAGGGGCATGAACAGTAGAGAACTACTACCCAAGTTAGATACCAAAACGCAGAGACAGGTATTAACTTTTATATAGTTTAGCTGAGCGGTTTTTGCAGCCTAGCTAAGAACTAGCTTTGCTGGCTGCACGCTTAGACGAAGCTGAATGCTGTAAATGGCGATCGCCCAACTGTCGGCGAGAAGGCTTTTACTGCTGCTTCTGACTATCCGTTCATAAGCGTTGTCAATTGCGGGTTTCAAATATAAAGGTTGTCAACATCAGAGTTAAACAGACAGTTTTAGATAAATCACTCTAAACAACTGCCCCTAAGTGACTGGCTCTTATTAGTAGGCTCTCAACGAATTATGGTAGCAACTCCTCCGTCAGGCTCTCGCACTCAGTACGAAACGGATGACAACCAAGAAAAAGCCGTATCGCTAGTCTCGGAAGCCCGCCAAGACACCGAAATTGATCTGGAATTTCTTTACACTCGCGATATAGAGTTCCGTCAAGAAACGCTCTACTTCATAGTGGTCGATCGCTTTCACGATGGCGATCCTGAAAACAACGAAGGACCCAATCCAGAGCTTTTTGATCCTGAACGGCAAGACTGGGGTAAATATTGGGGCGGTGATTTACAAGGCATCATTGACAAGCTTGATTACCTTAAAAATTTAGGTGTGACCGCGCTCTGGTTAACGCCTTTGTTTGAGCAGGTGGAAGCGCTCTTTGTAGACAACGCTGCCATGCATGGCTACTGGACGCGAGACTTCAAGCGCCTCAACCCACGCTACATCGGTAAGGGCGAAGACCCGTCATTGAACCGCACTCAAGAGCAAAAAAATACGACTTTCGATCGCCTCATTGAAGAGCTACACAAGCGCAACATGAAGCTGATCCTTGACATCGTTTGCAACCACAGCAACCCCGACTTCAGCGGTAAAAAGGGCGAACTTTATGATGATGGTGTCAAGATTGCTGACTTTAACGATGACAAAAACGGCTGGTATCACCACTATGGCGAAGTCACAGACTGGGAAGACGAGTGGCAAGTGCAAAACTGTGAACTGTCTGGGCTAGCTACCTTTAACGAAAACAACAGCGACTATCGCGCTTATATCAAAGCAGCCATTAAGCAATGGCTCGATCGCGGGGTCGATGCCCTACGTATCGATACCGTTAAACATATGCCCATCTGGTTCTGGCAGGAGTTTAACGCCGATATCCAGAGTTATCGACCGGATGTCTTTACTTTTGGCGAGTGGATTTATAATCATCCCTCGGACGATCGCTCCGTTGAATATGCCAATCAGTCTGGCATGACGCTGCTTGACTTTGGCTTATGTGTTGCCATCCGCGCCGCACTGGGACAGGGAGCCGAAGGTGGGTTTCATCTGGTTCAGGAGATCTTTGACCTGGATTACCGCTACTTCAGGGCAAACGAGTTAGTCACGTTTGTCGGCAACCACGATATGCCCCGGTTTCAGTCCTTAAATGCTGATCCAGACATACTGAGGGTAGCCATTACGCTGATCATGACCAGTCGTGGCATTCCTTGCATTTATTACGGCACAGAACAGTATCTCCACGACGATACCAACGGGGGCAATGATCCTTATAACCGTCCCATGATGACGCAGTGGGACACTGATACTGAAATGTATCGCTTGATCCGCTTACTCTCTGGTCTGCGTCGTTTGAATCCTGCTGTGTCCATGGGAGGGCATTGGCAGAAGCACCTTGAACCTGATGTGTATTGCTATGCCAGACGGTATCGCGACTCCATTTGTTTTGTCGCGCTCAACCGGGGTGAGACTGCAACGATCGCCAACGTTGAGACGGAATTACCAGATGGTGAGCATACCTGCGTCCTGACCCGCAATAAGTTTGAGGTGAGTCATGGCAAGATTCACAACCTGGAGATTCCCACCCGCAGCGCGATCGTCATCAGCCATGTCGGTGAACGGGTTAAAGGTCAAACGATCGTGCGTGTCCAGCTTAACGGTGTCCAGACCCAACCAGGCGAAACGATCGTCGTTACCGGTGACTGTCCTGAACTGGGCAATTGGGATATTTCCAAGGCTTACCCGCTGGAATACATCAACACCAACACCTGGTTTACTGAAATTCCTTTTAATGAAAGCGTTGGCAAAATGGTCACTTATAAGTACGCCATGTGGCGCGATGGTCATGCACCACTACGTGAAAATTTAGTCGCTCGTCGCTGGGTCATTGCAAACGAAGGAACCGTTAAATGGCGTGATGTGTGGGCATCAGGGGTCGAGTTTTGAACTGTAGCCAGCGTTTCTGGGTTTACCGCTTACTTAAATATTGCAGTTGCTCGACAGATCACCCGGTTAGGTGACGCTAGTGGATGAAGTAATAGTGAACCACTTGCCCGTAAGGTGAGTCCAAGCTAACGACGTTGTAAGGTAAGTCCAAGTTAACGACGTTACTTTGTTGCGCTAAAAATTATCTCTGTTCAGGCAGTTTCGGTCTCAAAGTCTTGTCACACGGTTCTTTAACTATGCTTTTAGTTCGCGTCCGTATACTACACTCCTGAAGTTAGGATGACTTTACTTTTTAAAACAAGATGGCTTTGCCAATTTGATCAGTAAGCGGCTATTCTGCATAAGGCTGCTCCTCGACCGATGCCATCCAAAAGTTTTTCGACTGCAAGCTAGCAAGAAACGTATGCAACCTTCTCGTCATTTGTTCGTTATGGGTGTGGGAGTTCTAGTTGTCCTTAGTGGTATGCCACCGGGTTTATCAGAGCCAACTCCTAACCAAGCCCCGACTGCTTCTAAAAGCGATAAACTACAGCCAATATCACTACCAGAAACGACAGTTTCCTCAGAGTCAGCTAGCCACAGTCCACCTAAACCTACTGCGGCTAAACCAGTGCCGTCTAAAGTGGTAGTCGCTCCAGTTGTACCCAAGACAATAAGCACTAGAGGCAGTGCTCCTACGAAAGACAGTACCCTTGCGATTAGCCGACAGCAGCCTGCGATCGCACAAACCGCAGCGGTGACCAATGTTAAGCAGCCTGCGATCGCGCAAGCCACTCCCTCACCAGCGCCTAACCTTGCACCAGCGCCTGGTGGTACTCCCTCACCAGCGCCCACCCCTACACCAGTGCCTGGTGGCATCACGCAGCCTCCGCTTTCAACCCCAGATCCAGGTCCTTCACGACCGTTAGGTCCTGCCAAACCTGGTAAGGCACCCGACTACCTAAACCCAGATCCAAACCCGCTGAGTTTTCCCACTAAGCCAGAGGAAGTAAGACTTCGAGGTATTCAGCCGATTACCCTGCAACAGGCGATCGAGCTAGCACAGCGTAACAATCGCAGCCTTCAAGTTAGCCGCTTACAGTTGGAACGCAGCAGAGCGGCGTTACGGGAGTCTCAAGCAGCGAACTTTCCAACCTTGAGCGCACAAACTAGCTTAGGTCGTTCTCAATCAGCCAGCGGTGGTGGTCAGAATAACAATGCGTTGTCACAACTGTTGGGTCGTCAAACCAACACCGACAGCCCAGTTAACAATACCTTTAGTGCCTCAGCAACGCTAAGTTATGACATTTTCACCTCGGGTCGTCGTCCAGCAACGATTCGAGCCGCTGAGAGGCAGCTACGATCAGATGAACTTCAGGTCGAAATTAATCAAGAGCAATTACGGTTTGACGTTGCAGGCGATTACTACAACTTGCAGCAGAACGATGAAGCTGTTCGCATTCAGCAAGCCTCAGTACGAAATAATGAAGCCAGTTTGCGCGATACATTGGCATTAGAACGCGCAGGGCTAGGCACTCGTTTTGATGTCTTACAGTCTCAAGTGCAGTTAGCGAACGCGCGCCAGAACCTTACAAACGCGATCGCACAACAGCAGATCTCTCGGCGACAACTCGCGCAACGGTTAAGCCTTTCACCTGCGGTCGACCTGGCAGCGGCTGATCCAGTGGATGTTGCCGGTGAGTGGAATCTGTCTCTGGAGGAAAGCATTGTCTTAGCGCTGAAAAATCGTGCCGAGCTAGAGCAACAGCTTGTGCAGCGAGAGCAGGCGCAGCAGCAGCGTCGAGCTGCCCTAGCAACTCTGAAACCCAATGTGACCGCGCAAGCACAGTATTCACTTGCGGATAACTTAAACGACGACATTCGTATTGGTGATGGCTACGCCTTTCAATTAGGAGCAAACTGGACCCTCTTTGATGGCGGTGCAGCGGTTGCTCAGGCACGGCAGGCAGAAGCAAATATTGCGATCGCAGAACAGACGTTTGCCGATCAAAGTAATCAAGTACGCTTTGCCGTTGAGCAAGGCTATGCCAACTTGCTCTCTAATTTTGAAAATATTGGCACTACAACCCAAGCCCTGGGGCAAGCGCAGGAAGCATTACGTCTAGCGCGCCTACGCTTTCAGGCTGGGGTTGGTACTTCCACTGATGTAATCAATGCTGAAAACGCTTTAACTAACGCCGAGGGTAACCGGGTAAACGCCGTCATTGGCTATAACCGATCGCTGTCATCACTCCAGCGAGCTGTGACCAATCTACCGATCGCTACTGGTGCCACAACTCCAAGTCTTGCTTCACCGGGCGGCAGAACGCCTTCTAATCCATCTGTTCCCAACACATCTAGCCCAAATACAACACCAACGACAACACCAATACCTGACAGCTCTACTCCTAATTCGTCTCCCCCTGCTACCCAAACGCCTTGATTTTTCTGCTTTTGTTAGACTGGGCTGCAATCTTACTTTGTCCTACCCTTTCGGTTTGTTAGACACAAGGATTTCACAATGACTCCGCACGTCACCGCTGCCCGTTTGCTCCATGATGCTTCTCGTCGATTGCTCTTAAGCCGAAGCCTCAGCGTTCTTGGCACCGTTGCCGTTTTGAGTGGCGGTACTGTATGGGCACAGTCCATCGACACGCTATCAGAACCTGCACCTGAGCAGCAGGCTCCGTCACCAGCTTTAGAAGTACCTTCGCTGAATGCTCCCAGCGCCGATCTCTCGATCGAGCCTGCTGCCCCCGAAGCTTTTCCCACCCGTGAAACTCCTTTGGATCTAGACCGTGCGATCGCGCCATCGTCCTCTGGCGCAGCAAGTGGTGCTGATGATCAGTACATTGATTCAACCAGCTATAGCATTGGGGCAACTGAGCGCAGTAGTGATATTGCCAAGCGCTCTCCACTGCTGCCAGGCGTCACGTCGTCGTCTCCACTAAGTGTTGGCTCTGCGGCAATCAGTGATTACAGTGTTACGCCTGGTCGTACCACGCCATCAGTAAGGGACTACTACTATCGCACGTTACGACCCCCCGCTATGCTGGGCAATGGCAACATTCGGCTAGTGTTTCCCCTTTCCATTCCAGCGCCAATCACTTCACTGTTTGGCTGGCGGTTGCACCCCGTCTCAGGTGAACAACGCTTCCACGCTGGTACAGACTTAGGTGCACCAATGGGCACCCCTGTGTTGGCTGCTTACGCTGGTAAGGTCGCGCTTGCAGATTTTATGGGCGGCTATGGTTTAGCAGTGGCGATCGACCACAATCAGGGCACTCAGCAAACGCTCTACGGGCATCTGTCCGAGATCTTTGTCAAGCCTGGTGAGTTTGTGAAGCAAGGCATGGTGATTGGACGAGTCGGCAGCACAGGCGTCTCAACCGGACCACACCTTCATTTTGAGTTTCGTCAGCTTACCACTGAAGGCTGGGTCACTCTAGACCCCGGCGCACAGCTTGAATATGCCCTGGCACAGTTCGTTAAATCGTTTGATTTTGCTCAAGCTAAACCCGGAGAAGTGCTTGGCTTGGGCGGTAGCCTTGGTGCCGTGAATGTAGGCGCAAAAGGTGACATTAGAGTGCAAACAGAAGAGCTAAAGAAACTGAGCCGTGAGGTGGCAGTGAAGGGGCAAGGATGAAGGCAAACGGTAAACGTTGAGCAGAGCGATCGTGATGAACCATGATCCAGATCGGGGTGATTATCTGAAGCGGGTTGAGCGAGCGATCGTGACTTTGCAGCATGATCTTCCAACATTGTTTGAGCGTGATATTTCCTACGATATCTACAGCCGCGACATCGACTTTCGCGATCCGGTTAATCGGTTTAAAGGCAAGTTTAACTACCGCATTATCTTTTGGACACTACGGTTTCATGGTCGGCTCTTTTTCACAGAGCTTGCTTTTGATTTGCACAACGTGGAGGCAACCAACCAGACGACCATTCGTGCTGATTGGACAGTACGGGGTACACTGCGAGTACCCTGGAAGGCCAAGCTGTTCTTCAACGGCTACTCCCTCTACACCCTTGACCAGAATGCCTTAATTTGTGAACACGTAGATACCTGGGATCGTTCCCCTGGTGAGATTTTGCAGCAGTTTGTGCAGAAGGGTTAAGGGCGCTCTGTAAACAGTCAACGGTCAGACGTAGAACACGTCTGACCGTTGACTGTTTAAGCAATGTCACGTTTAAAGGCTGCTTGCTAAACGTTTTAAGCTGCTGATTGTTCTTACTGAATAGGCAGCTTTAACCAGATTGAAAGCTCGTATGCCAGCCAGTCCGTTTCTGGAACGGTAAGCGGCGGATAACTCTTGAGTTCGTACTCTTGTGTGCCAGCCCAAAGAGCCAGATAGGGTTCAGCATTATTTTGGGCGCTTCCTACCTTGCGGTACTCCAATCGGCTGATTTGCTTTCGCGGCGCGGTCAGAGGCCTACCAGTTTGAAAACCCAGGCGCTTTTGAGAGAGAGAAATCTGCTGCTGATCAATATGAAGATGCGCTTGCCCCAAGAGTGAGGGCATGAAAATTTCTAAGCGGGTTGCATCTTGGGTCAGAGAAATTTTAGTCTCAGTGGGTTTTGCAATTGGTGCGATCATTGGCGATCGTCGTCCGCCTTGTTCCAGAGCAGCTAGCGCTTCTTGTGCTGAGCGTACCCGTTGCTCCAGATTTGGATTGGTCAACCAGCCCAGCCAGTCTGCATAGGCTGGGCTAAGGTTGGCAATTTTTTCAAAGTCAAGTTTCGTACCTTTATGCGGCAGACTCGATGGGTGAGCACCAGCCAGCATCGCTGTCAAAGTTGCGCCCAAGCTGTAGAGGTCGGACGCTGGGATCGCCCGCCCACTGAACTGTTCGGGCGGCATATAACCATAGGTGCCAACCACCGTAAAAGCACTCGTATCGCCAGTACTCGTCAAGGACTTAACGGAGCCAAAGTCTACAAGATAGACCTGACGGTTTGCTAGCAAAATATTACTGGGCTTGATGTCTCGATGCACGATCGGTGGTTGTTGCCCATGCAAGTAGATCAGAATGTTAAGCAGCGCTTTGGCAAGTTGCTTTGTTTCTGCTTCGGTAAAAAGCCGTTGCTCTTGCAGACACTGCTCCAGCGATTTACCTGGAACGTAGGTCTGAATAAGAGCAAGCGCTTTATCGTTAGGCAGTTGGTGTTCAAAAAAGCCTAAGTAACGAGGAATAGACGGGTGCGAAAGCGCTTTGAGGATTTCGACCTCGCGCTCGAAAAGTTTCAAGTCATCCCACTCCAGCGCATCATCCAAAAACAACAGTTTGATGACTACACGCTCTTGTGTTTTTAGATCTCGGGCAAGCAAGGTCCAGCGTCCAGTTTGTTTGCCAATTTGCCGCTCTACTTCGTAGCGATCGCCCAATATTTGACCAGCCATCGTCTGTTACCAGTGTCTCTAGGTTTGGTTATAACTCTGGCGACAAGAAACAGCAATGCGATTATTACGGTTGTGCAACGTCTGTGCGGCAATCTATCAATCAATGTTGCCTCCAGCACAACGCTGAGTTGCACACGCTAAAGCATGCCCTTTGCCGACTTATACAACTTATACAATGGATTAACCTGCCCTTTCCCTCCGGTGTCATCCTATCACCCAATTTCCGCCGAAACCGCTACTATTGCAAGTAGCAAGAGAGGAACCACCGATGTCTCCAGACGTGGCAATTGAGGTTGACGTGTCGCTAGATATCAGCAAGCTGGCGATCGATGACAATACCTCTGTGGATCATCTCATTTCTGAGAAGCAGCAGCGACTGTTGACTGAACCGCTGTATAGCAATCCGTCTGTCTTTGGTACGCGGACCTTTTTGCTGGCAGCAAATGTGGGCGTATTTTATGCAGTGCGTCAGCCGCCTTTGGTTCCTGATGTCTTCTTGAGTTTAGATGTGGAAGTGCCACAGGACTGGCGTGAGAAGAAAAACCGCACCTATTTTGTCTGGGAATTTGGCAAGCCGCCCGATGTCGTGATTGAAATTGTGTCTAACAAAGAAGGTAACGAGTTAGGTAGCAAACTTGATAGCTATGCTCGGATGGGCGTAGCTTACTACATTGTGTTTGATCCGCTCCAGCAGTTAGGTGATTGTGTGTTGCGATCGTTTGAGCAACGGGCAGGGCACTATCAAGAAATTTCTGGCACCTGGTTAGAGGCGATCGGCATTGGTTTAACACTTTGGGATGGCAAGTTTGAAGGCAAGGACGATCTCTGGTTGCGCTGGTGTACGGCTGAAGGCGCTGTTATTCCAACTGGAGCCGAAAATGCAAACCAGGAACGGCAACGCGCAGAACGTGCTGAGGCAAAGCCTGCTCAACTGGCAGAACGACTGCGGACAATGGGGCTTGACCCTGATACATAGGTAACGGTTGATGGCTCGCACTCCTACACTGTCCTACGATCGCGGCACTCTCATTCTGCATCCACCACCACGCGGCAAAGAGTGGTTGGACTTCGCTACATGGGACGATCGCGTTGAGCGTTTTCGCATTCCAGCGATGCAGTATCGCAATCTGGTGTTGGCATTACGGGCAGCAGGCACCGAGTTAGACGATCAGGCAAAAGCTTTTCACGACGTTGAGCTGATCCCAAAGCTGGAAATGGAGCCTTATCCGCATCAGCAAGAAGCTTTAACAGCATGGGTTGGTGCTGGACGCATGGGGCTAGTGGTGCTACCAACTGCCGCAGGTAAAACGTATCTGGCGCAGATGGCAATGCAGGCAACTAAACGCAGCACGCTAATCATGGTGCCAACGCTAGACCTGATGCATCAATGGTATGCCCATCTTGTGGCAGCGTTTCCTGATGTCGAGATTGGGCTGTTGGGCGGTGGCTCCAGAGATCAATCGCCCATTTTGGTTTCGACCTATGACAGTGCGGCAATTCATGCTGAAACATTAGGCAATCAATATGCGCTGCTCATTTTTGATGAGTGTCACCATTTGCCTAGTGATTTCAACCGTGTGATTGCTGAGTATGCAATCGCCCCTTACCGTCTAGGTCTTACCGCCACACCCGCTCGTGCTGACGGCAAGCATGAAGACTTGCACACTCTCATTGGTGCAGAGGTGTATCGCAAAAGCGCTGAGGAGCTAGCAGGCAATACCCTAGCGAAACATAAGGCAGTGCAAATTATGGTGCGGCTGTCGCAAAATGAGCGCGATCGCTACGATGAACTGATCCATCTACGAAACCAGTTTTTGCAGGAGGCGAAGATCTTCCTCGGTTCAGTTCAAGGATGGCAGCGGTTTGTGCAGGCAAGCGCTCGTTCTAAAGCGGGACGACGAGCTATGCTGGCGCATCGAGAAGCACGAGCGATCGCCTTTGGCACCGAAGGCAAACTGCGCGTTCTGGCAGATCTGCTCGCAACCCATTATCCCGATCGCACCCTGATTTTTACAGACGACAATGCGACGGTGTACCGCATTTCTCAGGAGTTTTTGATCCCTGCCATCACGCATCAAACGGGTGTCAAAGAACGGCACGATATCCTGGCTAAGTTCAAAACAGGCGACTATCGCACACTGGTTGCATCTCGGGTGCTGAATGAAGGCGTGGATGTACCTGATGCAAGTGTGGCGATCGTCCTCTCTGGCACAGGCTCTACCCGTGAACACATTCAACGTCTGGGACGGGTACTCCGTAAGGGCAAAACCCCTGACAAACTAGCGGTGCTGTATGAAGTTGTGGCAGAAGACACCAACGAAGAAAATGTCTCCCGTCGCCGTCGAGGGCAGCCTACCCTTACCAAAGCTCAACAGCAGCTAGAGTTGGTGCCTCCATCACTCTATGCTGTGAGTCCAACAACAATGCCCCTTGCTGCTGAACCGTTGCCAGAATGGGGGGCGAACTTGCCAGAAACGCAAGAGTGATGCGGCAGTCGATCGCCAAAGTGATTGGCTAAGGCTAAGGGCTGTAGAGGGGTGTGGATACCGCTTTCTGGCTTTTAGCTCCTGAAGCTTAAGGACTGCCGCTGCAAGTCAGATTAGTCAGTAACCGAGCGTCATGCCATAAAGAGTATTTTCTGCTTTCGCTAAAATACGTCTGAAAGCAAAGTCTTCATTCCCCCTGCTGATCAATTGGAGCGATCAGCTGATCAATGGTAGTGAGGCAAGATCTGAAGTTTTTTGTAATAATGAGGGCACCCAACTGACATACGTTTTATGACTTTATTCTTTAACTGTATAAATATTGTGTGGTTTCCAACAAGCGTTCTAACGTGAGCGCTAGTCGGTTTTACGTTAACTAATAAGCTGCATACCTTATAGATATTCTTGACTCATAAATGCTTTAACACAGAGATGTTTTAAGTTCGTTTAACTACCTTTAAAGGCTGTTCTGCTTGAAAGCTGCGTAAAGAATGGTCCTGTAGTGTTGTCAGGCAATCCTGACAACTACAGGTTGCTGCTTTGTGTGCTGAATAATGTCATTGAGAAATGATATTACGCCTTTTTGTTAACGACTTTAAAACAAGTTGTTACAATTAGTCATTCATTTATTTCTTACAAATTTTAGGTCTTTAGTTTTTATGCCTTATGCAACGAGCCGTCTTTCTATTTTTGTAGACGGAAACAATATGTTCTATGCTCAACAAAAAAACGGTTGGTTTTTCGATCCGAAGCGAGTACTGGAGCATTTTACCAGTGACCCAGATGTAAACCTGATTAATGCCTTTTGGTATACCGGTCTAAAAGATCCTCAGGATCAACGCGGTTTTCGGGATGCTCTCATTAGCTTGGGGTATACGGTGAGAACCAAGATTTTGAAGGAATACTACGATGATAATTCTGGGCGTTACTCGCAAAAAGCAAATTTAGATATTGAAATCGTCGTTGATATGTTCAACACTGTTGAACAGTACAATCGGGTGATCTTGTTTAGCGGCGATGGTGATTTTGAACGAGCGATCGAACTCCTACGCTCCAAAAACACCCACATCACAGTTGTTTCCACCGAAGGCATGATTGCCCGTGAACTGCGGAATGTGACCGATCGCTACATTGACCTGAACGCAATTCGTAAGGAAATTGAGAAATCAGACTACTAAGAAAGAAAGAGGGTGTAGAGCATCATAGAACTTAATTGGAGCAGAAGACTCAACAGCAGGTGTTTATTGCGAAAGTAGCCTGCATCTGAGCGTAATTTTTGACTTGAAGTACAAGATACTACAGTTTGAAGTGCGGAATGTGGACTTCGCCCTTTAGAATAATAATATTGTCGCTTGCATGACAGCAGGAATCTCTACTTATGGAAACACCCTCTCAACCCAGTCACGATCGCATCATTATTTTCGACACCACACTCCGAGACGGCGAACAGGCACCTGGTGCGGCGCTTAACATTGACGAAAAACTGACGATCGCGCGCCAACTCGCACGACTGGGTGTGGATGTGATTGAAGCTGGGTTTCCTTACTCTAGCCCTGGCGACTTTGAAGCCGTGCAGAAAATTGCGGAAGTCGTTGGCGTAGAGGGTGGTCCCATCATTTGTGGCTTGGCACGAACCACGCATAACGACATTAAAGCGGCTGCTGATGCCCTGAAACCTGCCGCACGTTCCAGAATTCATACCTTTATTGCAACTTCAGACATTCATTTGCAGTACAAGCTGAAGAAATCACGTGCTGAGGTGCTGTCGATTGCAGGTGAAATGGTTGCTTATGCTAAGTCCCTCACAAATGATGTGGAATTTTCGCCCGAAGATGCGGGACGTTCTGACCCAGAGTTTCTCTATGAAGTGCTGGAACGGGCGATCGCGGCAGGTGCAACAACCGTCAACATTCCCGATACCGTCGGTTACACAACTCCTGCGGAATTTGGCGCGTTGATTCGCGGCATTAAAGAGAATGTGCCCAATATTGATCAGGCAATTATTTCCGTGCATGGGCACAACGATTTGGGATTGGCAGTTGCAAACTTTTTGGAAGCAGTGAAGAACGGTGCTCGGCAGCTCGAATGCACCATCAACGGCATTGGCGAACGGGCAGGCAATGCGGCGCTGGAAGAATTGGTGATGGGTCTGCACGTCCGGCGGCAGTACTTCAATCCTTTCTTGGGTCGTCCGATCGATTCAGAAGCACCGCTCACCAATATTGATACGCGGCAAATTTACAAGACCTCGCGGTTAGTGTCGAACCTGACGGGAATGCTGGTGCAGCCGAATAAGGCGATCGTTGGTGCCAATGCGTTTGCTCACGAATCGGGCATTCACCAGGATGGTGTGCTGAAAAATCGGTTGACCTACGAAATCATGGATGCTCAGTCCATTGGGTTGACTGATAACCAGATTGTGTTGGGCAAACTGTCGGGACGCAATGCCTTTCGATCACGCCTCAAAGAATTGGGTTTTGACCTCGCCGATCAAGAACTCAACAAAGCGTTTGTTCGGTTTAAGGAACTGGCAGACAAGAAAAAAGAAGTTACAGATTGGGATCTGGAGGCAATCGTCAACGACGAAATTCAGCAGGCTCCTGAACTGTTTCGCCTCGAACTGGTGCAGGTTTCCTGCGGCGATCGTGCTCACCCCACCGCGACGGTAGCGATCCGCACTCCCGATGGTCAGGAGCTGACGGATGCGGCAACTGGCACGGGACCTGTCGATGCTGTTTACAAAGCGATCAATCGGGTGGTGAACGTGCCCAATGAATTGATTGAATTCTCAGTGCAGTCGGTCACTGCTGGCATTGACGCGATCGGTGAAGTCACTATTCGCCTTCGCCAGAACGATCGCATTTTCGCTGGACACTCCGCCAATACAGACATTATTGTGGCATCGGCTCAGGCATATGTGAATGCGCTGAATCGTCTCTATGCCTCAATGCAGCGGCAAGAGGAAGCAGGTAAGGTGGCGGTTGGAAAGCAAAAAGAAGGGGCAGTGGCGATCGAAAGCTAAAAGCAAACGGGCGATCAATTTACCGCAGAGGCGCAGAGTGCAAAGCTCGGTGTCCTCTGCACTTTGGCAATATAAATTAATTGCTAGTCTGTTTCGTCCTGGGGTTAAGGTTGCAATATAAGACGTTAATCAGGGAATAATCAACTTGCATAGTTGCCAAATTGTCTTTATGAATCAAAAGCTGAAAAAGGCTATCCTGCTTGTTGATTACGAGAACGTCCAAAATATTGATTTATCTGAGATTCAAGAACAAGATATTGATATCAAGATATTTGTTGGACAAGCCCAGAACAAAATTCCTATGGAGCTAGTTCAAGCTACTCAACGGTTTGGGCAAAGAGTTGAATGGATAAAGATAGAAGAAGCAGGTAGCAACGCGCTTGATTTTCATATAGCTTTCTATCTAGGTAAACTCAGCAAAGAGATTGGAGCAGGATCTTTTCTTATCTTGTCTAATGACAAAGGATTTGATCCATTGATTAAGCATATAAGCAAGAGTAAAATTAAGTGCCAAAGAATACAAAGCTTACTTGCGGTATCTAAAGAAAAGAATGTATTAATTTCTCAGAATGTAGATTCAATAGCAAAAGTCATTGAAAATCTATCCAGAATCCAGAAAAACAAACGCCCTAGAACTCAAAAAGCACTGCGTCAACACATAAAAACACTACTGCTTCAGAAGAAGCTGAGTGACAAAGAAATCGACACATTAGTTGATAACCTGTTTGTTCAGAAAAAAATATCTGAAGTTAGTAATCGTCTCACCTATAGTTTTTAATATTTGTATCTTTAAGCAGCTTGCTGATATCGGACATTTTTTGGATGCAGTGGATTTCTACACACACAGCACAGCTGTAAAATTTCGCTTTAGGCAGTCTGGGTGAATTAAGCAATTGCTTACATAAGATCATTATAGCCGTAGGTTCTGCTGACTTTGATGCTAAAACCCAAGCCACTATTCGGCAGCAAATGTAAGCAGACGGTGTACTGCTGGAAAAGTTATTACAGTTGTTTTTGGAAAAGGAGCAAGCGATCGCGGGTTTAGAAAGTGTTTGTAAATGCTGGTTAAGCAGGTTTCAAGTTCCTCGTTCGTCGGTTGTTTGTTAACCGCCTCAGCATCAACCGAATCATGACCACATAAACCATGCCTTCATGATTTTCAGG
>NZ_JACJOZ010000110.1:0-8664 GCF_014695795.1 Phormidium sp. FACHB-592
GTAAAACCTTGTCATTCTCCAAGAAGTTGAGTAACCACATTGGAGCAATTTGGTATTTTGTGCATCATTACAATGCCTCTCTTCGTTCTTGACCATTACTATTCAGCACTACCAATTAATGATTTGAGCTTGTGCAGGGGATAGATCAGCACTTGGAATACGAACATAATCAAAGGGTGAATCACAGTATCGAGCTAATGTATCTACAAAGTATTGTGTTTGGTATGCTTGACCTTCAAAGAAAGTAGCAATCAAATCTTTATTCCAGTCAATTACAGATCGATTGTGTTTAGCAACGAATCTTCGACCAGGATTAGGTTCGAGAGAACTAATTGATAATACTTGTAGCTTCTGAAATTCTTTGTTCTTACCAACAAAATAGCGAAGTGCTTCTATAACCCCAATAAGAGTAGGATTATTGGCATATATCCCCCCATCCACAAACTGCTTGTTGTCATAGGCGTCTATCGTAATAATTGGCAAGTAGGCAGGAGCCGCACTTGTTGCAAGTGCAATGTCAATATATTTGGTTTTATTGTCACGAACGAGATCACCTTCCGCGTGATCATATTTGAAAATAAATGGCCTGCCATCAGTTAAGGAAAATGCAGGTATACAGAGCAATGTGTTCGAATCTGAAAGCGTTTTATCGCCAAATATCTCTTCTAATGCCTGCCTTAGCTCTTTGTTGTCGTATTTGCTGCCAAAAGCCAACTGTATCAAGGACCGAAGCAAGCTAAGCCGCTGAGGAAATATTTTCTTCCCTCTTTTGTAATATAAATTACTGATTAAGCCAACTGGAATCTTTAGCGAGAGTCCCAGAGCGATTAAGCCGCCAGTTGAGGTCCCGCAGATTAAATCAAAGTAATCAGCGATATTGCAATTAAATTTTTGCTCGAAATGCTCAATAATCCTAGCTGAGAATAGCCCTTTAATACCTCCTCCATCTATGGATAGGACCTTAAATGTTTTTATTCCAGAAGCAGGATCAAAAGTCGGAGGCATATAACAATCGTTTTTTAAGGAAATTTCTATATATAGTGGCAAAGCAAGGAGAGGTACCCTACCCGTTGTGTTTCTGCAAGGATAACCTCAAAAATTGAAGTTGCGTATTACTTGTACTGTGATGTGAGGAAGGCTGCCACAGGAGGAATTAGCCACCTAACGTCTCAGCTAACTGCCGGGCGGCGGTCAGCGACTCTTCCATGCTGAATACGCGTCCAACTGCGGTTCCAGTTGAGCGATTGTTAGATTGCTTTTCCATTACTCCGAAACAATTGTGTTTTTACCCACCAGCTTTCCGCGACGTAGTCTTTCGAGCGCGATACGAAGCGAACCACCGATCCCCACAGTTAGGGTAAAGCCGATAGCCGAATGAAACTCGGAACGAATACCAGCAACCATCGAATCGACTGTCGTAGATGATAATCTCACAATTATGTCGTCGCATCCCACCATCAGCAGTTCGGCAGTTGGTTCAGCGTTAACGGTCTCGCACATTTTGCGCATCGCATCACGAATGGCATTATTGAGGGCAGCGGCGTCATCAATATTCTCATCAAGCAACAATAGTTCGAGCTTGTCTCCAACATCATCAGCATCGATGCAAACAAATACGTCAGTAGTATCGCTATTATTCACGCTATTATCCTCGTCGCATGGCCATTGCTGATTGAAAGTCTTCTGCGTGCTGAAGCGAAACTCGCTCCACCTCGACTCTACCGTTGGTTTTTGCGTTGCTCCAGTACCGTCCGGTCAATGTGGTGGCATCCGATTCCACGATACGGAGTTCAGCCGCCCCCTCTCGGTTGTTCTCTTCACCGGGGGTAGTGTTGTCCTGTGCGTAGAGATACACAAATTCTTTAACGCCGCGATCGTTGTCGAGAATCAACGATTCCGCGTACGTCCTTGCGACAAAAGATGCGGTAAAAGTCGTAGCGTGTATGTGGAGAAATGATTGGCGAACGACGACAACGAAGTCGAGAGGTCCAACGGTATTACCTTTGGTATCTTTCCAGTCGGATGTAAGTGTGCCGACCCAAGTGCCGTTTAGGTTCGGTTTGGGAAAGATACGCTTAAGCAGACGTAATTTCCAGCCCCAGCGGAAAAAGAATGCCCAAAATAAAGTAATCCAAGTAAGCGCACCGCTAATCCAACGGATCGTTGCGAAGGAGAATGGATCAGCCTTCGAAATCAAAATGCCGAGTATTGCGAGGATACACGTGGCGGTGACGGAGATTTGGATGACTCGCTTTAGTTCGTTTTCCCCCATCTACGACTCCAAATCATCTCTGCAATCTAACGGCGTAGTTGAGCGGCGGCACTTATCTGAGGCTGGAGACAACACGATCGCTAGACCCGCCCTCGCTCACACATCAGAGTTGAGGACTACTGCGACTCCCACTGGTCCTGCCATAGCCAGCGTATTGGTGCAAGGGATGCAGGGCTATAAAGTCTCATGGCAGCAGGGCAACAAGAACCAGTGCCAAGGGCCGTAATGTGTTCTCAGCAAACAGGCATCAGTGCGACCGATCGCTGCCTAAAGCAGCGTGTCTACAGCGTCGATAGAGACCACACATCTTTTTTCAGGCAGCCTCATCGCTCCCAACCACTCCCCATAGTGTTGCGACCGGCATACTTTCGCTGCGGTGAGCAAGCTAATTTAGCCCGATTGGAAGTTGAACCTAAATGACCTTTCTTAGTCTTAGTTTTTAATTCTAGAAGGTAAACAAGCACCTGCTAATTTTAGCTGTAGCCTGCTAATTTTTAGCCTCTCTTTTGAGTCGTCATGACATCCATCTACTCTTACTTTCATCAACCTTTATGCGAAGCAAGAGAACATGAAAGCAAAAAAAGATGAAGCAATTAAACATTTTGATTACTTCCAGCATTGAGCGTCTCATCTTAACGCCCGCCTGGAAGCTCCTCAAGCATACTGTCAAGAGTCTACGTTGTTTTAATATTAAAACAACGTAGAACACCTTTCCAGAAGCACTCCTACGTTGTTTTCTCAATTAAATCGCGCTTACAAGATGATGAGCAGCAGTGATCAATCACTCTGCTCCTAAACGCTCACGTCGTTGCTGTGCCTCAACGTTGAGCAAAAGCGGAAAGATCACAGTCTGAAAGCTATGCTGAGAGCAGAATTTAGGTGATGTGGTACTTCATGACCAGGAACGGTGTCATACCCCAAAAAATTCTACGGCTCATATTTAATGCCTTGATCACTTCGTACTTGGCCTTAAGCAGACGGATTGTGTTAAAGCCTGTTACCTCATAGACTTTTGCGTTTAGCCCAGCGAGTTTCAGTTGCGAACTAAGGTTACGCTTTCAGTTTGAGACTTCAAAAGACCTTTAAGAGCAGTCTTGCTTTAGAACAGGCTGTTTTGCGTTGGCTTCGTTGCCCCGATTGCACCCAAGGCGTTTAAGGTCACTGTCTGCGCGTCCGTCAAACCAGTTGCATCCATAAGGCTCATGCCTTCATACGGACGCGGACAACGTAAGGTTTTGAGGTGGGTGCCAACCTCAAGGTGCCAAGCCTGAATCGTTTCATCCTGACTACAGCTGAAGAGCACGGCAGCATCCTGATCTTGAGCGAGCGACCATACCCAGTGCTGGTGGTGCTGGAGTACGGCTGTGCAGTCATCGGTTGCAACATGCCAGAGGCGGATCGTTTTGTCGGCACTGCTGCTGATGAGGCGATCGCCATCGGTCGTAAATAAAAGTGATAGAACCTGGCTAGTGTGTCCTGTAAACGTTCTGATGCACTCTCCCGTTGCCACATCCCACAGTTTGACGGTGTGATCGTCGCCACCCGTTGCCAACCAGCGGCTATCAGGGCTAAATGCCACTGCCCAAACGCGATTCAGGTGTGCCTTTAAAGTTTGGAGACAGTGCCCTGTGTGTGGATGCCACAGGTGAATGGTTTGCTCATAGCCGCCACTAACTAACCAGTTGCCATCGGGGCTAAAGGCAACCGCTAAAACGCAACTCGTATGCCCTTTGAGCGTGTGCAAGCAATCGCCTGTAGCCACGTCCCAAAGTTTGACGGTATGGTCGTAGCTGGCACTGGCAATTTGCTTGCTGTTGGGGTGAAACGCGATCGCCCAGATCCAGCTAGTGTGACCATGTAAGGTCTGAAGACACTGACCGGTGTGCGGGTTCCACAGCCTCACCGTACCGTCAGGGCTAGCGCTGGCAAGTGTCTGCTCATTGGGACTAAAGGCAACCGACATGACCCGTCCGGTATGCCCTCGTAGGGTGCGAAAAGGTTGTTGGCTGCCTGGTTTAGTCAGCATCTGTGGCTGCAAATCCCAGAGTTTGATGGTTTGATCTTCGTGACCACTGGCAAGGAGATTGGAGGTGTTTGCCAGGGAAAGCGTATAGATGGAGTTGCTATGCCCTTGAAAGGTCTTGGTGCATTGTCCTGTTTGTAGATCCCAGAGGCGAGCAGTGTAATCTTCACCGCCACTGGCAAGCAACGGTTGGGTGGGATGCAAGGCGACTGACCAGACAAAGTTGGTATGCTTGTGCAACGTTTGCAGGCACTGTTGGGAAGCAAGACACCAAACTTTGACCGTCTGGTCATAGCTGCTGCTTGCCAGGGTTTTACCATCGGCACTGAAGGCAACAGCAGTAACGGGTTTGTGATGTCCGTTGAGGGTGGCTAAACAACTACCTGTGTGTGCATCCCAGCATTTTAAGGTTTGGTCGTAGCTGCCGCTGATCAGGTGTTGACCATCGGGGCTAAGGGCGATCGCCCGTACCCAATGCTGATGTCCTGTAAGGGTCTGGATACACTGTCCATGCTCAATCTCCCACCGTCGAATCACGTTATCCTCCCCTGCACTAAAGAGGGTTTTGCCATCGGGATGAAACACCGCGCTCCAAACGCAAGCGGCATGTCCGTGTAGCACCTGTAGACATTGTCCCGTCGCCACACGCCAAAGCCGGATGGTTTGATCACCGCTGGTGCTGGCAAGCCACTGACCATTGCGGCTGAAGGTGACAGCAGTGGCGATGCCTGTATGTCCTTCCAGCAATTTGAGGCATTGTCCAGTCTGGCTATCCCACAGGCGTACCTGATGATCTTGACCGCAACTCGCAAGGATTGGCTGCGAGGGACTGTAGGCTAGGCTCCATACCCAACTGTTGTGTCCCTGGCAAAGGGCAAGCTGCTTGCCATCTTTCACGTTCCAGATCTGGATGCTGCCGTTGGTGTCGCTGGTTGCCAGTTGGTGCCCGTCCCTACTGAAGGCAACTGACGTGACTCCGCCAAAGGTCGAGGCAAAGGCACAGCTAACGAACTCGGCTGCCGTAAAATTTACCTGGTGCAGATTCATATCTTGCAGATAGGCTTGCCGAATGCTCAAGTGAGAGAAGTCGTAGCCAGTGAGATCGATTTCCAGATAGCGATACAGGTTAAGCAGGTTCCCCGCACCATAATTTGGCTGATCGGCATGGTGGGCTCGCAGGTATGTCAGCAGGCGATGCAGTTTATGCGCCAATTGCTTGGGTGAGCCGAGTTGTGCCAGTAGGCGATCGATAAGCGGTTTGAGCAGCACGCGGTTCTGGCTGTCGCGGATGTAGTCTTTTACCTGTGCCTTGATCAGCGTATAGCTGAGAAAGAGCTGTGGCTGTTCTGCCACAATTTCGGCTGCCATTTGCTCAAGTAGAGCTTCCGTGATCGCTTCCATCACCACAGGCTGCTGGGTAAAACCGATCGCGCTACTTTCAATCAGACTCCGCCAGCGTAAGGATTCCATCACTGCCAGCAGCTTGGCTGTGGGCAATGCGGTCACTAAATCAACCTGTAGGTCTGCCAGCGTCACGGGTTCACGGTTAATCGCTAGCCAGTTCATGATGTCTTGCTCTAGCGTTGAGAGCCGACCGCACTGCTGTTGGAGTAAGTTGCCAATGCCATTAAAAGCAACGCTACCTTGAGTGAGAAATTGGGCAATATCACCTGCAAACAGATCTTGAATAGAGGTAGCTGCCATCTTCAGCGCCAGTGGATTGCCCCGATAGTAAGCAATCAATTGTTCTCGGTCGTCTATGGCACCCTGCAAACCTTTGGCATCCAGGATATGTTGCCCCGCCACGACATCGAGACCAACGAGGGGCAGTGTGCGGACAGGCAGGCGATCGCCTGCCATCGTGCCCACTTCCTGCGGTTTTTCACGACTGGTCAAAACCAGACAACTTTGATGGGCAATCTCACCGACGCGCTTCAGCAGTTCGCCATACGTTTCATAGCCATCGCGGTAAGTTCCGGCACGTTTGCCGCCTTGCAGCACCGTTTCAAAGTTATCAAGCACGATCAGACTGCGCGTTCGCTTCAATAGTTCAAGCAAACGAGACAGTTTGCCGCCCACACTATCGGGGAGGTCAGTATCTTGTTGATGGGAAAGCAAGCGAATGAACGTGGTCAATAGCTCGTCAAGCGGTGGTGCATCGCGTAGCGATCGCCAGATCAAACACTCAAACTCACTCTGGATTTCTTCTGCCAGCTTGACGGAAAGGGAAGTCTTACCCATGCCGCCCATGCCTAACAGCGTGACCAGACGACAACGGTCTTGCACAATCCAGGTTTGAAGCGTAGTGAGTTCCTGAGTGCGTCCGTAGAAGATGGAAACGTCGATCGCGTCGCCCCAATCCAAATGTGGTGTTGGGTGCAGTTGAGTGCTAAAAGTTACCGCTGTGCGAGCGCTCACTCGCCGCAAAATGCCTTTAAAGTTCTGCTTGGTGACTTTCTCACCAGACGCTGCTGAAAGCCGCTGCCACAGCCGATAGCCAGTGTCTTTGATGTAACCAGGATCGTAGCCAGAGGTTTGAGCAATCTCCGTGTACGATCGTCCCTCCCAGCACTGCCGGAAGACCATCTCCTCAATTTTGCTCAGGCAACCGCGATCGAGAAGCTGCTCAACGACTACCAGTATCTCCTCAATCTGCATCCGCTGCCGTCCTTATTATGCCGTTGTATGAGAGGATACCCTTCCTGCAGTAGCACTCTCCGGAGAAATCTGACTTTTCCCTGACTTTTCACCGACTGTCGAAACAGGCACACAGTAGTTAGATTGTATAAAGCTAATTTCACTCTACGTGTACCGTGTTCTAACCGACATAGCAGTATCACGATCGCGGTTCGACTTCGGCCGATTGGCGATCGCCTTTCCCGCTCTCAACGAGGAACAACCGCTTTGAATCTACTAACTGAAACAGCCTTAGTGGAGTGGGTGCCCTTGCAGAACGAGCAGACAACCATTTTTTCAGTGTATCGATCGGGGTTGGCGATCGAGCTGCAAAGGGGTTGTGAAAACAGGGAGAATCTGCGGCTGATCGCTACGCATAAAGAGTATGACGAGGCGTACGAATTTTGTGAATTGCTAGCAGACGCGTTTCAACTGCCGATTCGAGATCTTACGAGCGATTGTTCGGAGCAGCAATCAGTCAAGGCTGCGATCACTCCAGTGCCGGTGACAGAAGCATTCCACGAGGTGAACTCATGGTGAAAAACATGAGTGGCGTGCTTTCGAGTACACGGCGCGATCGCCCTTTTCCCATCCATCGGGCGATCGCTTTCCTCGTCGTTCCCTCTTCAGCGTCTCCTCATCCTGCTGCTTCGCTACCTTGTAGCCCATTAAGCTTTGCTACCCAGACGATACCCAAAGATCCTTTAGTAGATCTGATTCTGACTGTTTTGTGCAACATCAACACTCTAGGACAAGACTAAAACAGCTAAAAACCTCAAAGCAAGCACTTCAGGTTTTTTAGCTTAAAGCCGATGGGGGATTTGAGCCCCTGATCGCTCGATGACGAATCTAGCGTAAAGCTCTGATAAATAACACGGTAGTCCTAAAGATATAAGGATGGATAAGACAACGTTACCTCAATTGTTTTATGACAACGGCTCGCCCCTCGTGTTCTGCTTGTCAATCAACTCACACAGTTAAAAATGGCAAAATTCATAACGGTAAGCAGAACTTTAAGTGCCGCGAGTGTGGCAGACAATTTGTTCAAGACTCACAGAACAAACGCATTGAGCCGGCGACTAAAACCTTGATCGATAAACTGTTATTGGAGAAGATTCCTTTAGCTGGAATAGCAAGAGTAGTAGGTGTCTCAGAGCCTTGGCTGCAAAGCTATGTCAATGGTAAATACGAGGACGTGCCCCAACAGGTCAAGGTGTCGGTAAAAAAAGGGCGTTTGACGCTTCAGTGTGACGAGATGTAGTCATTTGTCGGCAACAAAGGGAACAAGCAGTGGCTTTGGCTTGCCTTAGATGTAACCGCACGAGAAATTGTTGGGGTGTATGTTGGGGCTCGTAGCCGTGAGAGGGCACAAGGCTTGTGGGATGCCTTATCCGCTGTGTATCGACAGTGTGCCGTTGCCTATACCGATTTCTGGTCAGCTTACGATGAGGTATTCCCCAGTTAACGGCATCAAAGTGTTGGCAAAGAGACGGGTAAAACTAGCTACATTGAACGGTTTAACTGCACTTTACGACAACGGGTTTCAAGACTAGTTCGCAAGACCCTCTCATTCTCAAAAAGGTAGTAATGCATAGTAATGGTAAGCTAGCGAACCAGAATCTCTAACCATTGCAGCCAAATCGATGAACTGTCCCAAGTGCCAATCGACTCAAATCATCAAATACGGACAGAC
>NZ_JACJOZ010000111.1:0-38457 GCF_014695795.1 Phormidium sp. FACHB-592
CAAGCGGCGTTGTTGTACGAAGAATATGTACAACCGCGACTCTTGCTGCTGGCACTTGTTGTAGCAGTCTTTCCAGTATGACTGCAGCGGCTTCAGTCATAAACCATAGTCTACCAAGGTGTTTGCGTAGAGTAGGAAGGAGCTATTAGGGGTTGAGATGCAGTCGAGCAGGACATCGCTGCCAATTAACCCGGTCAGAGCGATCGGGTTTTTTGCTTTATGAACCGTAAGCCGCTCATACTGCTGCTGGCTGTCAGGTGACACGAGGATTTTCAGACATAACGATTGAGTTCAGCGGCAGCGAATAACTTTTGTACCCCACCACCATTGCTACTTGCCGCTGCAACGATTTGTTAGCTTGTGGTTCTGCTATTAGTCGAAGGCAAAAAGCAAGAATCGTAGAAATTCATCGCTACACCTACAATACCGCCATACAATCTTTTACCGCCTCTTATTGCAGCATCTCCTGCCTCTCGATATAGAGTGGGATAATCTACACCATGCTCTGGATAGAAAGCCACTCCACAAGAAACTGTTAGTGGAAAAAGCACCTCTAAATGGCTTAGATCCCCCATACTGAAGTATCGTTTCAATGGTGGAAGATGAGAAAATTGCTCATTGACTGCTTTACAAATTTGCATTGCCAGCGAGAGAACTTCTGCTCTTCTTAAATTGTTTAGAAAAACAACAAACTCATCCCCACCTGATCTAAAAACATCAATCTCAGAAGGTACAGTTTGGCGAATTAAGTGAGCAATTTGTTTAAGTTTCTCGTCACCTTCATTATGACCATAACAATCGTTAAAGTATATGAATCCATCTATATCAACCAGAATTATTCCAAACTGTGTCTGATCACCAGCATACTGCTTGAAACGAGTTTGGATTAAACTTTGATTGCCTAAGCCAGTTAGATTATCGCGGTTTGAGTCATTCATCTGAAGCTGTAGTTTTCCAAAACTGAGTAATTACAGCTAAAAGCGCTGCCCTACCGATAAAGTGAAGCAAGCTAACTACTAATAGACGGAAACTTTCCGCCTAAGATCCCAAATTGGATGGCTAGGCGGAAAGTTTCTGCCTATATTCTCCTAGCTTACTGGACTAGAACTGGCATAAATCACCATTCGGTTATAGTTTGCAACACCGATGCTCTCGTTACTGTTAGCTCCTATGCACAGGCTAGGATGCCGATTCTGTCGTTGGTTAGTTGCGGGTTTTGCAACTAACCACGAAGCAAGTGAGCCTGAGTGCAAGTGAGCGCATGGACTGCCTTTGGCTGCCAGCGCTCACTTTGACACGCCTTGCTGCCAGCCTCCCCCTTGGCGATCGTCACCACAGTCAAGTAGAGTCTTCCTCTACACCTGGCGCTATCGGCGTGACCCACCGTTGCAGCGTCACGTCCACCGCTCGTAGAACCGGCTTGAGTCCTACCACCAGTGGCGCTCGACCAGCGCCCAAGTCGGCGGCAAGCAGGCGCTCACAGGTCGGACCGCCAGCGACAGCGCGAGCCGCATCAAGATGCACGGTTGAGCGCGAACGCGGTCAGCGACGACAACGCCGCCATGCTGTCGTGTCGACTCACCCAGTAGGGGTCCAGTAGGCAGGCGAAAGCCCTGTCCAGCATCAAGCCGCTCTCACCGGCGACTAGGTGACACAGCTATCGGCAGGGGCACTAGACTTGCCATAGCACGGGGCTAGTGAGCGACCGGAACGCGAGCAGGGCCGGGCTGGCTTGGGGCTGACGGAAAGTTCTGGTTTTGGGGCTGATACCCCCTGACTCAAATCCGAGCCATGCCCCTACGGGTAAAGCACGGTCAGGCATTAGCATCAAGGCTCCCTGAATTCAGGAGGCTGCCTCCAATGCCCTGCCTGAATACCTGACCACTCGCTTAACTCATTGCAGAGCCATTCAATTTCCCGACGATCGCCGTTGACGATCAGCAGATGATTAGCAGCAGGCAAGTGCAAGTTGAGTCGATAGCGGGTCAGGGTCTCCGCGCCAGCAGAAAGGCCCATGAGTTTTCCTTGAAAAATGACAGTTGTTTCCGCCCCTTTGAGCAGGTTGAGCGTCACAATAACGGCCCGATCTTTTTTTTGCAATGTCACCACCTTCGCACTAGGATGCTTGGGTAAACTGCTAGCACTTGCAAAGAGCTTGCCAAGCGCTTTCACTTGGCTTGGATCTTGCAGTATCGGTAGGAGGCTAAGAAAACCGACCACCAGAAGCAACAAGGTAAGCCCAAAATTGATGAAAAGCATTGCAAAAAACGTGATTGAGACTAGGACTAGATAACCCTGTCTATTCGAGGAATCTTTTATACCTGAAAAGATCGGTAAAAACCGCTCTGAAAACCGACCTGGAAAGAGATATTGCATTTGCTTAGTGGGTACTTTGAGTTGCAGCGTGGTGAGCGTGGTCTCTAGGGAAATTGCGGACGTAGCGGGACGGGTGGTGGCCCCTAAGTGGATTTTTCGGATGGTTGAGGCTGCTTGGGGCTCTAGGCGGAGCTGGAGCAAGTGTCGCTTAGCCGCTTGGGCTGAGGCCGGTCTTCGGGTGAGGCTGGGCTGGGTGAGCCAGGCAAGCCAATCACTGAAAGCACTGCTGAGGGTGGTCAAGTGCTGAAACTCGACGTGTAAATCGTGCTGAGGCAGCTCGGCTGGATGTTGTCCGGTCGCTAAATAAATCAAGGTCATACCGACCGCATACAAATCGGAGGCCGGTAACGAGCGTCCACCAAATTGTTCGGGTGGCATATAGCCATAGGTGCCCACGACGGTGACCGTACCACCATGAGTGGCGGTTTGGACCGAGCCAAAATCAACCAGATAAACTTCACCCGGACGATGACCACTGCGGTTTTTGAGCAACACATTGCTCGGTTTCAGGTCACGATGAATCACCGGCGGTTGCAGGCCATGCAGGTACGTCAACAGGTCGAGTAAGGCGATAGCAATGGTCGTCAATTCGGCTTCGCTAAACCGGCAGCCGTCCTGTGTCAATTGTTGGAGCGAGCGGGCCTCAAGGTAACTTTGGACCAATGCAAAACCCTTACCAAACGCGATTTCCACCTCAAAAGAATCCAGGTACTGGGGGATGGCTGGATGGTCCAGCGCTTGGAGGGTTTGTGCCTCACGCTCAAAGAGTTTCAACTCCTCCCAGGTGAAATCGGGGCTAAACAATAAGAGTTTCAGAACCACTGGCAAGTGGGTTTGTAAATCGAGCGCCAAAAACGTTTGCCGTCCGGGTCTGCGACCCAGCAGTGCTTGAATTTGATAGCGCTCGTGCAAGATTTGCTTGACGAACGGATTGCCAGCACTGCCCTCGAACTCGACCATGGGTAAACCTCTTGGAGCGGATGATTGCAGGTTCGTTGCAAAGGAGTCCTGGCTCAGTTGCAGTTAATCCTGGTTGAGGTGAAATTATAGTTGCAACTAATCCTGGTTTGAAAAGGCGACGATTGCAGGTTTGGCGGTTTATGATTGCAGGTCGCTACAGGTAGCGGCTGGCAGGGCATGACAATGTCCCACGAAATTCATGCCTTAAATTAGCAACGCCTAAAACTCTTCTTCAGCAACAAATTTCTTTATGCTTAGTAAAGATTTAGGGTTTTGCCTCTCTACGTCTGAAACTATACGAAGAGAGCAGTATGGAAATTACTACGTGGCTAAAAAAACAGGTCGAGCTCTAAAGTTTGTCAAACTGGTAGCGCTGGCAACACTAGTTGTTGCAATGCAATCTGGGTGTAGCTTTGTGCCGAAGAGGACACCATCGAACGTTGTAACACCATCGAACGTTGTAACACCATCGAACGTTGTATATGATGAATATCTTTTTAATAAAGAATGTACTGATTTAGGAATTGAGCAATTTGTAAACAGAGAGTTAAATCATGGGGGTCAGGCTGACATTGCTTTTCAAGGGCTAGAGGCATGTGGGACTGAAGCAGTTCCTAAACTTAAAGCCTTGTTAACAAACCAAAATAGCGAATTTCGTTCCAGTGCGGCGGCGGCTTTAGGAGGTATAGGCAAAGATGCAAGTGCTGCCATCCCAGCTCTGACTGCCGCCCTTAAAGATGAGGAGTATGGTGTTCGTTCCAGTGCGGCGGCGGCTTTAGGAGGTATAGGCAAAGATGCAAGTGCTGCCATCCCAGCTCTGACTGCCGCCCTTAAAGATGCAGAGCCAGCAGAGCCGGCAGAGCCGGCTCTGCTTAATAACTTTTATACATATAAGTTTAGTGCAGCTTTTGCTTTGTGGAAAACAGGTAATGCTCAGCTTGCTAGTTCTAGTTTAATCACCTTCCTCAAGGAGGATAAGGCGGCTGTTCGTTCTAGTGCCGCAGCGGCTTTAGGAGGCATGGGTGAAAAAGCAAGTGCTGCCGTTCCAGCTCTGACTGCTGCCCTTAAAGATGAGGAGGCGGTTGTTCGTTCCAGTGCCGCAGAGGCTTTAGGGAAAATAGGTGAAAAAGCAAGTGCTGCCGTTCCAGCTCTAATTGCCACTCTCGAAGATGAGGAGGCGGCTGTTCGTTCCAGTGCCGCAGAGGCTTTAGGGAAAATAGGTGAAAAAGCAGCTTCACCTCTAGTTGAAGCACTTAAAAATAAGGATGCTTTTAAGGATGCCTTCAAGGATGGACTGATCCCTTATGCACTAGGAAATATCAAACCGCCACCTCAACAAGCTATCAAACCTCTTTTGACTGTTGCAAACGATGAGAAAAATGACAGGAAAGTGCGACGGACAAGTGCTGTGGCGCTACACAAGTTAGGTCAGAATATGGAGCCATTTTTCATCTCTAATGCCTTTGTTCCTCTTGATCGAGCGGTTTGTCCTTCGGAACAAAAACTCAATCTGGATACCATAGAATGTCCTCCTCGTGTTAAAAAGACCGTTCGTCCAGGTGGTAGAGCGCGCGTTGGTGCAGGAGGGGGTCCACTATACACGGCTGTTAGAAAAATGTTCGGGGGCAAATAGACAGCAACTTAGTGTAGAAGGTCTAAACTTAGTACTCTGTAAACTACATCCTTTAGAGAACTGCTCCCCTTTACCTTCCACCGCTATCTATGTCCAAAGATTTCAGCCGTCAAAATCTTAGCGGTCGCTCTTTTGCTGGTCAAGATTTGACAGGGGCAGCTTTTAGCGGTGCAGATATTCGAGGTACCAACTTTGCGCGTGCCATTCTCATAGGCGCAGACTTTGGCAACGCTAGAGCAGGGCAGCAGTCTCATTGGCTGATCGGCTTGCTTATTGGAGTAGGGTGCCTGGCAGCTTTAGCCGGCTTCATTTCAGCCTATGCAGGTGCGCTGGTAGGTAGCTTGATGGTCGCGCCTCAAGCTCAACCTTTTGGGTTTTGGTCTGGGCTTGTCGTCTTAGTTGTCTTAACTATTTTCATCCTGATTGTGATCAAGCGTGGACTAGGAGCAGCCTTAGGAGTTTTTTCACTCACTGTTGCAGCTGTGGTAGCGATGGTTGCAGCCATAGGGCAGGCAGAGGCTATCGCAGCTACAGTTATTCAAGCGGTTGCCATTGCGGCGGCGATTGCCGCCGCAGTGCTTGGAGGCCTTGCTATCTCTGTCGCTTGGACAGTATCGAGAGCTGTGGTTATAGTTGCGATCACAGCGATGGTAGTGAGTTCTATACCTGGCGCTCTAGCAGGGGCGGACTTACTAGCTAGTAATGTTTTAGTCCTTGCACTGGCTGTTTCTGCTGTGATTGATATCAGCTTGATAGGACTGAGTCTTTACATTAGTTGGCAGGTATATGTTGGCGATCGGAGATACTCTTTAGTGCGGACAATTGCCATTGGAGTCGCTACTTTTGGAGGAACAAGCTTTCGGGGCGCTAACTTAACCGATGCAAATTTTACACAGGCGACTCTCAAAAGTGTTGACTTCAGAAAAGCAAATCTTACGCGAACTAATTGGTTTAGAACCACACAACTTGAGCAAGCACGTCTTGTCGGAACCTATCTTGATGTTCCTCACCTACGACAGCTCGCCAATACGAAGGAAGGTCAAGACAAGAACTACGATCGACAGGACCTTCGAGGACTCAATCTGGATGAAGCAAATTTGCAAGGGGCTAGCTTTATCAGTGCAGATTTTAGTGGCGCAACTCTACAGCATGCCAAGTTGCAAGGGGTAAAGCTTGTGCAGGCACAACTCTACAAAACTGATTTAACAGGAGCCTGTTTAACAGGAGCTTTCATTGAAAATTGGGGTATCTCAGTCGATACGAAGCTGAAGGATGTGAAGTGTGACTATATCTACATGCAACTTCCAACACGGGATGACCCTGATCCCTCTCGTAAACCCGATGATCGTAATGAAAACTTTAAGGAAGGAGACTTTTCCGACTTTATTACTCCCATCATCAAAACACTTGACCTATATCACACGCAGAACCTTGACTTGCGTGAAATGGCAAGCACATTCAAAACTCTCGATCTCTTTCACCACCGAGGCATTGATCCAACTGCCGCCTCAATTGCTCTAAAACAGGTGGCTGAAGAACATCCAGAGGCTGGTCTTGAAGTTGTTGCCTTGGAGGGACGAGGCAACGAAAAGATTCGGCTTCAGGCTATCGTAGCAGAAGGTGCTAATCGCTCAGAATTGAGTGCTGAGTACTTTGCACGCTATCAGCAAATCAAAGCTTTGCCGTATAGCGATCTGCAAACTCTTTTGATGGGAGTAGCAGAGAAAGATGAACGCATCCGCGGTCTAGAAAAGCTACTAGAGAATGCTTTGCATCAACCTAAATTTTATGTGGAAACCTATCAGAATCAAGGAGAGTTTGTTATGACACAAAATAAGGGCAATGTGAACATTAGTGGCGTTCAAGGCAATGTTAGCGGTGTTGCCGCAGCCGGGGAGAACCAAACAATGACAGGGGTTGCCCTTGGTGCCATTAGTGGCTCTGTTACAAATACCATTAATCAGCTACCCCCGTCGCTCGACCCAGATAGCCCAGGAATCAAGGAGTTGTTGGCTCAACTGCAAGCAGTCATTGAAGCGGAAACAAACTTGCCTGATGAAGACAAGGTGGAAGCTTTAGAGCAGGTAAAAACTTTAGCAGAGGCCGGACAGAAGCCTGAGGATAACATCCTGCAAAAGTCAGCTAAAACAGCAATGAAGATTCTGAAAGGGACTGCCTCTAGTTTGCCTGATGCTACAAAACTGGCAGAGGCCTGTGTCAAGTTGCTGCCGCTCATTAGCGGGTTACTTCTGCTGGTATGACTTCTGAACTAGGGAAGGTTAGATTTATGTTCAATAGCGGTTTTCAGCTTGGACAGCGATCGCCTTGGTTAGTTGCACCCCGGAGCAACGGTGCATGAAAGAGTAAGTTTTAGTAGCAAGGCTTTGCCCGACCCCAGCGAAAACGTCAACACTAGCTGTCAATAGCCTTTGAGCTGCGTTTACCATGCTCATAAACCAGCAACGTTGTAACCCCTCTGAAGCGGAAACGCTTTTGAGCCTCAGACGGCAATTCCTTAAAACGAAGCTTATGGAAACCCAGGCGAGTATAAAATCTCACGGCGCGAACAGCACTTTCGACATAAACCGGCTGAGGCGCTTGCTCAAGCATGGTTTGAACCAATGTGGAACCAATCCCTCTACGCGCCCATTTGGGATGGACTTGAAGCAGTTCCAAGACTGAATAACGCTTGTAGGGGCGTAACACACTATAGGCAACGAAACATTCCTGCTGCTCAACCACCCAGCAAAACTGCAGCCAATCTTCACGCAGTGTCAGGGCAACTCGTAGACAAATTCCTAGCAGAACCAACCAGCTCATGCCGATCCATAACCCATCAATTGCTAAACTACCGCTCGCCATCATGACTATCGCAACCGACCAAATGAGGCTAGGGATGATGGCAAGCGTAAGGCCATGGCCAATTTTGTAGAGGCTGATCATGGTTTGAAGCGGTACAGCTGCCAAGACAGGGCGAGGATCATGAGGCATCATGTAGAGACGTAAGCGATCGTGATCATTCAACTGCAAGCGACGAATTGCAAACCCTTCTGGTAATGCAGGATCAAGGTCAGTCATTGTGAACGTCTCCAGGCCTTAGTAAAGTTGCAGTCCTCTGAGGCTGCAATGCTAGTGCCTGTAGCCAGGGCACCCAAACCAACGTCAGCAACAGCGGCACTGAATCACTTGATTCTATGGCTGGCTGAGGCTGGTGCTGTTGCTGCTACCTACAACCCACCAACCGGCTAAAAAGTAAAACTGCTACTGTGTAAAGCTTTGAGCGCTTGTGCCAGTTTTGAGCGAGTCCAGTACCGGCGATCGCCTGGGTGAGTTGCACCCCGGAGCAGCTGTGCAAGTGCACCAGTGGTCTGGTTAGCTGCGGGTGGCAGCAACTAACCACGAAAGAGTGAGCTTTAGTAGCAAGGCTCGAAGGACTGCTTTTTGAGGTCATGTCTCACTTTGACACGCGGCGTGGCTAGCGGCCAAAACGTGCGCGTGTAGCCGTTGAGTTAAGCGATCGTAAAGGGTCTCACGCTCCACTCACTTGGTACGTTAGAGAGTTGATACGCTTGCACGTAGCTGAAGCCGCTCAGTTGCCAGATTCCAGCTTGCCCCGTCGCCGCATTGCGCCAGAGGAGGTCAGGTGTCCTGTCACCACCCAGGTTGGCGACACCAGCAATTTGCCAGTTCAAGTCAGGTGCCGCCGTGAGGAAGTAACCGGTTTGTAAACCCGTGCTGCTCATCTGCCAAAGGGCATTCTCGCCCGTGGCCTGATGCCGCCACACAAGGTCGGCGATGCCGTCACCATTTAAGTCAGCTGTGCCTGCCACCTGCCAGTTGGTGTCCGCCACGGTATTGATGTAGAAGGCGCTCTTGGTCGCAAAGCCATTCATCTGCCAGATGGCGTTCTCGCCCGTCGCCCGGTTGCGCCACAGCAGGTCAGCCCGACCATCATTGTCAAAGTCAGCCGTGCTGACAATCTGCCAGTTCAAATCCGTGACGGTGTTAATGAGGGCGGCGGTTTGGGTGGCAAAGCCATTCATCTGCCAGATGGCATTCTGACCCGTCGCTTGATTGCGCCACACAAGGTCGGCTGTCCCGTCCCCATTGAAGTCGTCGGTACCCAGGAGTCGCCAGTTCAGGTCGGCGATCGTGGCGAGGTAGTAGCCGCTCTGGAGTCCGGTACTGTTCATTTGCCAGATGGCATTCTCGCCCGTGGCTTGGTTGCGCCAAAGAATGTCAGCGTTGCCATCGCGATTGAAGTCAGCGGTGCTGATGATCTGCCAGTTCAGATCGGCAAGGGTGGGCAGGTAGTAGCTGCTCTGGAGGGTGAAGTCTTGCAGTTGCCAGACCGCGTTTTCGCCTGTGCCAGTAGGAGCTGTGCCCGTGGTGCCACTGCGCCACAACAAGTTCGTGTCGACTGGAGTGACGTGCAGCACCATGGTGTAGGCCAAAGTGCTAAACCCGTAGCCATCGCTGACTTTGAACTGGAAGCTGGCATAGTTGCTGCCGTTGGCATGAGCCACGGGAGTAAACTTGAGGTTGCCGCTAGTAAGCTGGCTGAGGCTAATGGTGTCGTTAGCGTTGACAAGGTTGCCGTTCAGCGTCAGGCTGCCTGCAGCAGGGAGTTGGGACAGCTGCACGGCTTGCAGGGTCTCACCACTGTTGCTGTCCGTGAAGGGAAAGTCAGTGGCAGTGAAGGTATAGGCTGTGTTTTCGTTGAAGGTAACACTGTTGTTGGCAGCGGTAGGCTGGGTGTTAAGGGTGTACACAAAAACATCTTGTGTCGCATTGTGGTCCCCGGGTACCAGGTTGCTGGCATCGCTGGTAAAGGCGACATAACGCCCATCGGCACTGAGCACCGGGTTGTAGGACTGGTTGTTGCCGCTGGCAGTGCCCGTGGTGCTGACGAGCGTCGTCGTGCCGGTCACTAAGTCACGCACAAACACATCTTGAAGGGTGCCATTGCGGTCATTGGCTACCAGGTTGCTGGCTTGGCTGGCAAAGGCGACATAACGCCCATCGGCACTGAGCATCGGGTTGTAGGACTGGTTGTTGCCGCTGGCAGTGCCCGTGGTGCTGACGAGCGTTATCTTGCCGCTCACTAAGTCACGCACAAACACATCTTGAGTATTATTGCTGTCATTGGCTACCAGGTTGCTAGCATAGCTGGTAAAGGCGACATAGCGCCCATCCGCACTGAGCACCGGATTGTAGGAGTCACTGTTGCCGCTGCTGGTGCCCGTGCTGTTGACGAGCGTTATCGTGCCGTTCACTAAGTCACGCACAAACACATCTTGAGTATTATTGCTGTCATTGGCTACCAGGTTGCTGGCTTCGCTGGTAAAGGCGACATAGCGCCCATCGGCACTGAGCACCGGGTCGAAGGAGCGACCGTTGCCGCTGGCGGTGCCCGTGGTGCTGACGAGCGTCGTCGTGCCGCTCACTAAGTCACGCACAAACACATCTTGAGTATTATTGCTGTCATTGGCTACCAGGTTGCTGGCAGTGCTGCTAAACGCGACATAGCGCCCATCGGCACTGACCACCGGGTTGAAGGAGTCACGGTTGCCGCTGCTGGTGCCCGTGGTGCTAACCAGCGTCGTCGTGCCGTTCACTAAGTCACGCACAAACACATCTTGAGTATTATTGCTGTCATTGGCTACCAGGTTACTGGCATAGCTGGCAAACGCGACATAACGCCCATCGGCACTGACCACCGGGTTGTAGGAGTAACTGTTGCCGCTGCTGGTGCCCGTGGTGCTGACAAGCGTCGTCGTGCCGTTCACTAAGTCACGCACAAACACATCCGTTGCGCCATTGCGGTCATTGGCTACTAGGTTGCTGGCTTGGCTGCTAAACGCCACATAGCGCCCATCGGCACTGAGCACCGGATTAGGGGAGTCACTGTTGCCGCTGCTGGTGCCCGTGGTGCTGACGAGCGTCGTTGTGCCGCTCACTAAGTCACGCACAAACACATCTCGAGTATTATTGCTGTCATTGGCTACCAGGTTGCTGGCAAAGCTGCTAAACGCGACATAGCGCCCATCGGCACTAAGAGACTGTCTGACATGTGCGGTGGAAGAACCGCTACCTGAGAGGGAGGGTAGGGATGGCGCTCGTCGAGAGACGAGTGTCGTGCTACTGGCTGTCTGATCGTACAGAAATACATCTTGAGTATTAGTGCTGTCATTGGCTACCAGGTTGCTGGCAGTGCTGGTAAACGCCACATAGCGCCCATCGGCACTGATCACCGGGCTGAAGGAGCTACGGTTGCCGCTGCTGGTGCCCGTGGTGCTGACGAGCGTCGTCGTGCCGTTCACTAAGTCACGCACAAACACATCTTCAGTATTATTGCTGTCATTGGCTACCAGGTTGCTGGCAGTGCTGGTAAACGCCACATAGCGCCCATCGGCACTGATCACCGGGCTGAAGGACTGGATGTTGCCGCTGCTGGTGCCCGTGGTGCTGACGAGCGTTATCGTGCCGTTCACTAAGTCACGCACAAACACATCTTGAGTATTATTGCTGTCATTGGCTACCAGGTTGCTGGCAAGGCTGGTAAAGGCGACATAGCGCCCATCGGCACTGATCACCGGGTTGTCAGAGCTACTGTTGCCGCTGCTGGTGCCCGTGCTGTTGACGAGCGTCGTCGTGCCGCTCACTAAGTCACGCACAAACACATCCAGGATGCCATTGCGGTCATTGGCTACCAAATTGCTGGCTTGGCTGATAAACGCGACATAGCGCCCATCGGCACTGAGCACCGGGTTGTAGGACTGGTTGTTGCCGCTGGCAGTGCCCGTGGTGCTGACGAGCGTCGTCGTGCCGTTTACTAAGTCACGCACAAACACATCGTGGCTGCTATTGCGGTCATTGGCTACCAGGTCGCTAGCATTGCTGGTAAACGCCACATAGCGCCCATCCGCACTGACCACCGGGTTGAAGGAGTCACTGTTGCCGCTGCTGGTGCCCGTGGTGCTGACGAGCGTCGTCGTGCCGTTCACTAAGTCACGCACAAACACATCTTGAAGGGTGCCATTGCGGTCATTGGCTACCAGGTTGCTGGCATTGCTGGCAAAGGTGACATAGCGCCCATCGGCACTAACCACCGGGTTGAAGGAGTCATTGTTGCCGCTGGCGGTGCCCGTGGTGCTGACGAGCGTCGTCGTGCCGGTCTGTCTGTCAAACAGAAACACGTCCTCCGTGCTATTTGTGTCGTTTGTCACCAGATTGTCACTACCGCTGGTAAACGCGATATAGCGCCCATCACTGCTGATTGAGCCACGGTTGATAGTGCCGCCGGCAGTGTCATTCAGAATTGTAGGGTCTGCCTGAGAGAGCAGGTCAACCGCCAGCACCGACTGATAGCTGGTGATCGCGCTTGCCTGAAAGACCAGAGAGGCCGCAATCTGTCCCGTCTGCACTTCTAACGTCCAATTGCCACCTTGGACACTGCTACCCGTTAAATCGTCGGAAGCCGCCACATCCGCTCCGGTCCACTGGCTCAGAATGCTCGTAAACGCCTGACCGAGTTCACCCTGCGCCACGTTGCAGCCATACAGCAAAAGGTCGGCATCAGCAGTCAACGCCTGGCTCCAACTCTGCAACTGTGCCGCATACGACGGCAAGTTGCTCAGGTGCAGCCGACCGCTGCCAAAGTCCAGTCCACCGGCTGACCCGTGGGAGACGATGTGCAGGCTAGTGATGCCGTCTCGCCCCAACAAGGTCTGGGTGATTTGCGTGACCGCATCCTGCGACGAGTTCAGGCGATGGATTTCGGTGCCTGCTGTGACGCCAGTGATAAGACTCTGATAGTCACTGAGACCGGCATCAAGAAAAAGAAGACTGGAGGCACGGGTTAACGAGCCAGACTGTAAAACTGTCTCTGTTGGCAGCGGGTGCGCTACGGTAAGAGCCGCCGCGGCGCTGAGGGCACTGGCAGTAGACGAAAAGGCTGCTTCCATAGCAAGGGTGGCGGGGTAAAGGGTGCGGATGACGACGGTGCTTGGCTAGCAACCAGGAGCGGTGGTGCCTCAAAGGCGTGGACATAGCCCAGCGGCAGCATGGCAACGGAACAGGCGGGTTTAAGCCAAGGGTTCCCCCGTTGCCCTCGCTAAGTGCCGCCTTCAAGCAAGCTTCTCAATGCATTCATGCCTGATTCATCAACAAGACGGTGTGACAGCAACCGCTTCACGGCGTGGCGCTCTTGCCCTGTAGCCTCAGGGACCCTTTTGAGGCACCCCTGTTAAACCAGAAGTAACTGCTGTAGGAGCGGCTTTCAGACCATGCCAAAGCTCGAGGCACTGCTGCAGCAAAGCGTTGAGCAAATGTTAAGTGGGGTGGGGTATCCTGATCGCGATGAGCAAGCGGGCGCGTGCCGGAGCGATGACTCCCGCCCCCTTGCCTGCCGGGCTTACGGCTTCGTTGTGGCGCGTGACCATGACCAAGACTGTGAGCCGCTTGAGACCGCGGTGGCTTAGTTTTAGCAGCGGAAAAATTCTGGTCGCTAGTAAGCAGTTGAAGTGAACTGTCCCATTTACGGAGCCTTGTCGATCATGACTGAGAAACCTGTAAGGGTGCAAAATCGTTGTTTGTAATGCGGACTGTCCCATTTAGGAGTGAAAACGGGACAGCTCAAGCCGCTAGGTAGCCAATTAGAGCGATCGCTAAAAGCTTTATCTCATGAGCTTTTTAGCCTTAACGACCACTTTTTGTCCGTTGCTATAACTAAGCCATCAATTGATTTGTTTGAAACTCTTACAGTATAGAGGTTTCAAACAAATGGCTCACTTTTACACGCATCGTTGCTAGACCCCTTAGAATTGGCACTTCTGCTGCGCTAGGCAATTAACCACGCCACTTTGACAGCTCCACTTGGAGTGGTGAAGCCGACAGAGCCTGAAAAGCAACAAGCGCAACTGCAATAGCAGTGCTACCAACGCTTACGGTGTTTCCTGGTCAAAGGGGAGTGCCAGCTGGTCTTGTCCCGCCAGTCGTTGACGTTTCTGCGCTATTTCGACCTGGCGTCTGGCTTCTACCTGCTTTAAGACCTGTTTGATATAGGCAATTCCCTCTTCCTGAGTCATATTTCTGGTCTCTGCCTGGCTCAAAGCCCCAATGGGAGCACTATTACACCCGATCGTCCCTGGTTCTAGACATTCCAAAGGGCTAGAACTCCCTTCAGGCAAGCTATTACACCCATTCTCACCCAATAAGTTTGTGTGACTGGTGGAGCCGGATGCCGCCCACGAGCAATCCGGCTCCACAGCACTCTGAATCGCGCCGATTGTTGTGTTTTGTAAATGACGGGGATGCCACAAATCGCGATGACGATAGAGCGTCGCTCCACTCAGTCCACAGGTGATGAGGACATCGAAGCGTTCAGTAATGCCTGATGGTAGTGCTGACTTGCCTAAGAGGTTAGCGACGGCTTGTTGAATGCGTGCTCTCGCTTCAGCTTGTTGTTGCTGGTTCCAACTGGACTCTGACTCGTCGGGACGAACAGGACTTAACTCAGCAGGACGTTTGTCGGTGCCGTAGTGAAAGTAGTGGCTTTGTTCAATCGCCTGCATCCAGTCTTGAGCACGTTTCTCCACTTCCTGTTGATGCTGGCACCAGTCGTGATAGCCGGGTAGCGCTTGGGCGATCGTGACGATATCGTGGACCAACGCGTTACCTTCTAAGGGCTTGTCGGTATACAGGACATGCCCAAAGATGTAAGAACGCATGGCAATGCGTCCGAGTAAGCGGTTCGTCTGTCCCGCACCTGTCCACCCCTGTTCAATTTCAGCATTCAGGTCATTCAAGAACTTATCGGCTTTACCAGTCACGCGGAACTGTCGCCGTCGTGCCGCTTTCAGAATCCGCTCCAGTGCTTTGGTATCGAGACTATTGCGCTGTTGAGCAAACTGCCAGTGCTGCACAAACGTCTCCTGGTTGCCCCAAATCATCTGGAGGTCTTGATTTAGGAGATATGACCCCGCTTGCATGGGTAGACGATGACCGTTGTAGAGACTATGCTCGCCACTGGTGACATAGGCTTTGCAGTTGGGAAAAACTTCGAGCTGTCCGGGTGCCAGTTTGAAGCCGTTATTTTCCAGCAGGGTAGAGACCGCCAGGGCGATCGCCCATGTCTTCTGCTCGGTGTCAAAGGGGAAGTAGAGATGCAGACCGCCACTGTAGCTGGAGGTGCAGATGATGGCTTGTACCAGACCCAAAACTTCCAGCGCTGCGACTAACCGCCGCCAGGCAAAGCGATCGCGCGTGGGGTGGTAAGCACTGCCCTTGTCCACATCGAGGACACAGTAACGTGTGGTGGGACCAAAGCGGACACCGTAGAGCATGGCTCCCTGTTGAAGCAGGCGATCTGAAAGCGGATGACGGCTCTCGGTTTGCCACTCGGGTCGTTCGTCTGGATTGGGATGCTCAGCCCAGAGATAGTCATAGCGGTGGGACCAGAGCGCGAGGAAGGGATCATCGCCTTCCTGGACAGAGGGAAAGGCACGGGAGGGGGCTAATTGCATGGGCTGCCCTCCCAATATTCACAAGAATTTTGATGCACAAGTTAACTCCCTATAGCTGGACTTACAGCAGATAGGAAGCCATGCCAAAACTAGAACAATTCATCAAAATGGTTGCACCTTTTGACAAATTGCCACTAAAATTGGCATAGCAAAGCTGGGTGACCTAACAACCTGCCCGTCAAAGCATCAGTTAGAGTCCCTGCTCCTATCCTTCAAATCGAATTACAAGCCTTCTAACCCCTTCTGTTTGGCCGCAGTGGGGGTTTTTGGCTTCTAGGGTTGCCTAGAACATGACGAACACTCCTCTCGCTTCAAACGTGGAAACTTGTTGCTCCACCGACCGCTCACGCTCTTGTGGGAGCGGCGTTGTGGTGAAGTATAAATGATCTAACCGCAGATCCTGGCAACTGGCACAGTTTTTCCAAAAGTTGCTGGCTTGCATGGCATAAACACCTTTTACGAGGGCTACTGCGTTGCTGCTAAAAACTCCGTCACCGCATCATACTGATCGTGATAGGTGATGTAGCGATTGAAGAGTTTAAGCGGAAAGCTCTCCAGCAGCTCAGTGTTAGCAATTTTCTGGTAACCATCAGCGCGGAGGTGGTAGATCGACAGCGCCCCATCCTCCCAAAACCACACCTCAACCACGCCCATGCGACGATAGCCCTCTAAGCGGTCAACGCCGCCACTGGTGACAGTCACTTCAAACACCAGGTCTGGGTATTGTTTTCGCGTGGCAATGTTAAAGCACTCATCCGGCTCATTTCTGGCTCCCTGATCCTTGTTTCCCAGGGTGGGACCGCCACGGCTGTAGAACCGAATCCCGTTGGCTCGTAAGTAAGCTTCTAACAGAATGCGCATGGTGGCTTTCGCCTCTTCATGCTCCTCACTAATCGGCATAATCTCAAGCGTGCCGTCCAGGTAAATGAGCTTTAGTCCTGGAAAGTCTTCCAAGGAACGGTCAATTTCCTCCAGCTGCTCCCATGTGAGGTTATGGATCACCTTTGCTGGTCTTGGTTGTGGCGGGTGTAAGAGTTGCGTTGTCATCGCGATCGCCTCATTGATGCTGCTTTTGCTCTTCTGCCGTGACTGCAAGTGCAGAGAGAACGATGCGCTCGACCAAATTGGAAATGGTACGACCTTCTTTTTCTGCCCACACTTCCAGAGCCTGCTTTGTTTCGGCGGTGCAGGTAAAGGTGACTTTTTCCTTTTTAGTTGGTGCCATTTCGTCAAACGAAAGGATCTGTGATTCCGAAATCATACTCTCACCTCTGCTTTTTGGGATTAGCTTCGGAAGCTATTTGCTAGCTTCCGAAGCTATGCTAGCATTTAATACAAGATTCATTGCACCGCAATTGCGCCAACAACCATCCCGCAATTTCTACGCAATGAAAACTACGGAAACCATGACTACAGAGGTAATTGAGTCAGATTGGTACACGTTCCGGGAATTGCAGCTTGAGTTAGCTCGGCATCGTGGGAAAGCGGTTCCTGACCGAACGCTCCAATGGTGGACGCAGCAACTCTGCATTTCTACGAATGCTTATGGCTTTTATGAGCTGCAGGATTTGCGGCTTTTAGTTCGATTAGTGTACTGGCTCAAACGAAATCGCTCGCTCACAAGATTCAAAACCCTACTGCTTCAGGAGCTAGAAACCCATGCCCCTTAACACCGACGCCCTCAAAGACTCCGTCAACGGACACAAACCCAAAGCCAAGCGCCCCCACCCTAACGCTGAGCAGCAACAGCAACAGCTGTCTGAGCTGGATCACCAGAGCGCTCATGCCATTTCGGCACTAGCGCAAACGGGTGTGAACACCATCAACGCTCAAGTGTTTGCCTTCGATGCCAAGCTGACTCAGTTTGAGCGCAATACCGCCAAAGTAATGGCCGAGCGTCTGCGGCAATCCCAACTCCGCATTCAGCAATACCTGGTAGCAGAACTCAGCGAACACCCCAACCAGCGCGCTGACTTTGCAGTGCTGCTAGACGATGCGCTAGAGGTGCCTGACTTGACCAGCAGTTTTCTGGCGATCGCCCCCTACACGGCTGCCGGTGCGTTGCCGATGTAAGCTGCACTCTGCGTCTGTCAGCCCCTGTGTTCAGTCAGTCTCGACCCCCTTCACGGTGCTAAAGCCATGCCACAGCCCCCTAACCCGACCGAGGGACAATTTTTCACTCTGCAACCAGTGCCCCCACCAGAGCCCAAAGCCACGACTCACTGGGGCCTACCCTTGGCTCTGGGACTGCTGTCCCTTCCACTGTTGATGTTTGGCTTTGGTTTCTCGCAACAGCAGACACCAGCTTCAACCGCCGCAGCCAATCCCACTGCTACACCTGCCATCTCACCACTGCCGACTCCGTCACAAGCATCCCAGCAGGAGGCGACCAGACCACAGCCAGAAGCCGCTGCTATAAGTCCCTTAGCACCTTCAGCCGTCGCGACACCTTTACTGCTGGCGTCACTACCTAGCGATCCGACTACCTTCCCGATCGCCCCGATCCAGAGTCCTGGCCTGGCGGCAAACTTCCGCGCCGCGCCCAGTCTGCAGAGTGCCGTCTTAGGCGTCTTAATGCACGGTGACCTGATAGAACTGCCGCCCGATCGACGCGTCCAGCAAGACGGTGTGGTGTGGGTGCCCGTGCGGTGGCAGGGTCAGACCGGTTGGCTGGCAAGCAACTTTCTTGGAGTCTCCACCCATGCCCAACCCTAAAGTCTTACCGCCCGCTGCACCCGCCAAGCTGTCCGTTTGGGCCGATCAGTCTGGAACTCCCTATCTAGTGCAACAGCAACCGGACGGCAGTACCACCTTCACCCCACTTGAAACAGCACTGGCGCAAGCACAACCACCTGCTGAGCGCCTAAACACCGCTCGTGAACCGCTCCACACTTTGCTGCTTGGTCTTGTAGCCGTGCTGGGCGTTGTGTTGCTTGGTTACGGCCTCGGCTTTCTGGCTGGGGCTTCTGGTCAGCGGGTTGTGGTCGTACCACGCTCCCCCCTCTGCGACACCCAACGCAGCAGCTTCCTGTTCTGGTCTTCTGAAACCAAGGAGTGTCACTAATGTCCGCACCAAGAGCCAAAGGCTACAGCAGCGGTCCCAAGGGTCTACAGTCACATCTCTTGCCCCATGCTGGCGCACTGGCTGAACGCGCTAACCGCTACTTCGGCATCGACTTAGCACGACTGCCGCAGATGAGTGACCACGAACTGGCTTTGTTTGCGGATCGCGCCACCGCTATGACACGGCTGAAGGACGTGCTGCCGATCCTGGAAAAGCATTTCACGACGCTGATTGAAGGACAAGTCGAGTACGAGCAGTTTGTCCAACGTGTGCTGAAGCAAGTTGAGAGAGGCTCTAAGCAAATCGACAAAAGCCTCTTAGATGCGTGGCTGCTCTCCAAAGGCTACGACAAGCATCTACAACTGCTCAACCAGAAAGCCGGGCACGGGATGCAGAAGCTGGAGGCCGAATACCGCTCCGAGTACGACCTCAACCGTCTGGACTTCCAGAGTGCGATCAAGTTGATTCACTTGCGCCATCAGAACCGCGCGAAAGCAATCAGCGAGAAAGTCCCCCAGGCGCAACGGCAGATGCAAGTGCAGGAAGCCTTGCGGCGGCAGGCCGAGACCCGCAAAGAACGACTGACCTACGGCACCGCTGGCAAGCCTGGCAAAGGTTTCTGGCGTGGTGTCAAAGACTTCTTTCGAGTGTGAGGTGAAGCATGTTTGACCCTTATGACTCACCGCTGATGCTGCCACCGTCCGATGACTACTACGAGCCAGAGGACATCCCCGCACCGGATCGGATCGACTATGCCCTGGAAGGCATGAGCCGCTTCATGGGGCTGTTTGCGCTGGGTATCACTGTCACCTTGATCGCCCGGTGGGTGACAGTGCTGCTGCCCTTCTACTGGATCGGAGCGATCGCCTGTCTCCTTTCCCTGGCACTCCCTGCCTATTTGTCTCGCAGTGCCCGGTTACTCTCCCTAGCGATCGCTCTCGCCGTCGCCCTCTTCACCGGCTGGTTTGACCAACTGGCCCACACCAGCCAACAGGTACAACAGCAAGTGCAGCAACAGGTGCAGGAGGTTTTGCGGTGAAAGACCCCTATCTGCCTCAGATTCTGGGACTGCTGGCTGCTGGAGTGACCAGTACCGCACTCGCCGTCAGCGGTTACCTGCATCAGCCCGAAACGGTGCGCTTGCTAGGCACCCAGCTCGCCTATCAAGCCGCCTATCGCAAAATTCCGCTGTCTTTAATCGGCACTGGGCTTTGCGTGTCTGCCTGGCTGCTGACCCAGACCCGACGCGATTACCGTCGTCAGTACGAAGAGTGGGAGCGCCAAACGCGTCTGCAGCAAGGGCAACTGCAGGCGATCGCCCATCATGCTGCACTGGAAGGCTACCAACAGGTGGCGCAGTTACAGGCTGCCGAACGGCTCTACCCCCAGATGGCACCCTATCTGTCAGAGGTCCAAGATGCGGACTATCAGGAAGTAACAGCGCCATCACAGCCACAGGCTAACCCACCAGTAGGAGAACCCACGACTGGGACGCAGTCAGCAATGCCTGTCACACCCACATCTGAGCCCACGGCTGACCCTACCGCTTACTTGCAAAACTTCCTCGAATATCCAGGCCTGTTGTTTGGTGGCATGGGAGCGGGGAAAAGTTGGACGGCGCGTTATCTGGTGATGGAAAAGGTGCGAGCGGGGCATCAAGTGATTTTGCTCGACCCGCATGCTGCCAACCACGAGTGGAAGGGCATCCGGCATATTGGTGCCGGGATGGACTACCCCGCGATCGCCGAGTTTCTCCAGTGGTACCTCGACGAAATCGAGCGCCGCTATCAGGAGTTTAACCGCTCCGGTTTAACCGAGGAAGACTGGCAAGATTCCTTACGGCAGCAGCAGCGGATTACCAGCGTGGTCTCCGAAGAGATGACGAACTGGGCGGATCGCCTGCCGGGTGACATCGGGAGTAAGTTCTTCAAGTCCGCCATGAGCGATAGTCGCAAAGTGCTCATGCCACCGCTGTTTGTCGCGCACGATCGGACTCTGACAGCACTAGGGGATGCCAAAGGCATTGCCCGCTTACGGGACGCGGCGCTGCTGGAATTAGAGCTCATCCCCACGATTCACCCCACGACGCGGAAGCCGGTCTCCAGTGGTCAAGGCAAATTGAAGCTACCCGGTCATGCCGAGTGGTTGCCAGTGACGCTGCCGCAAATTGAGCGCAAAATCACCGACTTTACCCACTGGTCGTCACTGCCAAGCCAGCCGCTTGCGCCACCTACGTCTCCACAACAACAAGCGCCACCGTTTGATTTTCGGGCTCAGGTGAACAACTGGCTACAGGACTGCTGGCAGGCAGACGCACCAGAGCCGGCACCCACGTCAAAGCCCAGTCCTATGGAGGCAATGCCTGCGGGTCAACTCAAAAGTCTGGCCCTGTATCTCCGCAAGAAAGGGTCGATCACGGTGCGGGACGTGCGGCAAAATTGGGGCCGCAATCAAGGCTTAAACAGTGAGCAGGTGCAGGCATTGCTGTTGGAGTTGATCGCGTTGCACCTGATCGAAACCTTCTCACCCCTCAACTCCAAGGCGGCATGGGTACGCTGGTCTGAAACCTAGACGCAGTAGGGACTACAGCTAGGGATGTGTGCTGTCACAGCGGTCACACAGCACCTTAGACAGCAGCCCTCACATCACCGACACATCACCGCTTCGCGCTGCCACACATCACTGTTGAAGGAGTCCTATGTTCGCCAACACTAACCCTGCTATCGTCCAGATCCGCCGTGAATTGAGAGGCCAATTACCCGATGAATGGCTCGAAGAAGTCATTGCCATTTTGGAGTATCAACTGACCTATCAAACGTTGGACGAGCTGGCTACTAACGACCTCCTGAAGCTTAAACTGGGAGTAAGCTTGAGTCCGGCGCTAAAGCAGTTGCTGTCGCAGGCGATCGCGCCTGACATCCAGTCAGTAGATGGGTCGATCGCACCGTCTCAAAGCTTTCGGCTGCCTTGGCAATGAGCCTCGCGTGCTGGCTCCATTAGCTCTGCTTGACATAAATGAGGTGAACGAAAGGCAATGCCCTTCTGCGGGGGGAATGAATCCAATGGACTAACCAGCTTCAAGGTGGCGGTTGTAAAGAGAAGCGCTTGTGCCAGTTGAATCAGCACTGTTGACCCGTTAACTATTCCATTGGCTTATAAGCGTCAGCAGCAGCTGGTGAGATGCCGTGTGCTTTCAGTTTGACATGGCAAAATGGTCGGCGTTTTCGTAACTCTTGACCAACAGGCAGCACTGAGGCTTCGTTGAGCTAAATCTAGGTCACTCAACCGTTGGGTCGTAGGCTGAAAAGACTAACCGCTCTTGCCTAGGGAGTTAGTATTCCGGTCGATGGCGACTTCCACCAATTTCGCGCTTTGGCTGTCTGCTCACGGCGAGTCATCAAGTTATAGGTCTTGTCTGCGGTCTCAACGGATTGTCCCATCATGGTGGCAAGTGGCTCCTTTTGGCTGGGATCGCCGTGCATTCTTTGGTGCGTAATGGCAAGATTGCGGAAGAAGTGAGGATTGACGCGCTTCGGCTCCTGGAATAAAAACGATGTCGCTTTATAGACCCGTTGCGTGACAAAATTACCAAGTAAACTTTCCGTGAATGGTTTACCCATAGCCTCAGGATGAGCCTGGGAACCTACCAGTGCAAAGACCTGGTTGTGTCCTTGCATCGACATTTTGGGTCGCCAAACCTTGAACCACTCATCTAAATCTTCGGTGAGATGTTCTGGTAGTTGGAACTCCTTGCCTTTACCAGTTTTTGAGCCGATCTTGTGATCATCAGGTGCTTGTTTGACCCAATAACCATCCGCTTCCCTAAAGAGCGTTTTCCCAAGTTCCAGTTCTCTAATTTCCCGTTGCCGAAGACCGCAATAAATTAAGATGGCGATAATGAGATAATGCTGCCAGGCACTGATAATGGCCCGATCAGAGCGCCCTGCTGTACTACGGCAGGAGCCATCTTCCCGATAGTATCTGCGTCTGGGGGCACAACATTGTTTCAAATAAGCGAGGAGTTGTTCACATTCTGCAAAGGTCAGAAATTTCTCCTCTTTTTCCGCCTCAATGTTAGTCCCTTGTAGCTTGCGCTTGTGGTCTAAATCGCGTCCATAGTCTCTCAAGGTCGTAATGGCTGTGACATCCTCATACATGAGCTTTTTAGAGCGTTTGTGATGCAGCCACTTAGCGATATTGAGGCTGGCGGCGGCATATTGTACTGCCCAAGCATAGGTATTCCCCCGCTCATTAATGCCCCAACAAACAAATTCTTCTAAAAGATCCCTGTCTGCCATCGATTCTAGGCATAGGTCTGTTAGCGGAACGCCTTTGTATCGTTTCAGCCAGCCCAGAAAACGTAAAATATCGCCCCGTCGCGTTCGGAATGTCACCGCTCGAAGGGGGAGATCTCGGCGTTTCGAGACCTCTTTAGCGGTCAGAAAATAATGCAAGCCATAGTCTGGCAGCCAGTCTGTTGTTTTTTTGACAAATTTTTGCAAGCACGTCAAATTAAAATCCTCCGCAGTGAGTTCCCGTGGACCGGCTTCTAACTGTTTGAGCAACGTTGGATTGAGTTCAGCTTCTTTGAGTGTGTAGGGATCGGCTCGCCGCCAACGCTTGCCTTTGCGCGCTCGGGTTAAATTGGCGAACGGTTTTTGCTTTGAACCATTGCCCAGTCTCGGTGCATAGTTACTGTCTGCCACAGCTGGTAGCTCAGGACCACTGAGATAGAGTTTCTCACTCTGTAGCCAGGCTAGAAAGCGTAGGAGTGACGACTTATAGCCCCTAAAAGTACCGTGCACTATGGCTTTCGATTCGAGTGGCACTTTTGTGTTGGCTATAAAGATCGTCTCGATGCCCCTAAAATCTTCAACCCGGAACTGCTGCAAAACCAGATCCAGCTTCTTCAGCGCCACCGCTGAGAAGCCAAAATGTGGCAACACGTACAGCCTGAGTGCTGACCGTAGATTGTTGACAAGAGTGCGGTTACCCTGACAACCCTCAGAATTGATAAAACGTGCAAAGGCATCAAGCAGCGTCTTCTCCGGCTCCAAGGGGTTGGAGGTGATAGGCGCAGGCTGCAGTAGACCATGCATTGTCAGCAATGCCTTTAATTCATCTGCTAAAGCTGGATGACTGACAAACTCTTCAGAGCGAACCAGCGCTTTTACTGACTGGAGCAGCACCACGGCGAGATCCATCCGTTCACCTCTCAGCTAAATGTATGAGAACAAATATACTACACCAAACGTAACCCAGGAAGTATTAGTAACGATTGATGTCGTTTTAGCGAGTTTGCACTCATGTCTTGAAACGCTTGACTGCCCTGGCTTTGGCTTCACACACTCCAATGAGCTGCTGAAACCTTTTCCAACATTCCAACAAGCGGCTCCGAGCCTTATTTGTGTACTTTGGTATTACGGTAGGCTTGAAAGGCTTTCTAGGAGACCCAAGGGTAGAGAGGTGGCAACCAAGTGCCACAGGACGGCTAGAACCTTTGCCTCAATCACTCCTAGCTAGGGATGCTTCTATTTAAAGAGTGGGTAAGCTTGCTGCCCCCACAGCAGCAGCCTAGAGGCTCCGTTAACACGGCGATCACCATGCTCAGCTGGCTTATTTTACTCAGCAAAGGCTAAGTTGCAGGTATGACCAGAGCTGCTGGGACGGCTGCGTCGCTTGGCAGTAGTGCAGATACGACCCTACCGCAGTAGACAACCACGATCACCTTAAGATTGCTTCACCTTACCTCAGCGGGCAATCCTTGGTCTTCTGCGGGCCTGGCAGAAGACCAAGTCGATCGGCTCCTCCAGGCTTGCACAAGTTTGCAGGAAAAGGATTAGGTGCCATGGCAGTGGTTTCCTACTCAACTACGCTGCATCTCTAAGTATCATGAGGGGAATCTTAAATCACCCGTACTGGTCATGGGAGATAGGTTATTTCATGGCAACAATGAAACTATATCGGTTTCATTTGCTTTTAACGCACTCCAACACTGCCTTCACCCTTCCTACCGCTCATGAACATCGCTTTACTCACCGCGTTCCTCGCTCCCTTTCTGCCGTTTTTGCTCAAGCTGGGTGAAAAAGCTTCCGAAAAGGCAGCGGAAAAGTTTGGGGAGGATGCCTGGAGTAAGGCGAAGGCGATTTGGGCAAAGCTACATCCCAAAGTGGAGGCAAAGGCAGCCGCGCAAGAAGCGGTCGTGGATGTCGCCAGGCATCCCGATGATGAAGATTCACAAGCATCACTGCGAGTGCAGTTGAGGAAGTTACTGGAACAAGACTCAGATTTGGCAGCAGTGATCGCTAGCATTCTGCAAACAGACGCCCCCGATGGCACTCCCGCAACGCAAATTATTCAGACTGTAACGGGTAACCAGAACCAGGTGATTGGTCAAGTGGCTGGCGGTAACGTCTTTGGTCATGTGCAGGGTGGTTTGACAATTAACGAATAAAAGGGTCGCTTTTGATGTCTGAGCCGATCGTGCCTTCCCCACCTAATCCCGCCGATGCCAACCTCCAGATTCAGCAAGACTTAAAGGGCGATCACAACCAAAGCATTGGTCAGATTTATGGGGGTATCGTCGTTTATGTGAGTGGGGGAGAAGCGATTATCAATTCATTCCCACAGGGATCTTCCTCAGAAGCCAAAACAAGTAACCTAACCGAGATTGATGCCAACCCCTACAAGGGACTGTTAGCCTTTCATGAGGAAGACAGTGCAAATTTCTTCGGGCGCTCGTCAGACATTCAGCACCTCTGGGAACAGTTTTGGCACTTGCAGAATGTAGCCATTCGCCTGCTACCAATTTATGGTCCTTCCGGCTCTGGTAAATCGTCTCTTGCACGAGCTGGGCTAATTCCAGCACTCGGACAACAGCCCCTGCCCGGACGTGACCGAGCACGGGTGGCCGTGTTGGTGCCCGGGACTCAACCGCTTCAAGCATTGGCAACAGTGCTAGCCCGCATTGCTGACAATGACCCGATCCCTGTAAAGAAGACCCGCGAATTTGCGGCAGAACTGGGATTAGTCAATAAAGCAGGGCAGTACGACGGGCTGCAACGTATTACCAATGTCCTACCGGAAATTGGCACAGTACCACTAATCATCCTGGTGGACCAATTTGAGGAAGTTTACTCACTTTGCAAGGATGTTCAGGAGCGAGACGCGTTCATTGCGACGCTGCTCTATGCAGCAAGCGACGACTCTCGCTACGCCTCAGTCATTCTCACGATGCGGAGTGACTTTTTGGGTGAAACCCAAAAGCATCCCATCATGAATCGTCTGTTCTCATCTCAAGGGTTCCTAGTACCCATGATGGATGAGGACTGCCTGTACGAAGCGATCGCTCAACCAGCCAAGAATGCGCGGTGTCCCTTGGACACAGCAACAGTGAGACTGCTGGCTGAGCAAACGGCAGGACGGGAGGGAGCCTTACCTCTACTACAGTTTGCCCTTACGCGTATTTGGGAAGGACTGAAGCAGGGGGTGCATCCGGCAGTCACACTAGAGCACGTTGGAGGAGTGGGCGGTGCGTTAGCAGGAGAAGCCAAACACATCTATGAAAGTCTAAGTGATGCAGATCAGCTAATCGCCCGCCGGATTTTTCTGGGACTAGTGCAACTAGGAGAAGGGACAAAAGATACACGCCGCCGTACACAACTTAGAGATCTTGTCTCCCAGCAAACTAGTCTGGAACAGGTCAAGCAGGTGCTTACCCGCTTTTCTAACCCTAGCGCCCGCCTGATTACACTGGCGTCTAAGGGGGATTTAGAAACGGCAGAAGTGACGCACGAAGCTTTATTTGAGCATTGGCAAGAGCTAAAGACGTGGTTGGACAATGGTCGGAGCGATATTCGATTTCAGCGACGGCTAGAGGAAGCCGCAAAGTATTGGGATGGCAATAGTCGTCCCGATGGAAACTTGTGGCGTCCTCCGGATCTAGATTTGCTAAAGCGTTACCAGCAAAGAGCTGGAGATAATATGACGCCGCTGCAAGCAGAGTTTTTTGTTGCATCTAGAGCTTTAGAACAAAATTGGCAGCGAAAAGAAAAGCAGCAGCAGCAATTCCAGCAGTGGACAATTCGAGGGTTAGTCACTCTTTCACTCTTTGCGATCAGTTTGGCTAGTGCTGCTCTTTACCAATTGCAACAGACACAACGCCAACGGGTCGAGCAATTAACTATTACTTCAGATGCACTTTTGGACTCCCAACCCGTCACGGCTATGGTTAATGCTATTGCAGCAATCAGACTGGGACAGTCCTCGTTTGTTCGTTTTCCAAACTACTCAATATCCCGCTCAATTCATGGCAGTCTGCTGAAAGCAGTCCAGTTGACTCAAGAGCAGAATCTTTGGCCACAGGATAGCAAAGTTTACTCAATTGCTTTAGGTCTTACTGGTGAGCGGATTATCAGTGGTGGTGGAGACAATACGGTCCGGATCTGGGATGCTGCCACGGGCAAGCAGATCGGTCAGCCTTTAACAGGGCATGTGAAGCCAGTTTACTCAGTTGCCTTTAGTGCTGATGGCAAGCGGATTATCAGCGGCAGTGTGGACAAAACAATTCGGATTTGGGACGCTACCACTGGCAAACCCATCAGTCAACCTTTGATCGGTCACAAGAACGGGGTTCACTCAGTTGCCTTTAGTGCTGATGGCAAGCGGATTATCAGCGGCAGCGGAGACAAAACAATCCGAATTTGGGATGCCGCTACTGGCAAACCCATCAGTCAACCTTTGATCGGTCACAAGAACGGGGTTCACTCAGTTGCCTTTAGTGCTGATGGCAAGCAGATTGTCAGCGGTAGCGGAGACAGTACAATCCGAATTTGGGACGCTACCACTGGCAAACCCATCGGTCAACCTTTGATCGGTCACACCAATACAGTGAGGTCGGTTGCCTTTAGTGCTGATGGCAAGCAGGTTGCCAGTGGCAGTGTGGACAAAACAATCCGAATTTGGGATGCCGTTACTGGCGAATCGATCGGTCAACCTTTGATCGGTCACACCAATACAGTGAGGTCGGTTGCCTTTAGTGCTGACGGCAAGCAGATTGTCAGCGGTAGTGTGGACAAAACAATCCGGATTTGGGACGCTGTAAGTAACACGTCCATTAGTCAGCTTTTGATCGGTCACACCAATACAGTGAGGTCGGTTGCCTTTAGTGCTGACGGCAAGCAAATTGTCAGCGGCAGCAGAGACAGTACAATACGACTTTGGAACGCTGCCACTGGCAAACCCATTGGTCAATCCTTGAGAGGGCACACCAATACGGTTTATTCGGTTGCCTTTAGTCCTGATGGTAAGCGGATTGTCAGTGGTAGTGTAGACAGTACGATACGACTTTGGGATGCTGCCACTGGCAAATCCATTGGCCGACCCTTCAGGGGGCATACAGGTACAGTTTACTCAGTTGCCTTTAGTGCTAATGGTAGGCAGATTGCCAGTAGTAGTGCCGATAGTGCGATACGACTTTGGGATGCCGTTACTGGTAAACTGATTGGCCAACCCTGGAAGGGGCATATAAAAGGAGCTTACTCAGTTGCCTTTAGTACTGATGGTAAGCAGATTGTCAGTGGTAGTGTAGACCGCACGATACAACTTTGGGATGCTGCCACTGGCAAACCTATTGGTCAACCCCTGAGGGGGCATAGAGGTACAGTTTACTCAGTTGCCTTTAGTGCTAATGACAAGCAAATTATCAGCGGCAGTGGGGACAAAACAATCCGAATTTGGAATGCAACTACTGGCAAACCCATCGGTCAACCTTTGATTGGGCACACGGATATAGTTAGATCGGTTGCCTTTAGCCCTGATGGCAAGCAGGTTGTCAGCGGTGGTAGGGACTCTATGGTGCGCCTATGGCGAGTTGATTGGGTGGCATCCTGGGAAAATCTGCTCCAAATCGCATGCAAGCAGTTGCAGCATCACTCTACCCTTATCAATCCAACTACTGATGTTACCAAGGAAGCTAAGTGGGCCTGTGAGCAGTATGCCCGGAAGTAAAGATCTGGTTGTAAATCTAAGGCAGTTTGGAATCCTTGAGTTGAAAACGATGAGAGTCAAAACCGGCGTGCAGCACGGAATGCCTTGGCATAGTACTGATTATCATCAAGCAACGATGGTGAATGAAAGTCGCTTAAGGTTGGACCATTAATTCGTTTACGGCTTGAAATGAAACGATGTTTTCCCCTATCAAGACCTATGAATATCCCAACGTGGTCAATGACGCCCTTTTCCTTCCTCTTTTCTGTATCTCTTGTATCACCATCAAAAAATACAAGATCTCCTATCCTCAGCTTCTCAAAGTCAGATTTAGATACCTGCGTACCATTATTTGGAATAACCTTAATTCCTGGTGCACTTTCACAAATCCATCTAGCCCGTCGCGGAATCGGAATTGGACTGCGAGCTGGTTGAATTTTATAGGAAAGAGGGAGATTATCGGTATAACCAAACCCCGAGAAATTGTGCCTGTATCCCCAAACCATCCGTATGAAGCCTGAGCAATCTAAGCTGAGAGGGTAGAATTCACGATCTAAAGGACGCGATTCTTCTTCACCCTCAAAATTCCAACGCAATTTAAGATAATCGTTAAAGTCTGCACCTTCTTTTCGAACTCCATCTTCTCCTGGTTCAGACTTTGGTCCATACTCCGCATCACCAGCGATTTGCAAGCCAATATCATCACAAATGGGCGGTGCACCTTTAATGTACTGCATCGCAATTGCCAAGATATCTGGTACTCCTTGCTTGTTTGCTTCAAGAGCTTTCTCGAACCAAGCAGTATCTAGCTCTCCAGTAAAAGGTTTAGGGTATGTGCGAACCCATATCGTATGTTTTACAGAAACATCTCCTTTTGTCTCTTCTCTTTCAAAGAGAGTCCGTTCAGGACCGGCGAGAGTGACAGTGTACGCGCCATAAGTGAAAAGGGCAAAAAAATTACCATCCCTGTCTCGCACTTCTAAGCGATCAGGTTCTGTCAAGGCTTGAAAAAGATAGGCCTCGCTCATTCAGGGCAAGCTCCTTCAATTAATTTGATTAACAGTAGAATTCAAGTCTTATCAACAGGATTCCGGACAGCTTGCTATATTTGCTTAGCTCTTCTCGTCTTTTGGCATCGAGGTTCTTGGAACAGTCCGCAGTCTAGAATCTGTATTGTCCAAAGCAGGGCTCGCATTTTGTTTCATACGAGTTAGGAACTAATTTGATGTTAGTGGGGGATTTTCAAGTCAGCCTCCGCTGCTAAAACTAAGCCATTTAGCCCTGAAAATAGAGAGTTTGGGAGATGCAAAACCGTTTGATGCAGATAGAACACTCGGATTTTCCAATTCGGTTTTTCGAATGTGAACCATTGAATGAAGAGTCTGTTGCTATCCTTACTGCCAGAAATCTTGGGTTAGTTCTGCCTGCTGGTCGTGTTCTGTGGCACTACGTTGATAACTAGCTGCGATTGCTCGAAGCACCGCAGCTGTTCGCGGCCATCGATTACTCATTTGCTTTGCGTCATTCTGATACCGTTCCACGAGGGCGCGTTCTTGCTCGCCGCCATCGGTAGGCATTCGAACTGTCACTCCGCGATTGTTTAGAATCTGAACTTGCCAATCGTCTTCAAGGTCTGGGTTTGCCAGTTCCTCAATTAAATCCCGTACACCTTGATGGGGCCACATCCCATCAGGATCGCTCGGAGAAAAGGCAAGCGACTGCCCGATGTAAATATCAGCCACCTCACTTCGACCGCAGGCGGCAGCAAGTTCCCTTGCATGCATTACCCATGTTCGGAGCGCTTCGCCATCAACCGAACCATCGTCTTGCACTCCCGGCATTTGTTTCCACGACTCTAAAAAATCCAGCGCCAACAGTGCAAAGGCTTTGGTGTTATCGGATACTTCTGTTGGGGATTCGTTTTGAGCAGGAAAGATACACTGGAGCGCTTCGACGAAGAGAGCTGGATTTTTTGATAACTCCCCATAAAGTATGCGGGGACGTCGAGAATGCTGATGAACCCGGAGATACAGCCACTCTAGCTCAGCGAGGCGATCGCGTTCTAAACCTGTCTTTTCCAGGTAGTTGAGTAGCTCAGCAGAGTGATAAGCGAACGAAGAGGCATCAAAGTCTGGGCTTGGAGGCGTCCGAACCGCTCTTTCCAGGACTTCAGCTAGGCGCTCCGGTGAGAATAATTCAGGCGTTTGTTGGAGAGCCCACTGAAGCAGATTGATGGCAAAGTGGGGTCTTTCAAATTTGAGCAGTTGCGTCAGCACGCGTTCAGCCTGAGCTGGGTCAAGGAAATTGGCAGCTTGTGTATGGCTCCAGAAGTGGTGCTGAACCTCTTCAGCCGCCGCATCCAATCGATCCAGTAAAAAGGAATTGAACGGAAGGCATAGTAAAAAGTCTCCATACTGGTCTGAGCGCCATTGGTTCAGATTGGCACTTAAGCAAGCTTCAATCCACGGCTCACCACGTTTGTAAGCATTAATTGCTACTAAACTTTGAGTCATCTGACGACGCCATACCGCAGCAGCCCCAAGATTAGTCTCCAGAAAAAGACCGAAATCGATCGGCATTAGTTCTGCTTCTGCCAGAGTCTTACCCACTAGTGCAGGCTCGTTGACCTGCTCCGCTAGCTTCATCACTCCATGCCAGCTTTGTGTGCGAAGAATTTCCTGCAAGGCTTCTGTCCGCAGTCCTCTGGTAACATTTTCGCGCGCTTCCCAAGAACCATGAAGCATTCCTGGTAACTCTACACGATAGCTGAACAGCCAACAGTAACGATCGACTAGATCATCTGGTTCAAAACGAGTGCGGACCGCCTCCAAACGTTGAACATGTTCACTAGGCATGGCCCAGTCTGCGTCTGGAAAATCTTGATGGCGTGTGCTTTCTTGACGAAGACAACCACAAAGCGCAGCACGTTCCTTTGAAGAGAGAGTTTGAGGATCGAAGGTTTCCAAGTGCTGAAGCAGTAACTCTCTTTGCTCATCCGTCATATCGCTTGCTGCCACAATCAAATGACACCAACGTGTTGGATCAGTGCCGACAGCAGCAAGGAGTCGATTCAGAATCGCGTTTGTAGCCTCAAGATACTCCTGAACCGTGATTCTTGTTCGTGAATCAGGTACCCAGTCTCGCCATTTAGTTCCGTGGGTGGGAGAAACTGCACTGTGGTGTTTTGGCAAGAGGTTCAGCAACAGATGCCAAGCAACCTCTGGCTCTCGATTATGGATTGTATCAAGCACACGAAGACGGCTTTCGAGCGATGCAGTGGTATGAGGATGCCAGCAGATAAAAATGTCTCGGAGGCTCTTAGCCGGTCGATTCACAAGACGACCACCCGGATCTAGACTTGCTAGACGCGCCAAACTTAACGCTGCAGGGCTTAAGTAGTCAGGATGCCAGGCAAGCGTTTCTAAGGCCCAAAGCAGGCTGGTATGAGGCGAAGAACTAATGAATGCTGCCTCTGAATCTTGGTCTTGAAATAAGCTGATCAGGGTCGGGGTTTCTCCAGCCAAGCCTGCATCAACTGCTCTCAAAAAAACATCGGGGGCGGCTTCAGCCAGAAGGGGCAGTTGAGGGGCTAGCGATGCCCAGAGCCCCTCGTCATACTTCGCCTTTTCCATCAATTGCCAAGTGATTCTGTGGGTGACGTCTTCACCCGTTTTGTTGGCAGTGAAGGGGATTTCAGCACTGAGGGTTGCCATGAGCGCCAGTGTTTCTGCAATGCTTGTGCGAAGTCGTCCTGACCGAGTAAGCACTTTCCCATAAACACTCGCTGCATAACGCTGCTCCGGTGGCAGTTCAAAGGCTGGATCAAATTCGCTCAGGATAGCGATCGCGACGTTCTCGAAGCGTTGTAAGTCATCATCCGTCAAATAACGTGCGATGAGCCGCCAAGCATCCTCTTGAGCAGCGATCATCCAAAGATCGCCGACCCGCCGCACGGGTGGATCAGGCTCATTCGCCCAACGCACGAGGATAGTCTGAAGCTGCTCGTAAGGTATTCCTGATAACTGTGCCAAAGCATTCCGATCGCCCTCGTAAGAAGCATTCCACGCACTGGCTAGTAAGGATGACAGGAGAGCCTGTGCGTTATTTGCCTGTGCCCATGCTGGTTGTTGAATATGGCGGGCAACTGCCAGCTTACGCCGTAGAGCCGAGAGGCTGCGTCGAGCCAGGGTTGCAAGATTACGCGCTCGATCGGGGCTAAGCCCCATTTCCTTGAGCGCTTGCTCCGCTGCATCCCGAACAATGCGCGGTAAAAGGGATGCATCATTAGACCCCAATCGCCCCGACGGCATAAAGACATGATGCCCGCTTTTGATTGCTCGCCCAATGCCATCTGGCTGGTTCAGTCGCGCCACCAGGATGAGTGGGTCAGAGGAAATGATCAGGCTCTGCCAAGCAGTAGCGCCCTCGACGACAACTGCACGCGATAAAACTGCGGTACGCTCCTCGTCATCTAAATTTTCAACAACGGCTGCTAAAAAGGCAATCGACTCCTCAGCTGAGTCAGCCTGTAATGAAAGTGGGCTAGGGCTACCCCGCAGCCAGCTAATGATGCGATCGCGTTCTTTTTCTCGCCCTCCAATCACCAGGTTTGGACTGAGTGATGGTTCAGTTTCTTGCGACCAGTATTCCCAGAATCTTGTGAGGGGGGAAATGTCTAGGGGCGACAGATGAAAATGCTGGATAAGGTTCTCAACATGGCTAATTATTGTCCCACTGAAAACCTGTCCAATCACCTGATTCTGGTTGCCAGCGATGGACTGGGCAATCCGAATATCATCAAATGCATCACTTGGCTCAGGTACAAGAGGTAAATCAGAATCAGCTAAGGTAGCATCTGGTGGTTCAATTCCTGCGCGGTATAAAAGCGAACTCCAGTAATCTAGAAGGCTCTGGACCGACCAACGTTCGTTCTCTCTAGCTAAAACCGCTCCCGTAGCTTTTCCTTTGCGAATAAACTGTTCAATCTCGATCAATACATTAGGCTCATTTTTGCTCTCTCGATGTAGTTTGAGCAAGTTACTATGAACCGTACGCAAAGATTCTAGGGAAGGAAACCGCTTGTTTTCTGCCTCTGTACTTGATTTTGAGTTGGGTATAGGATCACTCATTCAATCATCCTCAATACTGATGCTATTGCCCCACCAACCTCTCGCAGTTCCTCACACACACCTTTCAACGCCAAATCAACTTGATAAAAGTGCTCTTTCGCCTGTCTGCAATACACGCGGAAGCACCGCTTAGTGATAAACGGATCCTGACCTTTGAGAGCTGTATCTAGGTCCTGACTGTTTTGTTGAAATGTAACCATCCATTGGTCAGTGCTTAGATTGAATAACCCCTTTGTTCCTTCTAGCAGATCGGGCCAAGACATTTCTAGCTCATTCATATCCTGATCCAAGTTGGCTTCAATCCGCCTCAATTCCAGATCAAAGACTTGCCAGTTGTCATGCTGGCTGACCAAAGCAGTCAATTGCGAATTTAAGACTCCCAGTGACTTAACTCCTTGCTGAAACTGTTGTAGTTTCTCCTGATCCAGATTGGCATCTGCCATTTTTTCGACAATAGACTGCATTGTGTTTACTAAACTGGGTACCCGGAGAGATCGAGCAGCACCAGTAAGCTGAGTATTAATACGAGAGGGTTGAATTGCCAGCACTCGGTTCAATAACCAGATACTTCGCCGTAGGTACTCAATCTCCCCTTTCTCGGTAGCAGAATGCAGTTCTACTTGCGCTTCTTGTAGTTTAGTTAACCACTGATTATCATGAGTTGAAATTGTTTCAATTGAACCTATTTTCTGAATACTTCTCAGAAGGTTTTGCAGGGTCAGGTCATGCTCTATCAAATTGTCCAGGATTGTACTATCTTCTATTTTCTGAATACCTCTTAGAAGGTTTTTTAAGGTAAGGTCATGCTCTATCAAACTGACTAGGGCTGTACTGTTCTCTGAAAGTCGTTTTGATTCTTGGACGATGCCGTTATAGCAATGCAATTCCAGCTTATGGAGTAGGTCATGTAACGCCTTGTAATTAGCAATGACATCAATCTGCTGACAAGCTGCTTCAAATACGACCCGAAACGTAGTCACAGATTTTTGCACTTCCGGTAACTGCATCAGAGCAGCCAGAGCATTAAGACCTTGCACCGGATCACCATATTTCTCTTGAAAAACCTGCTTACCCGTTTCTTGGTCAAACTGATAAATGTTGTCACCTATATGGACTACCTGCCCTTCAACGCTGTTGATCAGCGTCCCATCTGACATTTGAGCAACCATTTGGGTGTGATCGCCCTGGCTATTTTGCTGAATGTGGGTTTTGGAAGTCAGAGGGTAGTTAGTCAGGGGCAGGCGTGCCCGACGCTTTCGTTTGAAGAGATGCTGAAGCCAACACAACAGGCGATTGATTTTTTGAGTTAACCATCTCATAGCTTGGTTGTATTGGTTGTTCTAGAATCAGAACCCTGCCTAAAGCCTCCTCTACTGGGTTGATACGATTGCATTCACCATATAAACAGACAAGGCTACACCAACCCCAGGCAATGTTCTGGTTGCGATCGCCATTAATGTCCTGCTGGATGTCAGGTGATGAGTCTGGGTCATTGGTCATTGAACTAAGACGAAGCAAAAGTATCTGGCATAAATGGAGTTAACTCCGATTCTGCATCGCTGCACCTACATCGTGACGTTGCTATCCACCGAGCCGATTGCCTTGCTGCTACCACTCATCTGACCAATTACCTGATTTCGATCGCCCTCGCTATTTTGCTGAATCTGCACACCACCGACTACTGCCTTTGCTTCTTCTAAGAGGGGGGCGATCGCCGCTGCGAGAGCCGGATCGCTATCCAAAAGCTTCGCCAACTGCTTACGTAATGCTGCTAGCGAATCGGCATCCTCTGGATTCGCAGCCACATCCTCTGCTGCCTCCTTTGCCGCTTCCTTTCCCTCCACCTGCGGATGTAATTTTGACCACAGCGCTTGTGCACTCGTCCAAGTGCTTTCACCCACCTTTTCAGCCGCTTTCTCAGCCGCTTTGTTCCCCAGATTCAACAGGTAAGGTAGGCAGGGAGCCAAAATTGAAACCAGCAGCGCTACATCCATTCTTTGTACTCTCCATTCAGTGAGCCGTGATTAAGGGCAGGGGTTGGCAATGACAAGCGTTACTATTTACTCTGTTATACCCCCTCTTTATAAAGAGATTTATGACCCTGACGAGTGAAAGCGGAGTGCCTCGTTTCGATAGCGTTACTGGTGCTGCTTCTCCGCAGCAGCGTTAAGTAAATATTTGTCGCGATCTCAAAGCAGCTAGGCGATCGCTACGAACTTCTTCTGAATGAGAACCAACTATTGACGGAGCCCCCAAATCAAATCACCCATCTCGGGTTTCGTTCTAGGAGTCATGGCTGGCGCTACCGCTGAACAGAACTCCTTGCAGGATAAAGCAGAGATTAGGCTTTGCTATAGTGCTTGCTAAACAATCATGAGTTTGAAAACAGCCACCAGTCCTTATCCGTTCGACATTTCACCTGAATTCAAAGTCTCCTAGGAGAGTGCAAGTTCCCTAGAGTACGCCTTTCGTAGGGAAGAACTATAAATCTCGGGTCGCAGGTGGTTGATCACACCAATTTTAGGGGTGATTGAAGTAATGTCTATAACGATTGCTAGCAAGCTATTGTAGGCATTCTTAGTGTTTAGATGCGTAGGAAACGCATTCCCCTCTTTCCTACGCTTGAAGTGCGTCTCAAAGAAGTACGCAATCTTGTAGAGACTGCCAGCGCTGCTTGGTTTTCGCAGCGCGGAGCCAGTAGGAGGGAGCCATCGTATAAAAAAAGGTGTCCAGAGGGTGTACTAGTGAATCTGGACACAGTTTGGACTAATTCATGTCGAGAAAGGGGTAGTACAGCGGCCTTTTTGTCCCTTTTTCGAGGCTGAAACCTTCATTCTGCGTTGCACCGCTGCTCCGGGGTGCAACTATCCAACAAAACTAGCCTTCTGTTGAGCCGAGCGCTGAAAGCCATACACAGCAGGACTTTAGTCCCATATGCTAAACTTTCGTACGGGTCGCGGCTCCACCCCAAGTGGTTCGGGGCGTTTCGTTGAAGCACTGACCGCCTGCCTAGAGGAGCGGTAGCCTAGCCTACCTTGTTAGAATAGGAGGTTAAAAAGGTATGAAGACGCCTTTCGTGCCGTGTGCGTCTCTATTAAATGTTAAAAGAAGCAGCCATGACAAAGCTTCAGCCACTGAAGGACATTCAAGTACTGCTGGTAGAGGATGAGCCAGACATGGTAGTCTTACTGACCTACTTGCTGGAAGACAAGGGCGCCGCCGTGACGGTCACGACGACCGCGCTCGAAGCGTTACGAGTGCTCCACGAAGAATGCCCTCAGATTCTGGTTTGCAATCTGCGCTTACCCGATTTGGATGGCAGAGAGTTGCTCAAGCAAGTGCGTCAAGCGCCGGCTACTCGTATCCGCCAGCTACCCGCAATTGCCGTCACATCTTATAGCCGAGAGTACAGTGAAGCCGCCGCTTTCAAGGCTGGTTTCGACTACTTTCTCACGAAGCCCATCGAGCCGGAACCCTTAGTAGAGGCGATCTTGCAGCTATTGCCTAGCGATCTAAAAAGAAGGTAAACTCTACCTGCATGACTTCAATCAAGCAGAGAGTACACGACCGGGATGGCGCAGTTGCATCACTTACAGGGTGTGCCCATACTAGTGCTTGATGATGACCCAGATTGTCTGGCGCTGCTCACCTTTGCACTCAGGCTCGAGGGTGCGGTGGTCAGCGCTACAAACAGTGTCGCAGCGGCTCAGACCAGTTTTTTAGCCCAGCCCCCGCAACTGGTTGTGAGTGACCTCGCGATGCCTGGCACCACTGGCTATGACTTCATCGCCTGGCTGCGAGCGCTGAGTCCAACAGTTGGGGGGCGAGTGCCAGTGCTAGCCTTGACCGCGATGGCGAGCGAAGCGGACCGTCAGCAAGCCTTACAGGCTGGATTCAACGAACATTTAACGAAGCCAGTCGATTTAGAGTTACTGTTGCTGGTGCTAGAGCGCTTGCTGCAGAGCGCTCAGTCTAGCCAAGGGTTAGGAGAGCCAGAGTCCAGGGCTGCTGTCCCTTAAAGAGCAGCACCAACTAAGCGTTAGCCATGCTGAGCACCCCGATTGCAGTCGTTAGGCCGCCATGCTGCGTGCCAGTGGTCTTTTGTCTATAAGGTGTAAGCTCCGGTCCTACAATGCGAAGTAAAGCTTAGAAGGCTCGCATGACTTTGACCAACCGCCTGCTCAGTGCTTTACCGCCAGCGATCGTGACTGAGTTAGCGCCCGGTATGGCAACAGTCGTGCTGTCAAAAGGCGAGCGTCTGCACGAGCCAGAGAGCGTCATCGCTGCGCTCTACTTTCCTTTAGATTGTGTGCTGGCGATTACGCTGACCATGAGTGATGGTGCCAGCGCCGCCATAGGGCTGGTCGGCAGCCGTGAAATGATTGGTCTGAACGCCGTGCTGGGTCACAAGGCAACGACACAAACAGCCTACGTGGTGCAGATAACAGGCAGCGCCATCAAGCTCGAGGCGCCGGTCTTACTCGCTGCGTTTGATCGCTATCCGGCCGTGCGTGCGGTGCTGCTGCGCTACACGCAAGTCTTGATTGCGCAGATGGCTCAAAACACGGCTTGTATAGCGGTCGCCTGAAAGGTTGCGGCATTGATACTATCGAGATCAAGCCGTTGCATGTTTGAGAACTGCTTCCATTGCCTCTCGTAGTGATGGAGTAGATGCCAAGGCTTTGCGAATGCGGCTTTTGAGCCAAGCCCAACACTTTTCAATGCAATTAAAGTCGGGGGAATAAGGCGGCAGATACAGCAATTGGCAACCTGCAGCTTCGA
>NZ_JACJOZ010000112.1:0-5474 GCF_014695795.1 Phormidium sp. FACHB-592
TTTTTTTTCCTGCTTGACGTTTCCTTCTTCTGTTGTTATGTTAGATAAGCGGTGAGGCAAGCGCAGCGAAAGTGAAGCGAGCCGAGGTCGCCTGAACCTAGAGAATTAAATAGTTTGGAAGCCAGAATAGCACTTAATCTTTGTGAAAGAAAGTGTTTTCTAGGAATTTATTCTTAGGAATGAGATAACGAAAGGTAAGGGCATTAGTTTCGGCTAATGTGTTTGCTTAGATTTGAGCCTTAAGGGTTCTTCTTGTTTTTTACAACATGGAGAGTTTGATCCTGGCTCAGGATGAACGCTGGCGGTCTGCTTAACACATGCAAGTCGAACGGAGTCCTTCGGGACTTAGTGGCGGACGGGTGAGTAACGCGTGAGAATCTGCCTTCAGGTTGGGGACAACAGTTGGAAACGACTGCTAATACCCAATGTGCCGAGAGGTGAAAGCTTTAGTGCCTGAAGATGAGCTCGCGTCTGATTAGCTAGTTGGTGGGGTAACGGCCTACCAAGGCGACGATCAGTAGCTGGTCTGAGAGGATGATCAGCCACACTGGGACTGAGACACGGCCCAGACTCCTACGGGAGGCAGCAGTGGGGAATTTTCCGCAATGGGCGCAAGCCTGACGGAGCAAGACCGCGTGAGGGAGGAAGGCTCTTGGGTTGTAAACCTCTTTTATCAGGGAAGAAGCTCTGACGGTACCTGATGAATCAGCATCGGCTAACTCCGTGCCAGCAGCCGCGGTAATACGGAGGATGCAAGCGTTATCCGGATTTATTGGGCGTAAAGCGTCCGCAGGTGGTTGTTCAAGTCTGCTGTTAAAGCGCGAGGCTTAACCTCGTACAGGCAGTGGAAACTGAGCGACTAGAGTATGGTAGGGGTAGCGGGAATTCCCAGTGTAGCGGTGAAATGCGTAGATATTGGGAAGAACACCAGCGGCGAAAGCGCGCTACTGGGCCATTACTGACACTCATGGACGAAAGCTAGGGGAGCGAAAGGGATTAGATACCCCTGTAGTCCTAGCTGTAAACGATGGATACTAGGTGTTGCCCGTATCGACCCGGGCAGTGCCGTAGCTAACGCGTTAAGTATCCCGCCTGGGGAGTATGCACGCAAGTGTGAAACTCAAAGGAATTGACGGGGGCCCGCACAAGCGGTGGAGTATGTGGTTTAATTCGATGCAACGCGAAGAACCTTACCAGGGCTTGACATGTCGCGAACCTCGGTGAAAGTCGAGGGTGCCTTCGGGAGCGCGAACACAGGTGGTGCATGGCTGTCGTCAGCTCGTGTCGTGAGATGTTGGGTTAAGTCCCGCAACGAGCGCAACCCTCGTTTTTAGTTGCCAGCATTTGGTTGGGCACTCTAGAGAGACTGCCGGTGACAAACCGGAGGAAGGTGGGGATGACGTCAAGTCAGCATGCCCCTTACGTCCTGGGCTACACACGTACTACAATGCTACGGACAAAGGGTTGCGAGCTAGCGATAGCAAGCTAATCCCATAAACCGTGGCTCAGTTCAGATTGCAGGCTGCAACTCGCCTGCATGAAGGAGGAATCGCTAGTAATCCCAGGTCAGCATACTGGGGTGAATACGTTCCCGGGCCTTGTACACACCGCCCGTCACACCATGGGAGTTGGCCACGCCCGAAGTCGTTACTCCAACCGCTTGCGGAGGAGGATGCCGAAGGCAGGGCTGATGACTGGGGTGAAGTCGTAACAAGGTAGCCGTACCGGAAGGTGTGGCTGGATCACCTCCTTTTAGGGAGACCTACCCGCATTGACGCTTGAACACATTTTGTTATTAGAGCCAATGTTGGTCATCCCAAGGTCGTTCAAAGATAAGTGTTGGCTTCCAAGCTAGCTAGGTTTGGTTTATGGGCTATTAGCTCAGGTGGTTAGAGCGCACCCCTGATAAGGGTGAGGTCCCTGGTTCGAGTCCAGGATGGCCCACCTTTGAGAGCGGTCAGCCATCAGTTAGCACCGTCAGTTTTTCGGGCTGAGGTTAGCTAACTGAGCGTTGGTAGCTTTTCTGGGGGTTTAGCTCAGTTGGTAGAGCGCCTGCTTTGCAAGCAGGATGTCAGCGGTTCGAGTCCGCTAACCTCCACTGGGCTTTTAGTTTTAGTCCAAGTTGTAGGGTCTTTATTTCAGCAACTCATCTAGTGTATTTGGCTAGAGAGACTGCTGGATTTAGTTCCAGCCAGAACCTTGAAAACTGCATAGTAACTTGTCAGGTAGATAACGATAAGTAGTTGTTTGTTGCTACGTGAATAGTTTTAGTACTGTTCGCTAGTTGCGGTCGACTATTTATCCAATCACAGACACCAATGAAATTTTGTGGTCAAGCTACAAAGGGCTGATGGTGGATACCTAGGCACACAGAGGCGACGAAGGACGTGGTTACCGACGATATGCCCCGGGGAGTTGGAAGCAGGCATTGATCCGGGGGTTTCCGAATGGGGCAACCCTATATACTGTTACCTGAATCTATAGGGTAGCAAGAGCGAACGCAGCGAATTGAAACATCTTAGTAGCTGTAGGAAGAGAAAACAAACGTGATTCCCTTAGTAGCGGCGAGCGAAGCGGGAAGAGCCTAAACCAGATTGCATGCAGTCTGGGGTTGTGGGACAGCGACATGGACGCGAGCGGTTAGACGAAGCAGCTGAATACTGCATCAGAGAAGGTGAAAATCCTGTAGTCGAAAACTTAACGCTACTAGCTGGATCCCGAGTAGGTCGGGGCACGTGAAATCCCGATTGAATCCGCGAGGACCACCTCGTAAGGCTAAATACTCCTGTGTGACCGATAGTGAACCAGTACCGCGAGGGAACGGTGAAAAGAACCCCGGGAGGGGAGTGAAATAGAACATGAAACCATCAGCTTACAAGCAATCGAAGCACGATTTAACGTGTGACGGTGTGCCTGTTGAAGAATGAGCCGGCGACTTATAGGCACTGGCAGATTAAGCCGGGAATGGCGAAGTCAAAGCGAAAGCGAGTCTGAAAAGGGCGTTAGTCAGTGTTTATAGACCCGAACCCGGGTGATCTAACCATGTCCAGGATGAAGCTTGGGTAACACCAAGTGGAGGTCCGAACCGACTGATGTTGAAAAATCAGCGGATGAGGTGTGGTTAGGGGTGAAATGCCAATCGAACCCGGAGCTAGCTGGTTCTCCCCGAAATGTGTTGAGGCGCAGCGGCAATGATTATAGCTGGGGGGTAAAGCACTGATTCGGTGCGGGCTGCGAGAGCGGTACCAAATCGAGTCAAACTCTGAATACCCAGTGCACACATTGCCAGTGAGACGGTGGGGGATAAGCTTCATCGTCAAGAGGGAAACAGCCCAGACCACCAGCTAAGGTCCCCAAATCATCATTCAGTGATTAAGGAGGTGGGAGTGCAGAGACAACCAGGAGGTTTGCCTAGAAGCAGCCAACCTTAAAAGAGTGCGTAATAGCTCACTGGTCAAGCGCTCCTGCGCCGAAAATGAACGGGGCTAAATGATGTACCGAAGCTGTGGGATATGCAAATATCGGTAGGGGAGCGTTCTGTTGTAGTTAGAAGCATCAGCGAGAGCAGGTGTGGACGAAGCAGAAGTGAGAATGTCGGCTTGAGTAGCGCAAACATTGGTGAGAATCCAATGCCCTGAAATCCCAAGGTTTCCTCCGGAAGGCTCGTCCGCGGAGGGTTAGTCGGGACCTAAGGCGAGGCCGAAAGGCGTAGTCGATGGACAACTGGTTAATATTCCAGTACTTGTTTTGGTTTGTGCAGAGGGACGGAGAAGGCTAAGCTAGCCGGATGTTGGTTACCGGTTCAAGCGTCCGAGGTATTGAGAGTCGGTGAAAACGACTTGAGCTGAGGCGTGAGTACGAGGGGATACGTCCCCGAAGTAGTTGATGTCAAGCTTCCAAGAAAAGCTCTAAACACGTTAAGCCAAAATGACCCGTACCCTAAACCGACACAGGTGGGAAGGTTGAGAATACTAAAGGGCGCGAGATAACTCTCTCTAAGGAACTCGGCAAAATGGCCCCGTAACTTCGGGAGAAGGGGTGCCAGCGAGAGCTGGTCGCAGTGAAGAGATCCAGGCGACTGTTTACCAAAAACACAGGTCTCCGCTAAGTCGCAAGACGATGTATGGGGGCTGACGCCTGCCCAGTGCCGGAAGGTTAAGGAAGTCGGTTAGCGCAAGCGAAGCTGGCGACTGAAGCCCCGGTGAACGGCGGCCGTAACTATAACGGTCCTAAGGTAGCGAAATTCCTTGTCGGGTAAGTTCCGACCCGCACGAAAGGCGTAACGATCTGGATGCTGTCTCGGAGAGAGGCTCGGCGAAATAGGATTGTCTGTGAAGATACGGACTACCTGCACCTGGACAGAAAGACCCTATGAAGCTTTACTGTAGCCTGAGATTGGGTTCGGGCTTTGCTTGCGCAGGATAGGTGGGAGGCTATGAGAGTGTTCTTGTGGGGACACTGGAGCCAACGGTGAGATACCACTCTAGCAAGGCTAGAATTCTAACCTTAGACCATAATCTGGTTGAGGAACAGTTTCAGGTAGGCAGTTTGACTGGGGCGGTCGCCTCCTAAAAAGTAACGGAGGCGCGCAAAGGTTCTCTCAGGCTGGTTGGAAATCAGCCGTAGAGTGTAAAGGCAGAAGAGAGCTTGACTGTGAGACCAACAAGTCGAACAGGGACGAAAGTCGGCCTTAGTGATCCGACGGCACCGCGTGGAAGGGCCGTCGCTAAACGGATAAAAGTTACTCTAGGGATAACAGGCTGATCTCCCCCAAGAGTTCACATCGACGGGGAGGTTTGGCACCTCGATGTCGGCTCATCGCAACCTGGGGCGGTAGTACGTCCCAAGGGTTGGGCTGTTCGCCCATTAAAGCGGTACGTGAGCTGGGTTCAGAACGTCGTGAGACAGTTCGGTCCATATCCGGTGCAGGCGTAAGAGCATTGAGAGGATTCCTCCTTAGTACGAGAGGACCGGGAGGAACGCACCGCTGGTGTACCAGTTATCGTGCCAACGGTAAACGCTGGGTAGCCATGTGCGGAGCGGATAACCGCTGAAAGCATCTAAGTGGGAAGCCCACCTCAAGATGAGTGCTCTCATGGGTTAACCCAGTAAGGTCACGGGTAGAACACCCGTTGATAGGCGGTAGATGGAAGTGTAGTAATGCATGCAGTCGAGCCGTACTAATAGACCGAGGGCTTGACCTCCATCATTGGTGATACTGAAACTAAAACAAGTTGCTATGCAGCCTTCAAGGCTCTGTTTTAAGCTTTTGGCTTTCCTGGTGCCTATGGCGTAGTGGTCCCACCCTGACCCATCCCGAACTCAGGTGTGAAACATTACAGCGGCAAAGATAGTTGGGGGGTAGCTCCCTGCAAAAATAGCTCGGTGCCAGGTTGATTCTTAGGCAAATGGTGGGGTAGTCCAATGCGGCTATTCCACCGTTCTGTTGAGTAACCTCCTGCTTAAATCCTTCT
>NZ_JACJOZ010000012.1:0-189981 GCF_014695795.1 Phormidium sp. FACHB-592
CTCGGCACACCCCAAGCAGCGGTCAGATCTTGAACTACCGCTCGATACTGACGCTGAAAAGCAGCCCACACCACCTGGGTCTCCGGCTGGTTTAGCAGCGGCGGTTCAAGCGGCGTTGTTGTACGAAGAATATGTACAACCGCGACTCTTGCTGCTGGCACTTGTTGTAGCAGTCTTTCCAGTATGACTACAGCGGCTTCAGTCATAAACCATAGTCTATCAATGAAACAGAGATGCTGTCTGTTTCACTTTTGCCAAAATGCCGTTTCATCCGGCATTTTGGCGATCGCCCTTTTCGGTTTTCCCCAACCTTCCCCCGTTGAGCACCACAATGAGCCTCAAAAGACTGCGTTTAGATGGGTTCAGATTTCAAGTGCATCTGGGGCATTTCCCCACATAAAAAAGGAGCATCCAAAGAAAATGCTCCTTAGGGGGAAAGATAGCGAAGATACCTTTTCCCTGGATGGTCTGAGCCACTATCTGAGTGTGAGCGAGGCTCGGTTGCAGTCAGCAGTTAACTGTCTGTGAGCGAGGAAGGCGATCAGTTTGAACAACACGCCTTTCCGAACGGTTCAGGAGGAAATCAAGCTCTACCAGATGTCTGCATCTAGTTGATAGTTGCTTAAATGCTTAGTGTGCGCTTGCTTGCAGAACAAATGTACTATACTATTTATATATAAAAGATATATACTTTTGATTGTTGTAGGAGGAGATATGGAATTTGAGTAAGAAGACGCTAATCTCACTGAATCTTGCAGAAAGCGAACTAGAAATACTGAATGAGCTCAGTGAGAAGAAAGAAATGAGTAAGTCTGCTGTTCTCCGGCAGGCTCTGAGAATGTTGGGAGTACTCGAACAGCGCGTTGCTCAGGGTGAGAAGCTCTACTTTGAATCCCTGGACAAGGAAAAGTCTGAACTTCTACTTCTGTAAGCCTCAGTGTGATGGAGACTAAACTTTGCAAAAGGTAATTAAGCTGCTGCGGGTAGCTGATGATCGAGCTGTAGATGCGGTTTTGACAACCTTAAACCAGAAACATCTAGATGATTTTGAGACTTTTTGGAAGGCACGACTTCAAGCATCAAATGAAGGGGATCGTTACTGGAACTGGGAGAAGAAAAATCGAGTTACAGCTTCTAGTATTAACTACGAAAAATACGCCATTGAGTGTGAACAGATTACGCAGGGGCTCATGATTGTTGAAATTGACTGGCATCGGTCACAGATTGAGTCGGGCAAAAGCCTCGTTTATGTGGACTATTTAGCTGCCGCTCCTTGGAATCGTTGTTCAAGCCAAGAGCCGCCTCAATTTAGCGGTGTAGGGACGATTTTGATGCAGTTTGCACGTTCACGTAGTGTTGCGCTGGGATATGGCGGGAGAGTAGCTCTACATGCATTACCTAGTGCTGCAACGTTCTATGACAAGCAGAACATGATGAATTTCGGTTCTGATCCTGATAAGGAAAATTTGATTTACTTTGAGTGGGGACGCATCAAAAGATAAGAACTGTTAGCACAGTTTCCGGTTGGTCAGGTACAGAAAGGGAGATCGAGCCATGCATTTTGATGTGGAGAATTTTGAGTTTGACGAAGAGTGGCTGCGAGAAGTTAGCCGCGTGGAGCAAGAGTCCAACTGTGATGTTCAAGCTGGTTTTGATTGGGGTGCAAATTTAGGAGATTACATTACGAGCGCTAAAAGCTTTATTAATCAGGCAAAGCTAATGTCAGTTCTACAAGAAGAGCTTGAAAGCCTTGTTTTTCAAGGGCTTCTGTCTCAAGAAGATATTGAAATAATTGCAAATGCGGCACAAAGCTGTACACGAGATCGTGTCATCGGGAATATTCAATCTGCTAAGTCTGCTTAGGAGGGTTAATGTCTCAAGAATCAAAGTCAGAAGATAATAAACTTGTGCCCCTCAGACACTCCCGGTCTGCTTCGAGAGCTGATGCTGAGATAGAAATAACGGAAGATAAGCTCCGATCTGTACTCCGAGAAACTTTAGCTGAAGCTCTCGACAAGCGCAAGGATACAATGTCCGAAGATAAGCTTAGAGGAATTTTATTTGATGTGGTTGATCAGAGAATTACTCGGTTAGAAAACAGCATCCATCAGGTGATTTCGCAGTTTGAAGCAGTTCGGAGTGGAGAGGCTGAAGATGCAGCTTTGAGAGTAACAACTGATGACAGTGCCACAGATCTTGCTTTAGCTGAAATAAATTTACCGAGGGAAGATTTCTATCCCTACACTGCTACTCTTCTCGCTGATAAATTAAAGATTGCTGTACATCATGTCAGTAAAATGGTTAAAAAGTTTGATTTGAAAGATAATTCAAGGTATCACTGTGTTTTTCGTACTGGTAGAGTAAGTAAGACAGACAAATGGTCTGAGGGAACTTTTCTTAGATTGAAGACAGCGTTAGATTCAGGAGAATATTTAATTCCTGATTAATCATCAAGCCTGCTTAAGCTCTTGGCAGGGAAAGTGGCAAGAGCTTATCTATTAAAATTTAGTTTTAAGTTGAATTGATGCTTAATTTAGAGTGAGATAGCAGATTCTATGAGTTCATTGGTTCTGGAGTTGCAGGAAGATGCGCTTGATACATCTGTAACTGTGTTGTCTTTGCTCCGAAAGGCTTTAGTAGTTGCCAGAAAACTTAAGATACAGGAGTTTCAGCACTGGATACAGAATGAGCTAGATGGCTATCCTGAAGGATTAGAATTACCTCAATACCGCTTCATGTACGGAGAGCTAAAAGCTTACAATCCTGTTCATGGCTGGGTACCAGTTATTATTGCTCCTGAAATTCAGAAATTTATATCTAAAAGACCTGCACATCAGCCAATTAGCCAAATAGAGTCGCTATTTGAGAACACAAAAAATGCAAACTCAAGTTTGGTTACAATGCCCGCAGGTTTAGACGACTTGTTGAGGAGTTATGACCGCATTGACTATGAGATGGCAATACACATCGATCCATCACAAGCACGTGGAGTTTTAGAAGCGGTACGAGACATAGTTTTGAATTGGTCTTTAAAGTTGGACGAGGACGGAATCCTTAGTGAGGGAATGACTTTTTCCCAAGAAGAAAAACAGATTGCTGCCCAATATGACTACAGTAGTTTTCAGCAAATTATCAACATCAGATTATCTCAGATGCAGAACTCATCCTCAGAAAGCCAATCCAACTTGGAAGGTTTTAATAACGATTTGAGAGGTGCAAATGTTGCTAACTTTGCCAATCAGGTTATAGGTAATGCACGGCAACAGGCTAACCAATACAACTCCCCTGCGGAGCAGCTTTTGAATTTTGCTGACACTGCAACGCAGATTCAAAAGCTGCTTGAACAATTGTCTAAAACCTACTCAACGGAAACTGTGTCAGGTCGGATGCAGTTAGCAACAGAGGCAGTTACCCGTATCGAAGGTGATTCAAACTTGATGCAACGTGTGCTTAGCGCTTTACAAGTAGGCGGTGTGTCTGCTTTGGAGCAATTGCTTAACCATCCCGCTGCAAGTTTTGTTATTGCAGCTTTGGAGGATTGGCAAAAAACAAGAGGTGCGTAGATAAATCATTGGTAGCGGCAACTTGGTTTACTCCGTTATTTATTAGCTTGCCCCTTAGTAAAACCCAGATGTTCTTTTAACCGTAACGAGCCACAGTCTTCTTTAAGCGATCGGCATACTTATAAATATCATCTAGCTGTTCAATTACGACTTTCTCTTCTTGTTTGTCATCGCCAGCTTTATCGAATAACGCTAGACGTTTATTCTGAGGGCTATTGAAATAAAAACGGCAAATGGGTTTGCGATTATTGTTATCCAACAGCACTCCAAAGTAGGTAGTAACATCACGCGAAAATATCCGGTTCGGTTCTGCAACGTCACGAAGAATAGCTTTGACAATGTAAAAAGCTTCAAGTTCTTCCTCAGTAGTCACTATTGAAGTAATTGGCTTTCCAGGGCTATCGTCGCTAGCATTGACTTCTTTAGAAGTTATCTCTGTGGCTTCGGATAAAGGTTTACTAGCAATAGCTGAGGTACTACCAATGCCAGAAGCATCCAAAATGCTGTTAATTTGCTCTCGGATAAACTGCTTCATAGCGCGTTTGGTAAATCCAGCAAACTGTGGCTTGACACTTCCTGCAAAAACTCGACCTGAGCAAAGCTGCTGAAAAAAGAATTTGACAAACTCATCGCTAGGCTCATTGAGTTGTGATGTCAGGATTTGTAGCATTCCACCGACATACTTTAGCTCGTTCGCCGCTGTCAGCATTTCAGGGATGTTCAGAGCCGATTTTGTCAGACATTTAAGCTCGTCAAGCAAGGGCTCTTTCAGATTAAGCATATCAAGCTCTAGAAAAGGTGATTCATCTAGCTTGTTAGGCTTATCCAAGTCGGCATAAAATCGATAAATTAATCCGTTGGTCAGAACCCCAATGCGGCAATCAGTTGCAACTGCATAATAAAAAAGCTGCTTGTAGCCATCGTTGAGCTTGTCGTTATAGCATTTGCATTCAATGAGAATGAGAGGCTTACCGTCTTTAAGAATGCCGTAGTCAATTTTTTTGTTCTTAGGCACACCTGGAACATCTAGATCCGCTCCAAATTCAGGCACAACCTCAGCCAGGTCGCTGGTATCGTATCCCAACGCCCTGATAAACGGCTCAACCAACGCATTCCTTGTAGCGGCTTCGGTCTTGATATGCTCTAGTTGTCCGGGAATTCTAGCAGCTAGCGCTTTTACTTGATCGATGAAGTCCATACAAGTTCTCGTTTGCTGGGGGTACAGTCTTAGAGTGCCCTAGCAAACAAGGGATGTAATACAAAAAGTTAAGGCTTAGTTAAAAATTCACGCTCACTCGCCTCAGCAACAACTGCATAATCGAGGAGAAATTTGAGGCAAAGCATGAGCCAGACCCTAGCCGAGATCGGTGGCAAAAATCAATGGAGAAGCTTGGCTTCGCATTCCTGGATGACCTGATCAAAATACTGACCACCCGTAAGCGGACTTTTTTGGGCATAAAAACCCTGTTATTCCGGCAGGGGTTTTGTTTATTCAACCAAACTCGATCGATTTTATTCTTGTCTAACCTAGAACACTTGTCATAATCAAACACTTGTTAAGCCTCCTCCAGCAGTTAGGATTAATAGCAAAGCTGATGCTTTTGAACTGGTTTCAATCAAAAAACACCTTTGTTATCTACTTGCTAAATGGCTACCAGTTTAGGCAGTTTACTATTAACGCTTGGGTTAGACACATCCGTCTACGATCGTAAGCTGCAAAATGCTAAAACCCAAGCGTTAAGCGTGGGTAGTGACATTGAGCAAAAACTGAAGCTGAAGCCAACGATCGACGATTCAGGGCTGCGGAACTTCAAGGCTAACTATCAGCAAACTCTGAGCTACTTCCAAGCAAACCCAGTCAAGATCAGGGTTGACACCAGCGAATTTGATAAGCTCGATCGCCTGCAAAATGGCAACAATGCGGTTAAAGCCCAAAGCCAAGCGGTTGATACCAGCGCACTCGATAACATCGGTAAGGATGTCGAGCATGGTGTTTCTGACGGTATCAAAAAGGCTTTAGATCCTAGCTCCATTGGACAGGTAGCCTCAGGTGCAGGAGGGGCGATCGCTAGTGCGGTGACAGCACCATTAAGAATTGTGGGTGGTATTGGTAAAGATATTGCACAAGGGCTGATTTTTGGTGTCTCTCAGGAAGTCTCTAGTAATCTCGGTAAAGGCATTAGTGCTGGCATTGAGAAGCAAATAGCGCCACTGGTGGGTAGCTTTGAGCTTATGGGTAGTAAGCTTGCAGGTGGTTTAACAGGTGAATTAGTTGATAGCCTAAGCACTGATATTGAGCCTGTTCAAAAAGTTTTAGAGGGTGTCTTAGGTAAAGCAGATATTGCTGCTGCTGCTGCTGCTAAAAAGTTTCAAGCCTCACAGCAAAATGCTGAAATTCAGTTGCAAGGTAGCCAGCAAACACAAAAAGAAATTGCTTTTATTGAAGCTAATAAAGATGCCGTCAGAGAACGGTTGAGTGCTGCCAAAAATGTAAGAGTAGAGCTAACTGAAAAAGAGCAAAAGCTGAACGATCGCATTGCCAGTGAAGCTGACGCGAGTGGGGTAGCTAATCTCAGGCAGCAAAAAACAGAGACGAGAGACAAAATCGAAGATCTCTCAAGTCGAATGGCAGCATCAGAAAATCCAGCAGAAATTAAGCAATACAAGAAGAGTATCGATCGCCTGCGTGAAACTGAGAAGAACCTTGATAAGGCGATCGATCAAATTACCAATACTGTTAAAAATCGATTCCGCTCATTTATTGACAACCTAGAAGATGCAAAAGCGAAAGCCTACAAAGAGGAACGCACTTTAAGCACTCTACTATCACCTTATGAGAATGAGAGTCTGATTCAAGCGCCAAATCCAGAAATGAAGGCGATCGGCAAAGGCTCTCGCACAATCAAACAGCTTCAGAGAGGTGATGCCGCTGCACAACAAAATATCTCTGATTTATACCGTCAAACCTATGAGCAGGTAGCACAAGCAAGCGGTGTTAAAGCTGATATGAGCGCTATCCCTCAGTTGAAAGCTGCTGACTTACCACAGGGCGCTACAGGACGTTATAACCCAGAACTGAACACTCTAGAGGTGAATCAGGAGACGCTTGCAGCAATCAATTCTGGCAAGCTCACAATTAAGCAGTTAAAAACCTTGGTACATGAGCTGCGTCACGCCTTCCAAAGTGGTTTTGGCACAGTGATCGAAGATGGTCAAACCGCTGTTCAGTTGATTAAACCCACATTTCAGGAAGCTCGTAAACTTGGCAGTCAGATTGAAGCATCTGCTGAAGGTGGGGGTGCTGGCTTTTCGCGTGACCATGTAAGAAACATTGAAGCAGATGCTTATGTATTTGCCGAAAGAAATGCGCCACAGATTCACCAGAATTTAGCCTCTCAGCAGTCTTTAGCCAAGCTGCAAAATAAAGTTGGTTTAGGAGGTGGCAAGATCGATCAGAAGCTAGCACAGGCTGAAAAGCAAGCGCTGATGCAACTGATCCAAGTCAATAAAAGTGTAGGTGTTGATTTCAGTCAGGAAATCTCACAGGCGATCGCAGGTATTGAATCACTTAAGGCTGGTTTGCAAACGGAACTACAGCGCTTAGAGTCTGTTGAGCTACTTGATCCTGGTGCGATCGATCAGCTTGGTAAAGATTTAGAAGTCAAGTTCAGAGAAACGGTTGCAGGGATTGAGAATATTGTCACTGAGGCAGAGTATGCCGCGATCGCCAAGCAAGCTACAACTGTTCCACCTCCCTCATTACAAGCTGATCCGGCAACTGCTCTGCCTGATTTAGCAAACATTCCCGATCTTGATATTCAAACGACTACTATTAGCGCTACAGAGGCGATCGCTAAAGCAAAGCAACTATCTCAGAAAGTCAGCGAAGCCTACAAGCAGTTAAGTGATGTTGTTAACTCAGGTGATTTGAATAAAGCGTTTTCCATTCTTGATCAGATTGAAGCTGATGCAGCAATGGCACGCAATGAAATCAATGAAATGTATGCATCACTGGATGATACCGCTGCCAGGAAATCGTTAAGTGGTTATAAGGGGTCGATCGCCAAAAACCAATCACAGGCTAAAAAGAAAGTTGATGCCATGTTTGGTGGTGAGTTAGGCGATAGCACTCAACCTCAATCAGAAGGACTCTACGCTTTTGAAGGCTTACAAGAACAGATTGCGGTACTGAAAGCCCAGTTAGGTGCGAAAGTACAGGCAGTTCAAGGGACTGATCCTGAAGTGATGAGCAGCCAAGCATTAGCAAGCGCTGAACAAAAATTCCTAAAATTTGACAAAGCAGAATCACAAATCAACAAGCGCTTAGAGTCTAGCGAACAAGAGATTAACAATACGCTTGCTGGCTTAGATGAAGGAGTAGAGAGCTTTGGCGCTCGGTTAAAGCGTGTCTTTAAGGCGGAGGGGATTGAGTCGATCGGAGATGCTTTTAACAAGCTACCCAATCCCATCAAGCAAGCCACTGGCAGCGCTCGTATGGCGTTGAGTGTCTTTGGTGGCTTTACTGCCCTCATGGTAATTATTCCTATCCTTACCGCTTTTGCTGACAGTTCTATCAAAGCAGCTTTAGAATTTGAGCGCCTAGAACGAGTATTAGATAGTACATCCGGTAATGGCGCTTCTAAACTAGCAGAGCTTGATGCTAATGCTAATAAATTAGGTGTGAATGCAAGGGTATCCGCACAGGCTTACGCTCAACTAAGTGCAGCAACAAACGATACATCTTTAGAAGGTGCTCAGACAGATACTATTTTTAGTGGTTTCTCAAAAGGTGTAGCCAGCCAAGGTTTAGGTAAAGAACGTCAAGAATTGGTTTTCCAAGCTATTTCGCAGATGGCGGGTAAGGGCGTAATTTCCCTTGAAGAATTGCGGCAGCAGCTTGGGGAATCGCTACCACAGGCTATGGGTGTGTTTGCTCGTGCTGCTGGTGTTAGTACGGGTGAGTTTTCCAAGATGGTGGAGTCTGGTACTGTTGGCAGCGATTTCCTGGTGAAGGCAGCGCAGCAGATGTCAGCAGAAAGCACAGTAGCAATGGCTTCGATGGCTGATTCTACTCAAGCGTCGATCGGGCGTATGGATAATTCTATTTACGAAGTGCAGACCAGAGTAGGGCAGGGACTACTACCGCTCGAAAAGCTCAAAGCCGATGCGATCGCGGCTTCTATCAACCTCGTACTGGTAGCGATCGATCCACTCTTCAAACTACTAGGAGGGGCAGCACTTTCTTATATCATCAAGGGCTTCATAGGTCTAGCTGCATCAGCGGGAACACTGTCAGGAGGGATGTCGGGACTTCTAGCAGTAGTAGTTAAGCTTGCACCTGCAATAATGGCTGTTGCCGCTAAATTCCTGCTCTTTTACGCAGCAGGCGAAGCAATCTCACTTGTCTTCAAGCAATTTGAGGATGGTGGAGGCAAAGTAAGAGACTTTGCCAATTCGTCTATTAGCTCCTTAAATGATTACAAAAAGGTTTTAGCTGAAGCCAGAGGCGAAGAGAAAAAGCTTGGCTCAGGCTTACCCAAAAATGCTAAAGATGTGCGAGGTGAAGGGCTGCAAGGTGTAGTTGATACCGTCCAATCTGTGATTCCTTTTGCCACTACTGGCAGTGAAAAACGGATTAACGATCTAAAGATTGCCACAGATGAACTAATGGCAAGCTCGAATGAGTCACTAAGTCAGGCTTATACACAGATTGGTAGTGGGAAGGGTGCGGCTGAATTAGCGAAGTTGAAAGATATCGATGTTCAACTTGCAGATGCAGGGGCAAAACGTCGAGCGCTGGCACTGAATGATCCAGCCAATCAAGACGCTAAAAAACAGTTACAACAGCAAGAGGAGTTACTACTAGCACAACGAGAAACCGCTAGTAAGCCTGTAGCAGCACTACAAGGCAAGATTGCTTCTGATGTTGAAACGCTAAAAGCAGCGCTCAAGGAATACGATGAACTAGCGAAGAGTGGCGCTGTAGACCAGGGAACCTATGCCACTAAAACCACTGAACTGAAAGCAGCTTTAGAAGCAGCCGAAAAAGCGCAGAACAAATTAGGTCTAGCAGTCAAGGATTCAGTCAATGATTTGACTGCCTTTGAACGCGCCTTCCAGAAGATTGCCGATTCTATGGAGGATGCCAGTACGAGTATCGATCGCGCCTCCACTCGTGGTCGTACTGCGATCGCTAATTCTCAGGCATCAGGCAAGATTACAGCCGATGAAGCAGGGTTAGCCAATGCCAACAATCAAAGAGATGCGCTTAATCAAAAAGTAGAGTCAGGTAAAGTAGCAATCTCAGGCATGAAGTCTGAAATTGATGCGCGTGGAGGTCAGAAGGTCTTTGACACCCTCGGTATTGACCCTAATAAAATTGGGCAAGCAGAGCTTAAAACCCTTACAGAGAGGGTTAATGCACCCAAAGAGAAAGCAATTTTACAAAAACTGGGAGAAGTTAAAACCGCTGAAATTACTCAGGAGGGTAATGAATCACAACTGGCTGATTCTAAATTACAAGTTGCTTCTGCAAGGCAACAACTGGCAACCAATCAAATTGGGCGTGAAGCTGCCAAGGCTGAAAGTACAACCAAGCGACAGGAATTGATGAGTGGCGCTGAGATCCGAGGTAGGCAGGCAGCAATCAATCTTAAGCGATCGAAGAATCTATTCTTCAGTGATGCCGATGCAGGTGTAGCTGAAGCTAACGTGGGTATCAGTCAATCACGATCGCAGCAGGAATTTGCTAATCAACGGGAAGCTAGTGCCAATGCGAATCTTGAGCAGATTCGTAGCAAGCGTGGTGAGTTTACCAATAGTGAAGAATTTGAGAAAGCGGAGAGGGATGCGATCGATCAAGTAGCAGAAGCGCGATCGCGTGCAGCAGAAGCCGATGCATCCTTAGAGGAAGCAAAAGGCAGACGGATTGAAGCCGTTAACCAAAAACGGATTGAACAAACTGAAACCCTTACCCAGGTAGAGGAAAGTGCTTTAAGAAGACGGCAATCACTCGCTGATGCTGATATGAGTATGCAGCGTGCCAGTTTAGCCATGATGAAAGCAAAAAATCAATTTGCTAGTGAAGCGGATGCAGGCGTAGCAGAAGCCAATCTAGGAATTAAGCAAGCTGGCAATCAAAAAGACTTTTCAGCGCAAGCCGTTGCTAATGCTAATCGTGAATTACAGCGCAATGAGCAGCTTTATAAAGCAGGTGCCATTAATGCCAAGAAGTTTCAGGATGACCAGCGTGCTTTGACTGACAAACTCACAGAAGCGCGCGCAAAGGGCACTGAGGCAGCAGCAGCATTAGAGGAAGCCTATGCTAAGAAAATTGAGGCAGTAAATCGGTTGAAGCTAGAGCAGTTGGAGCAAATTAGGCAGAAAGCAGAAGCCGCGATCGCCCTAACACAAACAATGAGTAGCACTGCCTTGCAGAGTGGCTTACTGAATAATGCTGACGCTGGTGAAGTATCACAGGCTCAGGCAGGTAGAAGTCAAACCCTGATTGATCAGACCGCTGCTACCGCTAGACTTGCTCTAAAACGACAGGAGTTAGAGCAGACTAGACAACTAGCAGTCGATGGCGTTTTAAGCCGTAAAGACGCAGCCGATAAAGAGATAGCCATCACTCAAGAGATAGCAGATGCTCAGGCTGCTCAGGTACAGCGTCAAGTGCAGATGCAAGGTCAGCTACGTGAGAGCCACATTAAGCTACTGACTGACACTGCCAAGCTAGAAACTGAGCAAATCGATCGCGCCAAACAACTTTTGGAATCACAAGGGGCGATCGCTAAAGCACAATCAGAGTTATCCATTTCTCGTTCTCAAACACAGCTAAACTTAGCCGATCGTGCCTTTGGCTTAAAAGATAGGCTTGAATCACAAGAGGATCTTGATCCGCGAGTCAAAGCGGTGATGGCAAAGCAACTCAATAATTCTGGTGTTGCAGGAGTTAACGCTAACTCTAAATCCTACGAAATCCTAGCAGCCCAGCAAAAGATCGGTGATCAAATCGCTGAGAAGCAAAAGGCAGCGCGAGAGGTTGAATTTGAGCTGGCTAAGAAGTCGTTTGAGTTTGACCAGAAGAAAGTTGAGATTGCTGACAAGTTATTTGTTATGGAGTCGAAGCGATACAAGCTAGATGCCGATCGCGCCAAAATCCAAGCACTTAAAGACTTCAAGACAGCTAAAGAGTCTGGTGATACCGAAGGAATGCAACTGGCTGGTATGTCGCTTGAAGTCGCTGACAACATGAGTAAAGTGGCTGATGAGCAACTAGCAGCAGCTCATGAGCGCCTAGAAATTGATAAACAACTAGCTGAGAACGGACGCACTTTATTAAATATCAATCAAGCCAAAGCAAGCGAAGAGGCGGCGGGTGCAAATTTCATTCGTCGTCAAAACAATGAACTTGCACTGGTAGAACAGTTTGTTAAATCAGAGACGCGCGGCTCAATTCCTGGTCGAGCGACAGGTGGTGCTGTGAGTGCTGGGAAGCCCTACTATGTTGGAGAGCAGGGCAGGGAGTTGTTTATTCCGAAAATGCCTGGTGAGATTGTGAATGCTGCTAATACAGCAGCGATCGGTAAGCCAGCAGCAATGAGTAAACTAGCCGCGATCGATACTTCTGTTAAGCCAGCAATATCAGGTAACGGTGTAGCAAATACCGCTGTTCGTATGCCTGTTTATGGGACAGGCATTGGCTCTGTTGGAGAATACAGTGCAAAAGCTAATAGTAAAAGCGGTTCTTCGGTTTCAACCTCAGAAATACTGAAGAACATCGAGAAGCTCTTAACAGATCAAGTGGCTTTGACTGGTCAGATTGAATTATCGCTTAAAAGTGTATTAGGAAAAGGCTCACCCCCATCAGGTATGGGTACGCCTAGCAACCCTATCTCAGAGGCTTCTAATGGCGTAAACAATGCAATAAGTAAAACGGGTGAAGCATTAAGCGTTGGTAATAGCTCTACCACTAAAACTAGTGGTATGTCAGCACCAATGAGTTTCGGTGGTAGTGGTGAGATTAGCGGTGGCATCGATCGCCTTATCAGTGTGGTTGCTACTGCCTTGCAATCCCCACGAAGCCTTACAGTGTCATCACCCAATCCAGTCAGCGATGCTGCTAAAATTTATGCAGACATCTCTAGTCAGCAAGTAGCGAACGAAGGACTTTAGAACGTTACTCAAACTCCTATTAAAAAGCCCTGTGCCAGCGACAGGGCGTATCAACCTTCTATAGGGTTCTTTCTATGGCTATACTGGCAGGCTTAGTGTACCCAGATGCAGTGGGCGCTAACGATTAAACCTCAACCTTAACTTTCTCTGCTTTACGCTTGCGGAGTGCAGCAATACCCAGACCGATTAGACCAGGGAGTAGGGCAGGGGTGGGAACTGCGGTTGAAGTCGCTGTCAAAGTAACATTATCAAAATTTGTTTGACCTCCTAAGGAGCTTAGTCGTATACCCAAAGGTTGTCCTAAGAAAGGATTACTTGACCCGCTGGTATACTGTACAAGAACTTCCGCGAACTCACCCAGCCCAGGTATAACGCTGTTATTAAAAGCTAGAACATTATTTCCTGCTAATAACTCCACGTTGTAGCCTGGAAAAGGCGCATCATTTCTTCTTCCTACAAAGACGCTCAACAAATAATTCGTATTGGTAGTTAAATTAGATGTAAGTGCCTGAAAAATGCTTCCAGCATTGTTGTATGCTACTTGGCTGCCATCAGGAAGAGAACTGTTAAAGTACGATGTTCCTGTATTCACTTGACTAGATTCTGGGTTAAACACGCCAGCCCCGCCACTAACAGGGCTAGAAACTACCCATGAACCGATACTGTTATCAGAATAGTACTCACCACTAGGCTGTAATGGTGCAATTGGGGATTCAAAGCTGTGATTGCCAATTGTAATAGAGGCAGCGTTTGCACTAGAAGTTAGCGCTAATGCAGCTACAGAAGCACTAAAAACTGCCGACGAAAGCTTAAAGTTCAGCAAGGTAATCTCCTTCGTTAATTATGTAAAGCACGAAGGTAGATGCAGGTGATATTTATCACTTGTATTACTGAAGCTCAATCTTGGGCTGTGAAACAAGCGTGTTTATAGCTTCTTTATTTGTGGAGAGGAATTATGAAGATTCCTTTTGTAGAAACTGTTCACAGTATGAACATCTACTTAGTAAGCTTTTTAGTGGTCAATCTATAAATGCCCAGTACCAGCGACCAGGCATATCAATTAAGCTCAGTCAAGAAGTTCATCATGCTCAAACGCCGGAAGGAAAAGCTTTAAGTCTTCCACTTTGTAAGCAACAACAGTTGAATTTTTAACATTTACTAGCGAAATAACGTTTTCTATTGTTTCTATGACCTTGTAGCAAACTCCTGCTTTAGAGCAAAAGCGAGTACCTATAGCAAAATTCATTTCTTTTAACCCATCTCGATATGTATATTTTGCTACCTGAAATTGCAACACTATACTTAAGTTTGGAAAACTTTTTATAGAGATATAATTCTTAAGACCTGAAGCTAGGACAATACCTAGTGGCGTTAACGCCTGCCAATCTGTCATTAGGACTGGTAATGTAATCGGGCTTTTTAGGCACGAAAACCCCTGCCAATGTAATCGGGCTTTTTAGGCACGAAAACCCCTGCCATGTGACAGGGGTTTTGTTTATTCAACCGAAGTCGATCGCTACTGAGCTTTTTTCTTCACTTGCTCAACCCACTGCTCTACAAGAGCAAGATCTGTGTTCGATTGTTGGGCTATGTCCTCGATCGTGAACTGTTCAAGTATTTCGTTGATGTTGAAGGCTGGGAGATGGATAGCTCTTCCGTTCATTTGCAGGATGAAGTCAACTGGAATCTTTTTCTCTATTGCTCCGTTCACTCGTAGAACAATGGTCGAAGCTCCAAACCGCTTTGCGTTAGCAGCGAGGCGAAGCGAATCACTGTAGAGGCGAAGGCAAGCATCTAGGGAATAGCACTCAACATTAACCTCATTTCCATTGAAGCTGATATCCACTAACTCACCTGTTATCCCTAGAGTATGTTTAGCTGTCGCTTGCAACTCGTTGTGCAAGCTGAAAGTGATTTGATGGCTGCGAGTCTTCTTCATTTGCTTTGGCGCATAGTGACTCTCGATTTTAAGTTTTCGACCGGCTGAACTAGGGATGAGGACGCTTCTTTGAGACATAATGAGGTGTTCCAGTAATGGGACTTAGCTGTTTTATTGTTATGGGGCGCTTTCTTCTTTGCCGGAGTGGAGCGCCTTTTCTCTTTGTTGATAGGGCTTAGAATTCGTAGAGCAAAGCAAGGGGTGAAGGATCACCCCTGAGAACAGAATTAGAAAGGAGCGGCACAGGCAAGGATTTCGTGTACCTCGTAGCCTGTTAGACCGCGATCGGCTCTGAGCTTCCAAATCTCACGCATTACATCAGAGAAGGTATCTGAGCCTGTTTTGACCGTTAAAGACTCTTCACTTTCAGTGCGACGATCGATCAACGTAACAATGTGTGTGAACATTAGACAGAATCCTTTTGTAGGGGTTTCAGCAGGGGCGGTTTAGCTGTTGGAGGCGGTCGCCCTTCGCTTATGTCTAATATAGTAGTCCATTTGATTGGACTATGCAATTGATTAGACCATCAGAATGTCTTTTGCTATGTGCGGTTATCAATCAGCTAGACTAATCAATTAGTCTAGTTAAATGAGATAGACTAAAGCGGTAGTCTATTAAGTGGCTGTTTATGCTGACGGTTATTCAAATGAACATGAAGGAGTTGCGAGAGAAAGCTAAACTCTCAGCGGAAGCGGTAGCATTCCGTCTGGGCGTATCTCATTCAACGGTGCGAAATTGGGAAAGCGGTAAAACAGAGCCATCGATCGGCGTAATAAAGACGGCAGAACTAATCCATCTTTACGAATGCACCTTTGAAGATTTGGTTCAAGCAGTTAGAGAATCTTCTATTCGTGATGAAGCTAAACCACTTGGCACTACAACTCCTGCCAGAGAGAGCAACACTGACAACCTCTAAAACGCCGTCGCAGCAACTCTTTCCTAGAGCTAGAATCTTTTCGTTTTAACTGTATTTATTTTTGGTACACAGAAACCAAGCAATGAAGATTTTGTGAACTTGATTGCTTGGTTTCTGCAACGCCTTAATTCAGTTGTTTGATTGGCTAGTGTATGCTTACTAGCCAATCATGAACAAGCGTTTAACCACTGTCGGGTTTCTTGCCTGTATCTCTCAAGTGGTTTTGATTAGTCCTGCGATCGCTCAGTACTATGGAGCGGAATCAGCCTTTCTTCAAACTGCTCTAAAGTTGCTTTCTACGTCGAACCAGGATGAGCAAATTGCACTACGGGCGGTAAGAAAAGATTTTCAGAAGACGCTCGATCGAGGCTATGTTTACTGCGAAGCCTTGAGAGAAGGGCTAAGTGAAGAGCAGATTAGCGAGGCAGATGTCTTGGTTGCAAAGCAGCTGATTGCAAAGCAGGTTTGGTCAGACAACATGATTATGCCTTACATTCACTACCTCTCTGCGGTACAAGTATCGGCAAAGTTAAATTTGTGTCCTGAGTTCAAGGATTGATTTGCGCGTTCGAGGGAAGGATACGATCGGATGAGCCAGCAGCGTGACGGATTTAGGCAAAGAGCTGATAGGCGATCAAGGTAGCCAAGATCACGGCTAATAGATGCATTTTGAGTTGCCAGGTTAACAGTACAAGCAAGATCACACGTCCCCACCAATGCAGCAAAGTTTGGGGCAGATTCGGGTAGTGTCCGGTCTTGCGTCGTTGTTCACCTGCCGATAACCCACCAGACAACGCGCCATGCATAATGCCTGTGTGGAATCCTTTAGAAACTGGCAGTACATTCCACCACAGGCGATCGCTCTTGTAATTGGCGTGATGCATTTCGTAAGGGTAGTAGTTTTTACTGTGTCGCCCGATCGGACGAAGGGTGATACAGCAGCGTCCGCACGTAAGCCAAAGCCATCGCTTATGATGCGTCCTCATTTTCTCAAGCCGAGCGTAGTAATTTAAATACCTCATTTCTTTCTTCAGTAGGTGATTGGGTTCTACCGTTGCACACGATAGATTTACTGCCAGGGCAAGCGAAAGATTTGAGGCTTCTCGATCGCTGCATCTACTACTTGAATTTCGGGCTTTTGTGACTGGTTCAGAAGCCGGTTGAGCGTTGCACTGAAGCCCGTTCCAACACGTAGCTTGAGTAAGTCTTCTGTGGGCAGTTCATCAATTGTTTGATAGGTCAATTGATACTCAAGAATTGTGATCACATCTTCAAGCCAGCTATCCGGCAAATGCCCTCTCAGTTCACGGCGTATCTGGACGATTTTAGGATTCTGATTTGAGAACATAATGTTAGATAAAAAGTGGGGTGTAACTGAGGTGCAAAGTGAGGTCTAGGGTGAGGTTAACTGAGGTTTGCGGTGAGGTGTAAAGTGAGATACCTCACACCTCACTTGAGGTATACCCCACTGCGACTAGGTTTCAGCCCACCTCACCCATTCAGCGCGAGAAGTGAGGGGTGAGAAGGTTTCAATTAGATTCATCGCCATTAGTTCAATGAGTAAATCTTGCACCTGCTCACTATTCAAGCCATTATTCTTACCCCAGTTTTGCTTGACTTCCCTCACAGCAACCTCTCCTTTCTTGCGTAGATAGATTGCTAGGCTTTGTAGTTTCCAATCGGTCAACGCATCGACTTGGCTAGGCTTTATTTTGGACTCCTCCTGCGGCAATTCTGCCTCCCAGCAATCCTTAAGCCAGCTGGTAATTTGAGAGCGGAAATCAGGCTGTGCTTTCTGCGCTGTTAGCGGTGCTTGTGGCTGTGATGTAGATGGCTGCTGATATTGCGGAATTGAGGCAAGCTGGTAATGTTTAGCCTGCGACAAATCAGGCAGCTTACACAACTGATTGCCTCCTAGTGTAGTGAATGCGATCGGGATTTTTAGGTCTTGAGTTTGGTCATAGCGATAGGTCGTGAGTAAGCTGTTTAGCTCCTTTCGCTGCGTAGGATTGCTCACCACATAGTTGTTACTGATGGCATCCTCAACGCTCTGATAATCCCCGTTGCGAGATTGAGCGAAGTACGCCATGTTGTCTTGCACACTGGTATTTAAGCCCAACTGCTCAACACGGGTGGTCTGCGCCATTAGCCAGAGATAGACCTTATCTTCAGCACCCTGAAAAATGAGCCGTTCAACATAGCGCTGAATCTTTTTCTGAGTGCGCGGGTTCTCTTTGCTGGGGAAGGACTCGTCAAACTCTTGAGCCAGTGAAAGCAGGCTGTTGAACTCATCGATCGCAATAATGACGGTCTTAGGTTCAGAGCCAGCTCGGTAGTGCCCTCCCTGTTGCATACGTTGTTGTTGACGCAGTTGCATCATGCCGATGAGACTTTCTAAGCGAGTGAGTACCTGCGGGACGTAGCGTGGCTCATTGCAAAACAGATAATTTTGAGTACGCTCTAATCCACACCAAGCAGCGCCTTTAGGGTCAAACACCCAGAAATCAACCACACCGTTATAACGGCTGTGAGTATGACGAATAGCGGATTGAACGCTGGTAGTTTTGCCGCTACGAGTACGACTAGCAATCAGGATGTGTCCGTCATACTGAGCAATTTCAGCCGTTAAATCACGCTCCGCTATGATGCCAGGTTGAGCGATCGCATCAGACGAGGGCGTTACAGGCACAGCAGCTTGACCAGGCGCGGTTGCGGTTGCTTGTTGTGTAGATTGCGGCTGCGAGGGCATCTCCTGAAACTCAGCATCTTCTACATCCAGGTAGGGTGCCATTTGGGGATAAAACTTTTCAGCCGTTTGCAGTTGTGCCAATTGGCTATAACCCTGCAAGTCACTCTCATGCTGGATTGCTGCCATGTGCTGTTGCTGCATAAGCGCTTGCCGTTCCCACTGCTCGTACTGCCTGCGGTAATCGCGGCGTGACTGGGTGAGCAGCCACGCACTAATACACAGACCAGAGCCAGCCAATGACAGGGGGATTTTGCGATAGGCAGCTTGGTAAGTAAGCTGGGTGCCCAGAAACCGAAAGGTTTCGGGCTGGTGCAGGTAGCCTGAGATTGATAGACCTGTTGCCGTCATGCCAGCGGCTAACAGCCCTAAAATCTGCGGTAAATAGGGGTCTTTCACTTCAACACCTCCTGCACTTGCTGATTGAGCTGCTGGCTGGTGTGGTTAATTTGGTCAAACCAACCGCTGAACATGGCAACCATCAGTGCGATCGCTATTGCCAGCAGACGCGCACTGCGAGATAGGTAAGCAGGCAGTGCCAGTGAGAGGAGGCAGGTGATCGCCCCAATCCAATAGAAAGGCATTAATGCAGGTATCCATCGCACGACTAGAGTGACGGTCACACCTAGAGCAAACAGCCCAGCAAAGCGACTGATACCTTGCAAGGCGTAATCAATGCGATCGTCTGTCTGCGGTTCGTCCTCTGGTTCGTAGCCAGGGGGCAACATGAGCGGTGAATCGTAGTGTTCAAACATTGCTTACGTCCTCCTCAAAGCCCCAGGGTGAAGGCTGTACAGCATAAATTTCACGGTCGTTTGGTTCGTAGCGCTCCCAGAAATCGTGACTTGTAGAAAACCAATTTTGGGCTTCCTGCTGGGCAGCTTGACCGAATGCATCCTCTAGCGTGGTCGGTTCGGAGTACTCCAAATCTGTACTCAAAACCTCATCGACGTTATAAACCTGATAAAAACTGGGCATCGCTTAACCTCCAAAAAAGGATTTTACGCCTTGCCATAAGCCTTTCCCAGGCTTGCCAGCGGTGCCATAGGTCAGCAGTTCTTTGCGGGTTTCTCCCTGTCGTCTCAGGGTTTCCTGCACTTGCATCTGACGCTTCGCCTGAGGGACTTTCTCACCGATTGCCTTGGCTCGGTTTTGATGGCGAAGGTGAATCATTTTGATGGCAGCTTGAAAGTCAAGACGGTTCAAGTCCTGCTCAGAGCGGTGTTCAGTCTCTAGCTTCTGGATGCCGTGCCCTGCTCGCTGATTCATCGATTGCAAGTGCTTGTCGTAGCCTTTAGAAAGCAGCCATGCATCCAGCAGGCTTTTGTCGATTTGCTTCGAGCCTTTCTCGACCTGCTTTAAGACGCGCTGGGTAAACTGCTCATACTCGACTTGACCCTCGATCAGCGTCGTGAAGTGCTTTTCGAGGATCGGCAGAATCTCCTTGAGTCGGGTCATCGCAGTGGCACGATCGGCAAACTGCGCGAGTTCTCGATCGCTCATTTGCGGCAGACGTGCCAGGTCGATGCCGAAGTAGCGGGTGGCGCGTTCGGTCAGCGCTCCAGCATGGGGCAAAACATGGCTTTGAATCCCCTGTGAGCGACTGTTGTAGCCTTTAGCTCTTGGTGCTGACATTAGTGACACTCCTTGTTTTCAGATGACCAGAATAAGAAACTGCTGCGATGGGTGTCGCAGGCAGGGGTAGATGGAACGACAACAACCCGTTGACCAGCGGCACCCGCTAGAAAGCCGATGCCGTAACCGAGTAGAATCACGCCAAGCAATGCTCCTAAACTGATAAGTAGCGTTGCTAGAGGATCGCGGTAGGTAGTAACTCGCTCAGTCGCAACGGGCGCTTGTGGTTGAGCGAGAGCGGTTTCGAGTGGGGTAAAAGTGGTGCTACCATCAGCCTGCTTTTTGACCAGATAGGGTACGCCTGCCTGGTCAGTCCAGACAGTGAGGTTTGATTCTGTAGGAGCGATCGGCAAGGCTTTAGAGCTGTGCATTGGGTGATCCTCCGATAAAGTTCTGCGCCATCCAGCCATACTGACCACGCCAGCGCAAAGGCACCCAGGTAATGCCATCTTGCTGTACATGACGTTCAGTGCTCAGTTCCACCAAGTCGCTGTGCATCAGAACCCCTAGCACTGGGCTTTGCAGGCTGGGTGCAGCGCGAAAGTTTGCTGCCGCATTGGGGCTATGAATCCGGGCGATCGCTAGTGTGGCTGGATCGCTCAAGGTTGGTGCAGCTTCCGCCTGTGGGCTAGGCGCTGGTGTCGTTTCAGGTGCTGGAGCTGCTAGTTCTTGGCTCTTTGCTTGCTCTGGTGCAGGTGTGGCAGAAGCGTTGGCTACTGAGGTGGGTGTTTGCTGCTGCGAGAAACCGAAGCCGAACATGAGCAGGGGGATTGCCAGCAACCCTAAGCCGATCGGCAAGCCCCAACTCATAGAAGCTGTTGGCTTCGGTGGCTGTACTGGATGAAGTTGAAACTGTTGACCCTCAAAAGGGTGTGGTTGGTTTGTCACAATGAAATAGCTCCTATTGAGATAAGTGGGAGTCAGGAGCCAGCGTCAATCTGTGGAAGGTGAGGCGCTGGCACTTTGACAGACTTTTGAACATGGGCGATCGCTATACTGCCAACTGCGACGATCGCTAGGATGCATAACAGGTAGGCAAGTATCCAGGCAGGGTGTAACTGCCTGCTCACTCTTGCTTCCCCAGGTTTTGCAAGGTTGCTAAAGACTGCTGTAAGGTCTGCGTCTCCTGACTTTGAGCGGTAGCCAGCATCTCTGTCCGTTCGCGGTAGAGTCGCGCTTCGAGCTTGAATTCGGTAGCTTTCTCAGCGATCGTGGCTTTCGCCTGCTGCGTCTGTTGCAGTTTGTGTTCTCGCAAGCGGATATCGCGCTGCATCTCTGCGGTCAGCACATCAGCCGTTTGCAAAAACTGAGCGGCGATCGCCAGGGGATCATCGAATGCCGCAACCTCGCTTTGCCAGAGTGACTCCAGGCTGTAAGTCTGCGACAGATCCGGTTGCGCCAAAACAATCTGATGATTGCCAACTTCAACGGTGACAGGTTGCTGTTTTGCTGACTCTGGCTCAATGGCTGGCAGCTCAGTCACGACATCAAACTCATGCAGCAGGCGATCGCAGGCTTCAGGCGATAGCCCATCGCTGGTATCAATATTCAACTCCTGACAGCGGCGATAAACGCTGGACTTAGGCAAGTCGTGATCTTTGCAAAACTTGGAGAGCGAAGTATTCATATTTCCTCAAATGCTTGTGGGGACTGCTCTGGAACAGATTGGAACGCTTTGGAACGGCTAGGAACACGATTCTTTCGTTCCTAAATTGTTTCGGCTAGTTCCTGTCATGTTTCTGATTCGCATGGTAACATTACCGTACATGTACCGCAACTGTTCTTTAGCTATTCCGCAGGGATGAGGGTAAAATTATGACTATGTACGGCTCCGACAGTGATTTGATGCCATCCGAAAAGCCACGGGTAACTATCTATCTGGACGATGAGACAAAGACTGACCTTGAGAAGTTGGCAAAGGCTAACGATCGCCCAGTCAGCAATTTCGTGTTGGTGTTGATAAAAGAGGCGATCGCTAAAGCTAAGACTGATGGTGTTATAGGGGAATAACCTCCACACAATGAGAGGCAAGGCAAGCTATGACACAAGTACTCTTAAAAGCCACCGACCAGCGCATCATTCTGCAAGGAACATAAGAGAAATTTAAGCTCATTCAGCAAGCGTCGGAAGACTCACTAGGTGTGAGGCTAGCTTATTGCGAAGGGACGATCGAAATTCTCATGCCAGGTTTTGAATCACGAGTTTTTCAAATCAGTGACTTGGGTGCTTTTGGAGGCACTCTTCTTAGCGAAGAGCATTCTAAGTTCATAAAAACATAAGCTTTGAAAGGTGCTATTTGTTTGCTATCCGCAAAGGTAGCGCTTAGTTTTGATGCAATCAATCTCCTTTCAGGATGCTTTGTATTAGGTTTTAATACCAGCTCTCTAATAGAGATTTTGTAAATTAGCAGTGACTATTTTGTATTAGGTTCTAATACAACTTGCTATTAGATAAAAGCTCAAGAAAGAAGCAGAAATCTGTATTCAATATAAATACAATCCCATCCAGATGTGCTTTACACGCTTTTATGACAATGCTCGAAAAAGAGCAAACAGCTAACACAAAATCAGTTCGATAGTCTATCTTTGAACTGGAAGCCAATTTTAAGAGGTACATATGGCTAAAAATAAAATTGCTAAGAGTGTCCGTCTAACCCCTCGAATTGAACCCTGCCTGAAAAATCAAATTGAAGATTTATGCCGTGGTTTAGGTATTAAGCCTAGTGTTTTTGCTCGTGAAGCTCTAAAGTCTCACCTTGAAAAATTAAAAGCCCTAGCAGCTTAAAAACTGCTAGGGCTTCAACATCTTACTCATCCAACTAAAATTAACTCCGTCTGTCGGCAAAACTTTTGGAAGTTTATTTTTAGTTGGGCTACGCATCCCTTCAAGAGGGATAGCTCATATCAATGAATTGTATTAGATTCCGATACTTTCGGGCAAGCCTTTCTAGAATATTTCGCCTCTCTATCAGTATACAATGCGAGGCTATTGCCGGAAATCGTTTACACCTTCTACAGAGTGGAGGGAGTGATGAGTAAGCGAAAGAAGCCAGCAAAACCACAACTCAGCATCGATCAGCAAGTTGAACTTTTACAACAAAGGCTGACACCAGTTATTCAGGAGTATCCGGATCTGAAATCTTCAGAGGTTCGAGATCTGTTAAAGCCGATCGCGATCAAATTTCAGATCTCAATCAAAGATCTACTCAGAATCTGTCAAGATTATCGCTCAAACCGAGGCTGGGAGAGTAAACCACCAAGGATGAAGGGAGCACGAGAAGTCTTACTGCCTCAGAAAGATTTTTTTGAGCATCTCTTTGAATGCCCTGCTTATATTAAGCCGCTGTGGCAGGACGGCGATCTATGAACATCGTATCTTTGGGGAAAACAAACGCCTGCCCCTGCTGTCAATCTAATGATGGTCGATGTAGGCAGGTTGGCGATTTGACTATGTGTATGAACCTCGCTGAAACCGCAGAGGTTCCTGGTCGTCAGTGTGTCGGTCTAACAAAGGATAAGCGTTGGAGTCAGTGGCTACCAAAGCGAGATGACTGGAGTGATGCAGACCGCAGACAGTGGAAAACAGAGCAACGTCACAAACGTAAGCAGCAACAACAGGTAAAGCAGCAGCGTTATGCAGCAGCATTGCCAGCAGTAGAGCGTGATCGCCACTACCGCAATCTGCTTTCTCAGTTAACCCTACATCCAGAAGATAGAACTGACTTACATCGACGTGGAGTGACTGATGAGCAAATCGAAGCCTGGGGTGTGAGATCTGTTGAGCAAGGGCAGCGACTAAAAGCAGCGTTGCCCTCTACGTTGCCAGGGGTAAGCCTCAATGGACGATCGCTTAATATTTCGCAGGCAGGTTATCTCTGTCCTATCAAAAATACTGATGATCTTATTGTTGGGTTTCAGACCAGGCTAAGAACTGCTGAGGCTGGAGGTAGTTACCGATGGGTTTCCAGTGTTACAAAGACAAATCCTCATGGTGCCAGTCCTCACCTATTAAATGGTGAGCTACCCTTAGCGGTTCACCGTCCGAGTCAAGTTGAGCGAAAGGCGATCGCTTTTGTTGAGGGCGTTGGAGCTAAACCCTTCCTTACCTCTCAACAGTTGGGTGTTGCAACGATTGGTGCAGCAGGTGGGCAATTTGCCAGTAGCCCTAAAACACTGCGTAAAGAGCTAGATCGGCTCTCTATAGAACTAGAAACGAAAACCATAGAATTCTATGTAGACGCTGGATCTGTTTTCAATGAGGCTGTTTTGAGGCAGTATCGCTCTACTTGGGAGATGCTGATGAAGTTCGGCTTTAAGGTGCAGATTGGATGGTGGGGACAAACGACAAAGCTAAAACATACAGACATTGACGAGTTAGAGGATCTTGAGAAGATTCAGCTTGTCAGTGTTGAAAGGTTTGAGGCGATCGTTGCAACTGAACAGATTCAGGCAGAACTGAACAGCCTGAGAATTAAACCAACCATTACAACAGAAGGGCGTTACATCCAACCTGGATCAATGCCGCTACCAGAGAAACCAGGAATTATTCTGGTGAATGCCCCAATGGGCACTGGTAAAACTTCGACTCAATTAAAGGAACTGGTTGAGCAACATCGAAAACGTTATCCAAATGCGTTTCGAGGCTTGATTGTTCCGCGAAATATGCTTGGTTTCCAGTCAGGAGCAATTCTAGGATTACCTCATCACACACAGCATAATGGCTTCTCAATACCCAATGAAGCTACGTTTTGTCTGGAGTCTGGTTGGAAATTTCCGATTGAGCGCTTATCCCATGAGCCTCCTCTAATCATCCTTGACGAACCAAGTCAAACGATTAAACAGATTCTTCAGGGAAATACCTGCGGAAATCATCATGCCTTTATTCTGAATCGCTTTCGAGAGCTACTGCGGTACGCCAAAGAGCAAGGTGGATGGATTGTTCTGAGTGAGGATGGCTTAACCAATCTTGAGTTGAACTTCACTCAGGAGGCTTCAGGGTTAGAAGTTGTCGAGTTTTTCAAATTTACTCGTACTGAGAGGGTAAGCAGGGATTATCGGATTTTTGACTCTTCCAGTATGACTTGGAGCGAAATCCAGAATCGCCTTCAGGCTGGCGAAAATATTGTTTTAGCGTCTGACGCCCAGAAATGGTTAAGAGAAACTGAGCGAATGGCGATCGCTAGTGGTATCTCCAAAGAACAAATTTGGATCATTGACAGAGATTCATCAGAGCTACCTTGGGCAAAGGATTTTGTAGCCAGCCCGGATACCTTCATCGCCAAGCATAAACCTCGAATTGTTGGTTTTAGTCCATCGGTTAACAGTGGTGTGTCTATCGACGACAAAGCAGGGTACTTCTCGTCAATGGCTTTAAACCTAGTCCATTTGGAGCCAAGAGAAGCTAAACAACTGGTAGATCGTCTAAGAACTGATGTAGCACGTTTTGGTTATGTCAAAAGAAGCGGCACGACTGACAATGATTTATGCTCTGGCAGTCGTCCAGAGGCAATTCTGCGTGATCTTTATCGCAATGTTGAGGGAGTCAACAAATTAACCGACTTTGCCAACTATGCCATCAAGAAAGCACCTGTAAATAGCGAAGGTGAGCAACTTGATATCACAGGCATGATGGCTTGGCTAAAAGCCGGAAGGGGTGATTCTATCAGCGACTATAGTTTTTACCTCAAGCACTGGGCACGTTACAAGGCACGAGAAACTTATAGCAAATTGAAGCTGCGCGATAATCTAGTTTCGATTTGGGAGAGTCAAGAGCACAAAGTTGAGCTGCTAGAAAATAGCAAAAATAAAGCTCTGGCAGATCATCGCAAGCAAATCAGGGGAGAGCTTGATCGTGAGGAGGCAGTCGCCTTTGCTGAGAGTGATGCTTCCCATCTTTCAACCGATGACGCTAGGGTAATCCTTCAAACGCCTGGGGCTACCACTGGGGATCGCAGAACTGCATACAAACGATTGTTGCAGCACAAACTTCCTGGATGCCCACTAGATGACGTTGAATTTGCTCTAAAAGCCGTAACTGAAAATAACGGTAAGTTTCTCAAGTCTGCTGAGTTGCTGTGGTTGGCTCAAAACCCAGAAGCAGCGAAGCAGCTAGACCGCTGGAATTGGTTAGGAGCATTCACTAATGCAGGAAAAAGGCAAGAGATAATTTGGCTTCCTAAGCTGTCTTGCCGCTCAGCACAGGCAAAACTACTGCACGAATGCCCTCTACTACCTTTCATTGAGGGCAAGATAACCGAGTGGGGTAAAAACACCCTTGAAGCAATCGCGGTTCACGAATGGGCAGTGCTTCATCTGCATCAATTCAGAAGATACCTTCGTTTAACAATTTATAAGGATCATTCCCCTGTTAAAACCGTCAATAAGCTGCTGCGGAAACTAGGATTTGATGTCACCACTTGCGGTCGGAAAGGGAAAAAGGGAGAGCAGGAATACCAATACTGCCTCAATAACTTGGAGAACTGCGATCGAGATCTGATTCTTAAAGCCCTTACAGAGCGTTTTTTGCAGAGTTGTACTGACAAAGGCGATGAGGCTTTAGTTGAGGCAACATCGGGCGTAGCTGCTCATACAAGAGCTGTTATACCTACTCACACTTCAGAAGTTTCTCCTGATTGGTGGACTCCTGAATCTCTAGCAAATGTTAAGAGTTTGTGGCAGCAAGCCGATAGTTCAGAGGTTCGAGAAGTGGTGCGACGAACAATTCCTCCAGAAGTACTGAGGAGGGCGATCGCATGACTCAGGAAGCCGAAAAGCTACTCGCTCGAATGCTGCTCGAAATGACTCAGCTTAAATCTGAGGTGCGACAGCTTCGCGACTACATCGCTGGAACGCCTGCTCACATTGAAGGATGGGCTGATCCTAACGTCGCAGCAACAGCGCTCCAAAATGAAGGCGTGAAGAACCCGAAGCATCTCCAGAGACTGCGCCTTGATGGGGCGTTCAGCGAGGCTAAGGGTGAAATTCGCAACGTCAGCAAAGGCGATCGCCCGACGTGGGAATATCATATCCCCAGTTGCAGAAAAGCCTTACAGCGGCATTTTCGCAAGCTCCAAGCCACAGGTTAACCCTCACCCAAGATTAGCGATCGATAGACCCGCTCATTTTGGGCATCGCTCAACCAGCGATGATAGATACGGGTATGGGTAGTGACACTGTGTCCCATCATTGCAGCGGCAGTGCTGACGGGTAGCCCCTTCGCAACTGATGCCCGCACTGCCCAGGCGTGACGAAGGTCGTAAGGGACAAAAGGTAAGTTGTCTCGATCAATGCCAAACTGACGGCTCACTAATTGCCCACATGCTCGACCACTACTACGGACGTTAGGACGCTTCATCTCAATCAAATGCCACTGTTTAGCCCATTCCGGTAAAATGGCGCGGGTGATACGGCTTCCAGTTTTGGTGCCCTGATGCACCTTCAGTGTCAGCGGGTCAATAAACTCGCAGGCGAATGCCTCATGTGGTCTCAAGCCAAAAGTTGCCAGCATTCCGTAAACCCACTGCCAGCGTTGATTGGGGATGCGATCGCGCCACTCGATAATCATTTCATCCGTTGGGATATCACGCGGCTCTGGCTCGTACTCTCCCTTGTAGAAACTTAAATCTGTTTGTAACCCAACAAATTCAGCGAATCGTTGCAGTCGTTGACAGGTAAGCTCACGATTGCGGCTATCCTCCTCTGTCGAAAAGACAACCGCCAGCAGTAAGGTTTCACTGATTGGCTCATTTGCAGGGAGCTTGCGGAACGTTCCAGCCCATGTGTTACTCCAGGTAGCTTCCTTAATGCGGTGAGTGCGGAAATACTCATCCTTAAACTCGTTCACCCACTGAGCGATAGGCTTTGCCTGTGGGTCATGCTGTGAGCCAATGTAGAGCTTCCAGGTAAAAGAACCCTCGGCTAAGTTCTGGGCGAGCTTGTGCGCTTCTCGTTCAGCCCGCTTTAGCCCATCTTTGGTAGCTGATAACAACAAGCTGATGTCGTATTGCTTGCGACCGATCCCATCCCCAGGCTTCTTAGGCAGGGTAGCACGTAACGCCAAATTCTTTCCCTTCAACCGGACACGCACTGGGACATTCGCGGCTTTCAGGCGATCGTTTACCTGCTCTATTCCTTCCATGCTTCAGCCCTAAACCAGCCCTAAATTAGTGTACGATTAGGGGCGTTACAGCACATTTTAGGATGGTCGATCGTCCTACTAACAGTGCTACAAACCCTATCCCGTCTAATTTAGCGCTGTTTTTGGTATTTTGGTACTACTGCCTTACAAGCAGGATGTTACAAGTTCGAATCTTGTACTGCCCATGTCCATCAAACACTTAGTGTCTAAAATCGACGAGATTTAGGCATTCCAGACCTTATCTGGGATACAGTCCATGTTTAGAACGGCTTTAACCCAATGCAGTGGGTAGCATTGCTTTGATTAGCCGTTTACATTATGGCTACACTCGTCTTTTTCCCATTTCCCCATTCAATTTGTTGAATTATGCCTTTGGCGTTACAGGCGTTTTGTTAAAAGACTACGCACTGGGTTCGATCAACATGATTCTCGGTACAACCATGTACGTTAGATCGGCTCTTTAGCAGGCGTTCTCGCTAGAATCGGCACCAAAAATCAACCCACTAATCCCACGGTTCAATGGGCAATTTAGTATCATCGGATTCATTGCAACCGTAGCTGTTACAATTTACATCGCTTGAATCGTGCGTAAGGCACAGGTAGAGAAAGTTAGCAGTTAACATGAGTTCTGCGTTGAGCCAAAAAGAGGGTTGTTACGCTAACAGTCACTAAGTCGTTCAGCACCCCTCCACTCTGCTTAGAAGCGCTCTTGTGCGACGTCGGCTATGCCATACCTTTGAACTCCTTTACCAATAAATTTAAGGCTTTTTTTGTTATTTCCTCATAAATTTGAGGATAAAACAAAGGATTTAGAAACACATAGTATCAGCAGTTTGAAATTGGCTAAAACCTCACTTAAAGATCTAACCATTTCTATCATTATTCCAACTCTAAATGAAGCTGAAAACTTAGTTCAAACCCTGAAGACGGTTCAAGACAACAATAGTATGGAAGTAATTGTCGTCGATGGTGGAAGTTGGGATGACACAGTTAGAATAGCCAAGTCTTTGAACGTTAGGGTTATTTCTTCCACAGCAAAGCGCTCTGATCAAATGAATTTAGGTGCCGCTCTTGCCAAAGGTGATATTTTACTATTTCTGCATGCAGATACTCATCTTCCATTACGCTTTGAGCATTGGATTCTGCAAACTTTGGCAAAACCAAATATCATTGCAGGAGCGTTTGAACTGAAAATTAACAGTACAGTTCCAGCACTGCGATGGGTGGAATGGGGAGTAAAGCTAAGGTCGCATCTGTTCCAAATGCCCTATGGTGATCAAGCTATTTTTCTAAGAGCATCCATCTTTCAAGAGCTAGGTGGATTTCCAGATTTGCCGATCATGGAAGATTTTGAGCTGATGCGGCGATTAAAGCAGAGAGGACGAATTAAGATTGCACCTGCTGCTGTAATAACTTCAAACCGCCGCTGGAAAAAATTGGGCGTTTGTCGCACAACGCTGATCAACCAACTGATAATTGTTGGCTACCTGTTAGGAATTTCTCCAGAACGCTTGCTGAAATGGTACCGAAATTTGGGAAAACAGAGATAGCTGTTTAGCCACAACGAAGTAGCTGGGCATGGTTATTGAGCTGCATTTCGACTCCGCTCAATACTCTTAATCTTGTGTATAGCCGAGCTGAGCGCAGTCGAAACTCTGTCTCTCAGTAGTGCTTAATTTAGCCCTCCTACTTATTAAAATTTAACAAGAACAAAAACTAGAATGAAGCAAATCAAGCAACATTATGAACCGATAGATAAAGATCATAGCTTTAGTGGTTAAGTAGCTTGTTAACCTTAGAGCTTGGTTAATCTATACCTAGGGTGGTAGTAGGTCATTGCTCAATATCTGTGGCGTTACTACGACAATTACTTCCCGTCTCTCGCCAATTAGCTTCACGAAGGAATAAATGTCACTACATAGGGGGCGGCGGAATAATCTCAATGCCGTACTTCGGTGAAGTGGTAAGGATCTTCTCTAAGTCTTCAGGGCTCAGGGGTGGGGCAGATGTAATTTGACCACTCACCGCCTTTCCTACTTCAGCAATAAATTTCTCAAAGCCAGCAGGTGTCACCCAAACCAACATTTTGGCAGGGACAGGGGTCGTGTTGGTAAATCGATGAAGCTGTCCTTTGGGTGAGTGGAGGAAGGTTCCAGCCGTTGCAACCAGGGTGCGATCGTCAAGCTGAAATTCAATTTCTCCATCTTGCACATAGAACGATTCATTTTCTCGGCTGTGTCGATGCGGTGGTGTACCGCCTTGAGGTGCAACGATGACCTCACAGAGGGCATAGGCTTCCCCTGTCTCTTCACCAATTGCTTTAAAGGTATAGAGGTCTTGACCAAAGTAGTAAGAACGACCTTTCTCCGGTTGAACAAGAAGCCCGTTTTGGTTAATTGTCATTGTCGTCTCCAAGTAGACAAGTTGCTTGAGTGTATCGTAGTCGTGCAAGTTTTAACCTGAGAACTGCCTATAAAAATAAGCGCAACGATGTCACAGAACTTGAGGAACGTTTTTTGCTTTCCATTGGGCTCCTGTCAATTTAATGCGTGCCCCAACGTGTTGCACGATCGATTTAATTGTGCCTAAGCCAATCAAAATGTCTTCTGCTTGAAAGTAATTGTAGTTGACAATACGATGACGATGCTTGTTGAGCTAAGCGATGAAATTATCTATTCATTCATACTTCCAATCCTTAAGTGGTTCGATCGCTCCGTCCACATTTCCTTCCAGAGTAAAGCTTCCACAGTTGCCAACCGTTGCTGTGGACTGCCCACTTTATTAAGATTTTCCGCCAGGTGAAACCAGTTCAGCACTCTTGGCGTTAGTTAGACGTAGCCATATTGTTAAACAGACATCCCCAGCTAAAGAATTGATTATCTTCAGCATAATGAGTCTTCCTAATCAGCTTTCTATGGCAGTCGAAGAGAACGCTAGGACAGACATAAACCTTGAAACTTCCTTTAAGTAAGGGCTTCTCTTCATCCTTGATCCTTTTTTTATAAGTACTTTTGCTTACTTCATAACTGGATGCACCCAGTCTGCGTCTTCAAAGCTTCACAAACTCATTGCACTAGATACCCGGATTGCTTAATGCCAACGGAGTATTGGTTAATGATTCATTGCCACAGCTCTTTTCATCATTGACGCAATCATCTGTCACCTATGGCTACTACTTCCGTTCCACAAAATTTTGCTGCGCCTTACTCTGCCAAACCACTTTGCCGACTTGTAGGTATCGCCTGCCTTATAGGTTTTATTGTCGATATTTTAATTCTGGCATTGCCACCCGCTTTAAACAGTGCCGAGTGGCGAGTAGGGTTTCTGCAACAGATGAGCGATCGCAGTATCATCTTGCTTTTTGGTACAGCCTTGCTGCTTTATAGCAGTCTTGACTATCGTGCGTGGCGCAAACAGTTGGCGATGCTGTGTCTCATCCTAGGTGTCGTTTTTCAACTCTCATGCATTCTGGTTATACGAGATAGCTTTTCACTAAATGATATAGCGATCAAAAATATTAATGTCCAAGCATCTCAAGTGCAATCGCAAATTGAAAGTGCTAAGACAAACCCGAAGGCAACACCTGCAATTACCCCTGAGCAGCTAGATAAAGCCTCGCAACTGGTCAATACCAGAGCTGGCTCACTTAAGGAGAATGCTAAAACTGGCATTTTGAAAACAGGTGTTGCGATCGTTGGCAATCTGGTTGTGGTTGGCTTTGCCCTAATTGGTTTGGGGCGCTATGGTCTACGTCCACGTAAGAGCTAAAAATGGTTATGAAATGGCAGAAGATTAGGCAGGTCGCAGAGCGTTTATTACGAGAAGGACTTAGAACTACTCATAACCGTATTGTGCTGCTTGGGCTAATCGTGGTACTAAGTTACCTTCTTTTTTGGTTTGGTATTTTAGTTTTCCGCATCTTTAAGGGTTCGTCATCAGGGATGTTGCAAATGGCAGCAATTTCTCTGGGAGCACAGCAGCTTTGGAAGCAACGCCAGCAGCTTACAAAGCAAACTGCGCTTGAAGAAGACCAGTTGCTGGGGCATATGCTGACAATTAGCGGTGTGCTGCTCTTTCCAGTATGCCTGTTGATGACCTGGGCTGAACCTATGGTTTCTGCCTTAGTTTCCGCAGCAGTATGTTCAATTATTTTGGCTGGTATTGCCTGTAGCCAATGGGGGGCTAGCTTTTTCAGTTCCTATCCTCTTTCCATTTTTCTGATTTGTCTGGGGCTATTGCCTAAACCAGCGGAGACTTCCAGAGCGCTTTGGCGATCGTTTACAGCACCAGAAATGCTTGAACGCTTTATGGCGTGGGCGGGTAGTGCTGCTTTGAGGACGGTTGGTCAGCCCGCAACAGCTGATGGCATTTTCATTTCTTTACCTGGCGGTTCTGTTGAGGTGGGGTGGGGTTGCAATGGCTTTGATATGGCGATGACAATGGTAGTTGCCAGTTTAGTTTTGGGGCTATTTCTCAAGCAGAGTGGACCAAAAGTTATGGTGCTCATGGCTATTGGCGCAATGCTCGCGCTGGTCTCTAATATCCCCCGCATCATGTTAGTAACCTACGCGGCTGTATATTGGGGAAAATATTGGTTTGATTTTTGGCATGACTCCTGGGGTAGCCAAATCTTTGTAAGTGTCATCTTTACCATTTACTACTATGTGATCATGGCTGTGCTCAAGAGAGGTGGGGGTAAACCAATTGCAGAATAAATTCTGGTACGGTCTTGATTAAGCAAATGCCCGATGCTTTATTAGCTATAGCCAGCTCAAAAAACAGAACCGAAGACGGCGATCGCTAGCCTGAATACATTACCGCCTCCTTCCATTTCCTCAACTTATAAGAATGGGAGGGGATTCAGTTTGATTGATATCCGAAACTCAATTCTCGTAAACGAGCTACCAATAAGTGTTGTTGAATGAAGGTATGCATTGCTCCCATTCCTAGTCTTTTTACCCAGGTGGAAGGAAGCGAGAATTGGCAGCGAACAACACTTCTAGCAACTAAAGTCTTGGCTATACAAACAATATCTGTCTATACAGACCATAAATGTTCTGGTTTACTAACCAACGGACGCATGTTGAACTTGTATCGCTGCGGTTGCAACCACCAACACTAGCTCGATCAGAACGTTTTCGGTAGTGAGCAGAGCGATCTAAAAAACACCCCAACATTACTGTTAGGGTGCGTTTTTATGAGTAATCAAAATAACTCAGACTTTGTATTTGTAGCAGGCATAGACTACTAAAATTAGACTTCAGCTTTAGCCTGAGCAGCCTGCTCTCCCTTACGCTTACGCCATGCGCCTGCACCAAGTGCAAGCAGACCAGGCAATAAGGCAGGCGTTGGAACCTGTCCTCTACCTGTGCCACTGTCACCTAAATTAGTGCCACCAATAGACTGATAACGAACACCAAAGTTGCTAAGGGTGAAGCTATCTACTGAACCCGTAAAAGCAAGAATGGGAGTGAAGAGACCTGTATTCCCAGTTGTAACACCACCATTGCTACCACCCTGGCAAGTATTGCCCTCTGTAAAGCAAACATTAATGTCGCCAAAGTTGTTGGGGAAAGAGCCGGTTCTATCATTACTGAATAAACCTGACACTCTTGTGTTGCCATCACCGTCAGCGTTTCCAACTCCAAGTAGAGCTTGAGAAACATTAAACCCTAAAGCAGAAACTCTGGATGTAATACCACCACTCGATGTATTCTTTAGAGAAACATCGAATTTGGCTTCAGTATTGCTCCCAACCGTAGTAAAGCCTAGGAATGTGAAGATTGCTTCGGCTGTTAATCTAGTAACATTTTGTCTCTCCACGTTGCCATCAAATTCAACCGTAAAAGACTTATTGATGTCACTTGCTTCTACTGTCACACTGGTTTTACCTGGAGCAAAGGTGAAAGCGTGAACGGGTGCTGTTGAAAGCAACCCTAGCGTGAGCGCCGCGCCAGTAAGCGCAGCACCTTTGAGAAAGCTGTTTGTCTTTGTCATTGTTCTAAGTTAAGGAATACAGTGAATGCAACGAGAACCCGCCCCTTCGATCGCGGTAAAAGCGATTTAAGGGGTGTTAGTCCCAATTCTGGTGCAAGTGTCACAGTGATTCCCGACTCCAAAGGAGCTTGAGGAATTGCGTTTGCTACCAAAGTCAACCGAGACTTGGTAGAAGCCCCTTTTGGTCAAGATAAGTCATCCTTGCGAATGAAATATCCTTCGCTGACTATAAATATACGGGATTAATAATGACTATTGCTACTTAGCTCACCGTATCTTTACGGTGAGCTAAACTCAGTATATTTACGATGAATTCTCTTCTTCGATCAATCCATTTGTTGTAGAAGTCCGTAGAGAAGCACCCTGATTTGCTCAACACCCATCGCTGATGGAACCAGATTGATGGGTGCTAGTTAGGCTTGCACCGTCTTAAACAGGTGCCGGACGAAGGCTGGAAGAGACGATCGGAGAAGGTGTCGTCGTACTTGTGCCGCTGATTATAACTTGATCAGGGTTTTGAACAAGATCATTCATGAACCAGTTGCCACCTGCACTATTGACCTGGCTGGTGGTAGCAAGGGGTGCGCTGCTGGCACTAAGTAGTTGGGTGCTGGAAGTGGTGTTAACGATCGTGCCAATACCAGTGCCATCACTAACTCTGGCATTATCAGGGTTAGTCAGCTTGACCGAAAAGGTTTCGTTAGACTCCAGCAAGCTATCACTAAGAATAGGAATGGTAACTGTTTTTGTCGTTTCGCCAGGGTTAAACGTGAGTAAGCCACTGACACGGGTGTAGTCTTGCGTCGCGATCGCGGTGGTGTCTGCTGTGGCATAGTTCACTGAGATGCGCCCTGGGCTAGTTCCAGAAAGCTTGACTGTAAACACTGCATTCGTTGCGCCGCTGCTTCCTTCATTCACACTAATGTCATTAATTGAGAGGGAAGGTGGCAGACTATCGTCTGTTGGGATAATACCCATGCCCTGACCAGTTACAATACTGGCACCATTAGCATTGCTTAAGTTGACGTAAAATACTTCACTGAGTTCGGGAATTAGGTCGCCAATGATGGGAATTTGAAGTGTCTTGACCGTTTCACCCGCATTGAAGACTAACTGTCCAGCTTTTGCAATGTAATCCGCTCCTGCTTTGGCATTACCGTTTGCAGTAGCATAGTCAACTGTAATGGTTTGGCTGCTTGCTGTAGATAGCCTGACTGTAAAGGTCTGGTTAGTTGTGCCGCTGTTTCCTTCTAACCCTGTACTGCTATCAATACTCAAGGCACGTGTTGCGGCAGGGCGAGTCAGACTGCCGAACTCAAAGGCACCAACGTCTGGTTTGCTGTCACGCAAAAAGCCTCGTTGGTCAATGGTTGGGGCACCGCTGACACCTGTGTTAATGGCAGGGCTACCTGTCAGCAATGAATGCAGTAACACTCCATTAAGGGTTTGCAAAGCTCCGAGTTTGGGGTCAATGGTCTGGCTACTGGCGGCAACTCGACGATTGCCGTAGGCTGGTGGTGGAAATTCAATATTGCCACCGCCGTCGCGAGGAGCATACCCGATTTGCTGTTGATAGCGATCACCTGCTGTATTATTAGCCACGATCGAATTTTTTAGCGTCACAGCTTGTGTTGAACTGCCTAACCACATCGCGCCACTCGCTCGTCCGGCGAAGTTGTTAGCGATGGTAGAATTCGTGATGTTGACTGGGGTATTTGGTTCGGTTCTCAAGAACATGGCTCCACCAGCATCATCCGTCACTTTATTGCCAGAAAAGGTGCTGTTGATGATGTTAACGGGCAGTGCGCCATCAATCCAAAGCCCGCCCCCTTGCTTAGTTGCGGTATTGTTGGCAACGGTCACGTTTCGCATCGTCAAATTGCTGGTGCTGCGGATGCCTCCACCTCTAGCGTACTGACCGTTTGTGGTAGCTGAGTTGCCAACAATCGTACTGTCTTCAAGAATAAGTTTGTCAGGACCGTAAGCATAGAGAAGTAGTGCTCCGCCTTCTCCCTGAGTTGTGTTGCCTTCAAAGCGACTGCGCCGAATCGCGATCGTGCCACTCACACTTGTACCGCTAAAGTTAGAATTAGGTCCCACTGGGTTCGCACCATCGGTAAAGACAGCTCCCCCACCAATGCCTGCGGCTGAACTGTTTTTCAAAAAGACAGAATCTTCTATGGTTAGTGCCCCCAGCAAGCTATAGATTGCGCCACCATTGACCCCTTTGTTATTGGTGAACTGGGAGCCTCGTACTGTCAGAACACCAGAGCCAGTAGTTGCAATGGCACCTGCGCTAAAACCTGAGTTGGTGAGGGTGCCATTGTTCAGATTGAACTGACTATTAGTAACGGTTGCGTTACTGCCATAGCCAACACTGATTGCGCCCCCAACCCCAGCTGCATTGTTGTTAAAACGGCAATTGGTGACGACTACCGTACTGTAATCACTTGCCTGGATACCGCCACCTTTACCCGTTGTTTTGCCATTAGCGATCGTGAGATTGTTGAATGCGGCAGTGGTATTTCTCGCAACATTGAATACCTGGCTGGCTTGATTACCGCTAATTGTCAGGTTGCTAACCCCTGTACCATCAATGGTTAGGGCTTTATTAATGGCAAGTTGTCCACTTGTGAGCGTGATGGTTGTGTTTGCCAGGGTAGACGCAAACTTGATGGTGTCACCAGCTTGGGCACGGGCGATCGCATCTCTTAAGGAGCCTGCGCCACTATCTCTTGTATTGGTGACTGTAATGGTTGCCATCCGAAAAATCCTCCAGGTTAGGTCTAACTAATCACTAAATAAGTGTTAGTTGAGGTGAGTTAAGCAGCTTTATCCATTGCTAAGGCACTTAAAATTTCAATCAATTCCCAGCCTGAGCTTTATACGGCAGCAACCTTGTTGCCGTAACTAAAATGCCAGTGTAGAAACTTTGAAGAAACTTTTTACGCTGTACGGGCGAAGCAATCTGTAGCAAGGATTTCGACATAAACCAGGATGTTCTGGTACAAATGCTTTGCCCTTGCGAGAGCACAGGTTAAATTCAGCGACTAATGGAACTTAACTGAGCGAAGGTTTGTCAGTAGTGAAAAGTAGCCAGTTGTTTGAGTGAAGCTGTAAGCACTAAGAAGAGCAGCCACTTGCTTTCAGCACTGCATTGCCTACCTTAGTGGTTGTGGTTGTTGTAATAAGGCAACAGATAATTAGTAGAAAAGGAAAGATGGTAGAGGCGTTGATGCCCTGTTAGCTTGAGCCGAATTTGTTCGTTTTACCAACGTTGATGGTCGATGCACAATGCACATGGAAACTATAAACCGCAGTTGGACGTAGCACCTCAGCAAATTTACTCCCTTACGGTGCTCAGTCTTCTGCTTCAGTTAGAGTAATTGCTTAGTGTTCGTAGATAGCTGTTGAAAGGTACCACTTTCGCATCTGTCTACCCTTTTGGGAAAGTTGTTGAGCGTAGTTAAACTAATACCACTTTAAAGAGTGCTAGCTGCAGTCCCGGCTTAATCTCCCTCCGTCTTCCTGAGGCAAAAGGTTGCGTATCAAGAGGTTCAGTCGAATTGCCATGCGACGGACACACCTATCCTTAGCACTATGGGTTGTCATCGTCGATGAATTTATTGATTGGATAATATCGACTGTAACGATCAGCTCCAACTTCTGCTAGTAAGGCTTAAGAAACTTGGCACTAAACAACTGCTAGCAATTTCCAGGCGGAAACACTCTCTGCTGCTAGCTGAAACTCTATGTTTGAAACTCTACGCAGTCCTATTGAAAACACTATGTGCTACTGCTGCCTTAAACTTCTACAGATGTATTAGCGAGACACACTCCCTGTGCAAGCAGATCAAAGTCTCTGGGAAACTGCGTTTCTAAAGTGTAGAGTGCTCGTTCAAAGATGGCGTTTCTCAGGTTTACGCCTCGCAGATCAGCACTACTTAAATCGGCTGCCCGCAGTCTTGTGCCTGTCAAACTCGCTGACCGTAAATGGGCTGCACTTAAGTTTGCGGCTGTGAGATCTGCCGCTTGTAGATTTGCGCCGTTCAGCTTTGCCTCATGTAGATCAATACCACCCAGATCGGCACCTTGCAAATCCACACCATTTAAGTAGGCTTCATTCAACTTAACTCCAGTTAAGAGGGCACCTTGCAGCACCGCACCGCTTAACCGGGCACCACTTAGGTTTGCCCAACTCAGGTTTGCGCCCTGCAAATTAGCTGAACGTAGGTTGATGCCCCGCAAGTCTGCTCCACATAAATTGACTGCTTGCAAATTGGCTTCACGTAGGTTTACGCCAGCTAAGTTTGCACCACTAAGTTTAGTAGCGCTTAAGTTTGCCCGCACAAGTGAGGCTCCCTTTAGGTTCGCTTTAGTTAAGTCGGCGGCTGCCAAGTTTGCATGACTGAGTTTAGCGAAGCTCAGGTTAGCTCTGTTTAAAAACGCCTGACTTAAATTGCTTCTTACCAAATTAGCTTTACAGAGGTTTGCTGAAGCTAGATAGGCTGAGGACAAACAGGCTCCAGTGAGGTCCGCACTGGCTAAGGTGATTTCTGCCAGATTGGCTCCTAGTAGACTGATGTTGGAAAGGTCAACACCGCTAAAATCTCTTTGTCCTTCTAGATAGTGTAGTAGGAGTTCATAGTCGTACATTTTTTGCCCCCAGGATTAACCAGAAACTTAGCCTGCACTTAAAGTTCCCTAAGAGCACCGCAGTAGAGAAAGCTTTGTCTCATTTGATACAAAGCTTAATTGGTGGAAAGGAGGCTTTACTGACCAAATAGCCGCTTTCCATCGATCGCCCTCTTGCTGCAACTAAAATTATTGCGATCAAAGAGATTAGCGAACACTAGCGCTATGAGCAGTGCCGCTAGCCCTAAGTTGAAAGCCAACCGTTGCACCAGGAGAAAGAAGCTTGCCTAACGTTTCACTACTGAACTGAGGAGCGATCGTACTTCTTGCAAAACTCAGCGGTTTGCTAATGAGTGCAGGGCTTGCAGTGAGACCTACAAACATCGCAACTGAAGCGAACTTTAAGTTTGTCAAGCCGTAACAAGCTCCCGCTTGGAAGGGGGCCTTAAACTTACATTGTCTAAACTTACGTTGTTTAAATTCACTGCTGCTAAAAGGATAGATTCTTCTAGCACAGGCATTTCTTGCCAGCAATGGCGACAGAACCAGTATTTCTCCTGGCAACGGATGTGGCGAAGTAAGGGACCAGAGCAGCAAGGGCAAGAAGTCATGATGAGAGAATCTAATCAATACGATGTAGAGAGAAACAGCGATCGCTCGGTGCAACCACTTCTCGATCATGTTCAACGTAGAGAAAGATTTTGAAGAAAATTTGAAGCAGGGGGAAACAATACATTGAATGATGGTTTTTAATCTTTGCAAACCATCATTCAGCGGTTTTGGTTTCAAGTTTGAAGCGTCTGATGCAGGGCAAGCAACAACTCTGGGGCAGTAAAGGGTTTCATTAAGAAGTGATCCACTCGAATATCCATTTCTGCTAATGCTTCATTGGTGGTTAATCCACTGGTTGCGACAATCTTCAGCTTAGGATTAATAGCTTGTAGGGTACGAATAGCCGTGGGACCATCCATTGTCGGCATCATAATGTTCATGAGCGCTAGACGAATAGACGCTTGATGCCGAGTGTAAAGAGCGATCGCTTCAATGCCATTGCTTGCAGTGAGAACGCGATAGCCATAGGCTTCCAGCGTTGTTTTGGTTGACTCCCGAATTGCCGCTTCATCATCCGCTAGCAAAAGCCATGTTCCCGCTCCATCAGAAATTTCTGACGATGTGGGTGTCTGAGCCTCGCTGCTTTGTAACGCTGGCAGATACACTTTGAACTTAGTGCCGTCTCCCACTTGGCTAGAGACAGTCATAAAACCATGATGGCTGTTGATAATGGTCATCACAGTTGATAACCCCAAACCTGTACCTTGACCAATTTTTTTGGTGGTGAAGAAAGGGTCAAAGATGCGATCGATAATATGAGCAGCGATGCCAGTACCCGTATCAGCTACTGTGATCACAATATAGGAACCTGCACGAGCACCGAGGTGTAGGTTCGCCGTGCTTTCGTCTAGCTCCGTGTTTTCAGCCGTGATTTGCAGGATGCCACCATTGGGCATGGCATCACGAGCGTTCACACAAAGGTTCATAAGAATCTGGTGCAGTTGGGTGACATCGCTCCAAACCATCCATAAATCGTTTGGTATATAGGTTATGACATTGATTGCTTTCGGAAAGGTCTCCTCAGCAATTTGTTTAATTTCATTAATCAGGTGTTTCACTTCTAATAGCGATTGTTCGCCTTCGCTGCCGCGTGCAAAGCTCAACACTTGCTTTACCAAACTGGCTCCCCGTCTGGCGCTAGTTTCAATCACATTCAGCCATTTCTGGCGTTTTGCACTTTCAGGCTGCATTTCTAACAGGGGCACTGCCATCAAAATGGGTGCCAACACATTGTTTAGGTCGTGGGCAATACCACCCGCCAGAGTGCCAATGCTTTCTAGACGTTGAGTGCGGAGAAACTGTCGTTCCAGCAACTTTTTCTGTGTGATGTCGGTGTTTACAATCAAAAAAGCTTTGGGCTGTCCGTTAGGGTGTCGTACCAGCGTCCAACGGCTGGCAACAGTCACTTCTGTTTGCGTCTTCGTTAATTGTGTAAGTTCGCCCTGCCATTGTCCGGTAACAAGAACGGTCTGGTAGATTTCTGTCAGGTTGGAGGGAGCCTCTCGGTACAAGAGGTCAGCCGCCGCTTTGCCACAAACTTCCTCTGCTGACCAGCCGTATAACCTTGCTGCGCCTTGATTCCAGAAGGTGATTTGATGGTTAAGATCTCGCACGACGATCGCATCCGTTGCCACATCGAGCAGCATTGCCTGATCTTGATTTTTTGCTTCTGCTTGCATCCGTTCGGTCAGTTGCGTTTGCACTTGTTGATAGAGGGATGCCTGATGGATCGCGATCGCCACCTGATCTGCAAGTTGTTTGAGCAATTGAATTTCTTCCTCAGACCACTGGCGCGGCTGGGCGCATTGATGAGCAATTAACAAGCCCCATAGATGCCCAGTTTGAATAATGGGCACTACCAGATTTGCTTGCACACCTAACTGTTCAAGGAACTCGGCATAGCAGGGATGGATGCTACCGTCATGAATATCGGCAACGGCACTGGCTCGTCCCTCAAAATATTTCTGAATATAGTTGGCTTGGAAACAGGGATCAGCCAAATTGTGTCCCAGAAGTGCCTCCCAGTTGGGATCGACTGACTCTTGCACCATATATCCTGAACCATCTGGCTCTAGCTGAAAAAGCAATACCCGGTCTGCTTGCAGTACCTGACGGACGTCGGTAACGGTGGTGGTTAGGATCTCGTTGAGGTCAAGGGATTGACGAATGTGTTCCGTCACTACTCGAATGAGCTTTTCTTGCTGGGCTTTCTGCTCTAAGCGGGTTTCAGCCGCTTTGCGATCGCTAATATCGGTGACAAAGCCTTCCAACCGTAACAGGGCACCGTTATCTGTATAAATGCCACGTCCTCGTTCCCAAACCCATCGCTCGGTGCCCCTTTGAGTAATGATGCGATACTCACACTCGTAGGGTTGCCGCAGTTTTACGGCTTGCTGCACCTGTTCCCAAACAAGGGTGCGATCGTGGGGATGGATGTTTTGCCCGTAGGCAGTGGTGCGATCAACTAGATACTCTGCCTGGTGATAGCCAGTTACCGCAAACACACCCTCACTAATAAACTCAGCCCTATAATCTGGCTCATCAGCAACCTGGTAAACATAACCGGGTAGATTGTCCATGAGCGTAGCTAAACGGCGTTCGCTTTCTTGCCGTGCTGCTAGATTGCGGCGTAACTCCAGTTGGCTGACGACCTGACGGCTAAGGGCTTGCAATGCCCGAATCTGTTCAGGGCTAAGTTGCCGCGGTCTGCGATCGATAACGCAGAGCGTGCCGATGCGATAGCTGTCTGGAGTGGTTAAAGGGATACCGGCATAAAACCGAATTTTGGGGTCGCCTGTTACCAAAGAATTGTTAGCAAAGCGTTCGTCTGTCAGGGCATCCTGCACAATCAGAGGTTCAGCTTGCAAAATTGTGTGATGACAGAAGGCAAGCGTGCGGGGCGTCTCTGAAACCGCCAAGCCAATCTTTGACTTAAACCATTGTCGATCGTGGTCGAGTAGAGAAACGAGCGCGATCGGAGTGCCGCAAATTTGAGCAGCTAACTGGGTCACATCGTCAAAGGCAGCTTCAGGTGCTGTATCCAGGATGCAATATTGGTGGAGGGCCTTTAAGCGGCTGGTTTCATACGCAGTTTCGATCGTTTGTTGGCTCATACTTGCCCTCAGTTGATAGTCGTGTTGAAAATTCTTGGCTTTGTAGACGGTCAGTTCATGGGCTTTCCTCTCGTTGTCCTACTGCCCATCCCAAAAAGCCTGCTACTTGCTCGACCAAGCTAAAGGGATCGAAGGGTTTGGCGATCGCGCCTACGGCTCCCAGTGCTTCACAGCTCTTTGGGTCTGCAAAGTCTGTTGCGATCGTTAGCAGAACAACCGGAATTGCCTCAGTTGCAGGATTCGCTTTAAGCTGTCGGAGAAGTGTAAGACCATCTACATCTGCCATCAGTACGTCTAGTACGATCGCATCTGGTTTTGCTGTGAGGGCTTCAGCAAAACCTGCCCGACCAGAACTAGCCGTGATCACTGTCCACCCTGCCAGATCCTCAAAGCAGCTTTGAACCACTTCCTGTATGGCGGCTTCATCGTCAATGACTAGGATTTGTTTGGTGGACACACGTCTTCTCCGGGGCTGAGTTGTCTTCACCCTAGAGGAAGAGTTTGAGGAAAGTTTGAAGTTTCTTAATTTATACCGTCCACCCAAAAACGTCTGTCACCTGATCGACGAGGGCGATCGGGTCAAACGGTTTCAAAATGACCCCCGCCACGCCCGTTTGAGCAAACGCTGCGCGGTCTTCTGGTTGCACTCTGGCAGTCAGCAGCACCACAGGAATCTTTTGCGTCACGGTATTTTCTTGCAACTGCCGCAGCACCGTGAACCCATCCATACCCGGCATCGAAACATCTAACAAAATTCCGTCTGGCAAGGCAGTCTGAGCGATCTGCAAGCCCTCAATACCTGATGCTGCCATCAAGACTTCCATGTCTCCCAATTCTTCCAGGCAGCCTTGAATGACTTCTAGAATAACTGCTTCATCGTCGATTACGAGTATACGTTTGGCTGACATTCTGTTCCCTTTACTCTTGCGTCCTCATCCACCATCGGCAATGTGAAGTAAAACGTACTTCCTTCCCCTAAACGGCTCTCGACCCAGATGCGTCCACCGTGCTGCTCGATCATTTTGCGACAGATCGCCAAGCCGAGTCCAGTGCCGCCTTTGTCACGAGAGTCGGACGCATCGACTTGCTGAAAGCGTTCAAAAACGGTCTCTAGCTTGTCTGAAGGAATACCGCGACCTAGATCTTTGACAGCGAAGCGAACGGAGGGGCAAGCGGGTGCTTCTTTCTTTCCTGTGCCCTCAACTTGAAGCTGTGGCTCTGCGCTCAACCAAATTTGCCCGCCTGCCGGTGAGAATTTGATGGCGTTGCTTAACAAGTTAGTGAGGATCTGGATAATGGTATCGGGGGCTGCCCACACAGATGCAGACAGGGGCACGACGTTAAGTTGGATGTGGTGTTCTTCGGCATAGGCGCGCATCGTGTCAGCGGCTTGCTGCATCAAGGCAGCAGCATCGCAAGCTTGCAGAGAGAGCTTCATTTTGCCGGATTCTAGCCGTTGCAAATCGAGAATGTCGTTGACTAAGCGCACGAGGCGATCGCTCTGTTGAGCAGCAATTTCAATCATGCGGTGTTTTTTGTCAGGTTTTTTGTCGTAAACTCCCCGCAAAATCAAGCCTAGAGAGCCGCGAATAGCAGTGAGAGGCGTGCGGAGTTCGTGACTGACAATGGAAATAAATTCGGTTTTCATGCGGTCTAAGGCACGTTGCTCAGTGATGTCGCGAGCAATTTTGGAAGCACCGACAATGGTGCCTTTAGCATCTCTTACGGGCGAAAGAGTGAGCGCAATATCAATCAGCGTGCCGTCTTTACGCTGTCGAACAGTTTCGTATTGCTGAATCAAATCGCCCCGGCGGATCTGAGTTAAGAGCCGCACTTCTTCACCCAGTCGGTCTGAGGGAATGATCAGCCCAATGTACTGACCGATCGCCTCTGTGGCTGAGTAGCCAAACAGTTTCTCAGCGCTGGCGTTCCAGCTTACGATCACACCATCCAGCGTTTTGCTGATAATGGCATCCTGCGAGGAGGCAACAATGGCAGCCAGACGGGCTTGAGCGGCTTCGGCTTGCTTGCGATCGCTAATGTCTCGCAGAATAGCTGTAAAAATTCGTTCGTTGCCCAGCGTCAAGCGAGAAATTGAGGCTTCAGCAGGAAACTCACTGCCGTCTTTACGGAGACCGGAAAGCTCGCTGCGCTCTCCCATTTGTCGAGCAATTTCAGGTGCTTGCGTAAAACCGCTGATATGACGCGGATGGCTTTGGGCAAAGCGTTCTGGTAAAAGAAGGCTCAACGGTTGACCCAAGACTTCTGCCGCTGCGTAGCCAAAAATCTTCTCGGCTCCTTTGTTAAATAAGGTGATTTGTTGCTGTGCATCAATTGAGATAATGGCATCATTCGCAATCTCTACAATGCCAGCAAATCTTGCCTGAGAGGCGGTTAAGGCTGCCTCAGTGCGCTTGCGATCGCGAGTATCAAATAGGGTCGAGCGGCTCATCACGTAATTGCCGGACTCGTCGTAAATTGCTGTGGAGTTCAAGTTGACCGATAGGAGTGATCCATCTTTACAGATCAGTTCAAACTCCAGGTTGCGAACCCAACCCACTTCCTTAAACTTAGAAAAATGTTCCTGAAACGTCTGTACGCTAGGGGAAGTCAGTAGATCAGAAAACAGTTTGCCTAAAATTTCGTGGCGCTCATAGCCCAGCCACTGCAACTCAATATCGTTGATGCGGACAAAGCGCCCCTCGGCATCAAGGGAATGATAGCCACAGGGAGCCTTATCGTAGAGATCTTGAACTTCGTCTGCCCGGTGCTTGAGTTCAGCAGTGCGTTCCTGTACCTGCTGCTCTAACGTTTGGTTTGCTTGTTGCAACGCGGTTGCAATCCGTTTGCGATCGGTAACATCCCGTGTGATAGCAAGCACCTGAATGCCCGCCTCATCTTGAAAGTTCAGCGGCACAGCATGGGATTCCAACCAGCGGTGAGTGCCCTTCAGCCCGATGATTTCAAACTCTAAGACTCCTGGCTGCCCCTGCGTAACCTGCTGAGTAAAGGCTAGAAACGCCTGTCGAAACGACGGTTCGATTAAGGGACAGACATTTTGCCCGATCACCTGATCCAGGTGATCGACTTCAAGCATCGCCAGTCCTGCCGGATTCATGGCTTGCAAGATGCCGTCTGCCGTAATCACCTTGACGCACTCTGGTTCTGCCTCAAAGATGGCACGTAGATGTTGCTCGCTTCTTTCTCGAGCAACCTGGTCTTGTTTACGAGCGGTAATGTCTACGATCGTGCCACTCATCTGCACAGGTTGATTGGCTGCGTCATAAACCGCCTCTCCTCTACCTTCAACCCAATGCACGCTACCATCTGCCCAGACGACCCGATACTCAAGGTGGTAAGCAGTGCGCTGCTCTAGCGCTTGTTGCACAGCATCAGTAACGCTAACGCGATCGTCGGGATGCACTCGCTCATTAAAGGTTTCATACCGCCCATCAAAGGTGCCAGGTTCGAGACCAAACAACTGTTCATGCTCTGGCGACCAGGTAATGTCCCCCGTTACCAAATTCCAATGCCATGTTCCGACGCAGGCAGCCGCTAATGCTGTTCGCAGTGCTTGCACGTTTGCTTCCTGCAACTGGTGATTCAGTTGGTCGAGCTTGCGTTGGTTCGTCCGTTGAAGGTTCGTCAGCAGATTAATTAACGAGGCAACGGTGATAAAAACGCCTAAGCTAACGCAAGCGCTAGAACCCTTTACTGGTAATTGATCTAGCGGTGGCAGCAGAAAATAGCTTAGAGACAGAGCCGCCAAAATCGTTGTGACGATGCCTGGTCGAACCCCACCAAACCAGCATGAAACCAGCACAGCTAGGTAAAAAAAGGCAGCAATCGTTTGGCTCAAAAAGGGTTTTAGCCAGAGGGTGAGCAAGAGGGCGATCGCGGTCGCGCCTACTGCCACTCCATACGTGATCACTCGACGATCAACTGTGCTGCTCACAAAAACTCCTTGAAGATCACCGCTTAAGCTTGACACTTTTTGCCTCTACGTCGCCTGACCCTTGTCTGCTAGTTGACTTGAAGGACTGGCAGTAGGCTGGAACCCATTTCGTTTAAGTCGATGAATAATGCGGGTCGCCAGTTCTGTTGCTGCCATCGCTTTAAAGAGGTAGTCATCAGCGCCAGCGGTAAAGGCACGATCGACGATTGCCGCTTCTGTATGAGTAGACAGAAATAAAATCGTTAACTGCTGCCACTTAGGGTCACTCCGCACTGCCTGACACAAATCCACGCCATTAAAACCAGGCATTTCTAAGTCTAACAACAGCAGGTTTGGCATGGTTGCCGTTAACATTTCCCAAAACTGGTGGGGGTCACTCAGTCCAGTCACTTCTACACCAAAGGGCTGCAACAAATGCGCCAGGTTAGCAGCGATCGCGCCATCATCATCCACTACCAGCACGCGATTGTGGTGCTGCACCTGGGTTTGCCGTAACACGTTGGTCACAGCTTTGAGAATTTCATAGGTCGGTAGCGGTTTTTGCAAAAAGACGCAGCCTCCTAGCCGCACTACTGCCAGACGACTAGCCAAATCGCCCTGCCCAGTAAACGCCAACACTGGAATGGGCGGCGAGCGCTGCATCAACTCCCGCAGCAACGTAAACCCATTGTCGGCACCCGGAAAGTTCAAATCCAGCAAAATTGCATCTGGAGGCACCTGGGCGATCGCTTTGCGGGCAACTGCCAAATCAGTCGCCAGTTCAACCCGAAGCCCCCAGGCGATCGCCTCAATCCTGACCCGTTCTGCCAACAGTAGATCATCATCAATAATCAGCAGAGAGGGAGCGTAGGCATTAGTCTCTGGCATGGTAGCCGTTGCCTGTGCCTGAGCCAGCACTTGCTGCAACGATGCCACCAGTTGCGAGACGTGCTGCACCTGTGCTGCTTCTAACCTTGCCTCCAATTGCAGCAACGACTCTAACTCCCGTGCCAGATGCGACCCTGCCATAAAGCCAAAAATGCCCAGCGATCCGGCTAACTTATGCGCCTCTTGCTGGGCGTGCTGTTGCTGTGATGGGGTCAATTGCCCTGCCGTCAAAGCGCGTGCTGCCGTTTCTAAAACCGTTACCTGCGCCAGGATATTGTCTCGATACTTTTCCCAAACTCTGGCAGTCGTTGTTGCTGCCCTCTGATTCACCGCTGCTTCCCGCTTTTGCTTGCCAGGAGTTAAAACGGGGGCTTCTGCCGCCTGAGCAGGCGTTCGGAGCCGATACCCTAACCCGTAAACCGTCTCAATTAAATCGGAGGCACCTGCCGCTTTCAGTTTTTGGCGCAGGCATTTAATGTGCGTGCTGACGGTTTCCTCTCCAGGCGGTTCAGCAAAATCCCACAGGCGATCGAGAATGGCACTGCGGCTAAAGATGCGTTTGGGGTTGAGCAAAAAAAGCTCTAACAGACCATATTCTTTATGGGTGAGCCGTAACGGTTGACCGTTACAGGTGACTTCGCTAGTGACCGTATCAAACTGCACTGTTTCCCAGGTCAAGACCGAGTCGGCAGAGGCACGTTCTCGCCGCAACAAGGCACGTATGCGCGCTATTAGCTCTGGCGGATCAAAGGGCTTTACAACATAGTCATCGGCTCCTGCCTCTAACCCAATAATGCGATCGCCACTGCTAGCGTTTGCTGACAGCAGCAAGATGGGACATTGATAACCGTCTGCCCGAAGTTGCTGACAGACACGAATGCCGTCCAATTTGGGGAGTACCACACCCAGCAAAATTAAGTCATAGGCAGAGTCTCTGGCCAACTCCAGCCCCATTTGCCCATCCGTTGCCAGGTTTACCGCATAGTGTTGGGCGGTAAGCAGTTCAACTAATGCCGAACTGGTAGGCTGATCATCCTCAATCAGCAAGATTTTCATAGGCGATCGTGCTTCCCGTAAGTGGGCATAAGCGTTTGTATCATTGCCTACATCTTAATTGCTACTGTATTAAGAGGCTATAAGGTCACGGGTAACGTTGCACTAGCCTCCTGGTAACGCTCCATGTACCTATGGCTGATAGTCATATCAATTCAAAAGTGCTGGTTAGAGATTCCCGTGCTTGCTTCCCCTCAAGCCTCTTTATAAGGGCGAAGCCGCAGACAGGAGACGCTTGCTTTATAGCATGTGAAGAAAATCGGTATAAGTTGGCTAAGACTGCTTAACTGCATCTCACCGAGCTGTAGGCGTTATTTCTGTTCTTCACAACTAACGTTTGAAAAAGGGTGCTGCCCTTCAAGAAAGGACATTTAAGTGCCTGAATTTATTATGCAGCAGCACGGATTTGCTGTCGAACAGGAATTTGAATGATAAACTCCGTTCCCTCACCAAGTATTGAGAAACAATCTAACTTGCCGCCATGTTTCTCAGTGACAATTTGATAACTAATTGGCATTCCCATCCCCGTTCCCTTACCGACGGCTTTCGTGGTGAAGAATGGATCAAAAATACGTTTGTACACAGCTTCAGGCATTCCCATGCCATTATCAGCAATGGAGATCTTTATCCACTCTGAATTGATGATGGAAGTTTGAATGGTAATCTGGTTAGGCTTTTGCTTGATCTCTTGATAGGTTCGTTTGACGTTGGCTTCCTCCAGCGCATCAATAGCATTTGCCAGAATATTCATCAGCGCCTGATTAATTTGCCCCGGATAGCATTCCACTAGCGGTAAATTGCCATACTCACGCACTACCTGAATCGCTGGACGCTCTGCTCTATCTTTCAAACGATGCTGCAAAATCAATAACGTACTATCAATGCCTTCATGCAGATCAACTGCTTTGAAGTCAGCTTCGTCCATGCGTGAGAAGTTACGGAGTGACAAGACAATCTGACGGATGCGATCGGTGCCCATTTTCATCGAATCTAGCATCTTAGGTAGATCGGCTTGGACAAACTCAAGATCAAACGCCTCTGCCTCTGCTTGGATTGCGGGTACTGGGTCAGGGTAGCACTCCTGGTAAAGTTGCACAAAACCTAATAAATTGTGGGCGTATTCCTGTACATAGGTAAGGTTGCCGTGAATGAAGTTGACCGGATTGTTGATTTCATGTGCAACCCCTGCCACCATTTGACCCAAAGCAGACATCTTTTCGCTTTGCACCATCTGAACCTGAGTGCGCTGTAGTTCTTCTAAAAGTTGTTGCAACTGCGTAGTTTTAGCGTTCAGTTCTTGGGTTCTTTCCTCAACTCTAGATTCAAGCGTTTGGCTATAGGTTTCTAGCTGTTCGTTAGCTGTCTGTTGCTCCTGTAGGAGTTGCTTAACCGATTGAATCAGCTGGTTAAACGACTTGGCAAGTGTTCCAATCTCATCGTCTTGCTTAACCGTTGCTTGTAAGTCGAAATTAGATTCCTCAGTAGAGCGTCGGGCAATATCAGTCAAAGCTTCAATCGGTTGAGAGATCGCTCGGCTAGTCAAAATTGCCAAAAGGATGGCGATCGCAATGGACAAGACAATACTTGCCACCATAATGATCTGGGCAACTTCGCCCGCTTGCCGTCGTGACTGTGCTGCTTCCTGAAGCTCCTGGTATGACTCGTCAAGTAAACCCACAAGGTCGTCCGAGATGCCATCGAATTCAAGCGCCAAATTGCTATTTGTAAACGCCAACAGGAGCGCTTGAGCTTGCTTAACATCAGTGGGTGATGCAAGGTTCAGCTTACGAATTCGTTCAACTTGACGTTCTACTTCCTGCGAATAGAGTTGCGGTACCTGGTCATAGGTTTGCAAGAAAGCTGGCATCGCTCTTTGATGTTCCTCACCGTGTAAGGACATAGACTTTGCCACAAATGCTTTAAGCTCAGCCCAAATCTCTTGAATTTCAGCTTTATGCTTCACTAAGTGAGCATATTCATCCTGAAATTTTTCTGGGTATTGCGCCAAAGGGATAAGCTGCTGTTGATGGGTTCGGGCTTGAAGCACACGCGATTGGAGACGCTGTAGAAGCTCCACTTCGTTGCGGGCGTGTGTCTCTCGTTGTTCAGTCATTTGCTGCCAATGATTCTCAAAGGCAAAGCCAGCAATTGTGCCCGACACAGCAATGCCTAGAGCAAGAGCGTACCCTAGACCGATCTTTTGCCCCACTCTGAGGCTGGATAACTGTTGTCTAATGCTTTGCAAGATCATACGGTTTTCCAGGCTACAGACAAATCTTCATAATTTAAGCTGCCCAACTTTCTTGTCAGTCTAACTCTCTCCCTAAACAGAAAGGTTAAATGTATGGAATCTTTCAGAATTGAGAAAATAATTCTAGCGCTTTGATGGAATGAGCGCGATCGACCCACACTCCCTACGTACTAAAGTAGCTAGCAGGCGATTGTACTTAGCCCCTCTCGCCGTAGGTTAGGTTGAGCCGACTTGAGCCTGTAGCTAATCATCCGTCAGTAGGGCGAAACTCAACGTCCATTCGCTCTAGGCTTAGATGCTGGGTTTCATACTTTAACCTAACTGATGAGGTGGGCGATCGCACTCGGAGTACAAACGTTACCCATGCTGCTCAAGGCGCTGTCTGCTACGGCGATATTATTAGACCTTATTATCTTTCTGCCAGTATTGAATGATGACCTTAGCAGGTTTACTATTTCTACCTTCCTAATTTAGCGATTCAAAACATCATTTCGATGAGTAACAGAACCTACAATTTGCACAACTTCATCAATTAAGGCTTGCGGCACTTCCAACTCAACTAAGGTGGCAACTAAATCCTCAGCGATCGCATCGAAGTGGCGATCGGTTAAGCCCATCTCGGCTACTAGTTCTTTATGTGCCTCTCTCATAGGGCTACCATTCCAGTGTTTAGCACCACCAAAAGCATAGGTCATAAAGGTTTTTTGATGCTGTTTCTGTTGTTGCATATCAGTATGAGCAAAGAAATGCTGAACGCGCTCATCTGCCAAAACCTTTTCATAAAACTTTTCTACAGCTATATCAACCGCCGCTGCACCACCGAGCTTGTCATACAGGGTACTCATTGAAAACTACTCCTTACTTGTGTTGAGTTCAATGTGCCGTGACACAAACGAGAAAAACTGAAATATTCAATAATCGAAAAGATTGAATGTAACAAGTTGCAATCTATCTAGCTCGATCCATAGACGTCAAGAAGATGTCTGACGTTGAAGTTAAGCGGCAAAGGCTATCTAACTCAGAATTGAGGGCCTTCAAATGTCCGCTCCAACTTAGGGTTAAGCGGCACAACTCCGACCCTTGTGCTTCTTCTCTCCACATTCTCACTTAGGATGAAGCATTTGCTTTTTTATTAAGAGATGATTTGATATAAGCCACTTCCCAGCGCTGGAGCCATTCACTAATTGCCTCATTAACATCAATAGCAGAAGTAACTACGAGCGGTAAGGCAAAGCATTCATCCCACCAGATAAGTGGTCCACACGTATATGAAACTTGCTTAAGAATGGTAATCATTGTTTGATTTCGGCACACATTTGACCAGAAATGAAAGTCATAGCAACCGTCTTCTGTAAGCCTGCCAAGCATATGTGCATAAGTATCTGAGAAGATTTTTCCGATCGTAACTTCCCATAAATCATCAACAATATGTTCTTTATAGATGTGTTCTCCCTCAAACACCGTTAGTGCCTCAAGAAGTTCTTCTATTGTCGGGAAACGCCCTGGCGAAGTAGGTACATTGGCTCCTTCTTCTTCTAGCCAATGAATCAGATCAGGAACTGTTAGATCAAAGGGGATAACTCCCCAAGACACTGACATTGATGGGTTCTTTCTTCGCAACGGTGTAGATGTAAAGTGTGACCTTACTGTCTCACTTCCGTATTACTGTAACAACAGATGACTGCGATCGTTGGTGTTGATCGCGGCCGCCCCACAACCCCTACGCACTAAAGTAGCTGGCGGCAGGATGATACGCCACGATCGCCGTCGTTGATTGTTCTGGATGGAGTTGTTCGCCTTCATCCATATGCAGGTTAATGCGTTTGGCATCTAGCAAATCTAGCAGCGTGTACTGATCCTGCATATTGGGGCAAGCAGGATAGCCAAAGCTATAGCGCGACCCTCGATAGCGTTGCGCCAACACATCACGAATGTTGTCAGGCTCTTCGCTACCAAAGCCCAACTCGCGACGAATACGGGCATGTACCCACTCTGCTAATGCTTCTGCCATCTGTACCGCGATGCCGTGGAAGTAGAGATAGTCGGTGTAGCTATTGCCGTCAAACAGCTTCTTAGCATACTCCGTAGCGACCTCACCCATTGTCACCGCCTGCATGGGGAAAACATCGATAAGCCCAGAGTCTTTGGGCGCGTAGTAATCGGCGATGCAGTAGCGACGTAAGGATTTTTGGCGAGGGAAGGTGAAGGTAGCGATTGGGTCGTAGGAGTGGGGAGTAGGGAGTGGGGAGTGGGGAGTATAGAGGTGAAGGCTATTACCATCTGCCTGGGCGGGGAAGTAGCCGTAGATGGCTTGAGGATGGAGCAGGTTCTCATCGACAATGCGATGTTTCCACTGATCCAGAATCGGATAGACCGTTTTCTGAAGAAACTCGTCGTACTCTTCCCGTGACTGTTCACGCGGCTTGCGGAACTGCCATTGCCCAGCGATCAACGCCTGTAGATCTAGATACCAGAAAAGTTCGTCCCAGGGAATATCTGTAGGCTGAATGATTTTGGTGCCCCAGAACGGTGGTGTAGGTCGGGGAATATCGGCAGCGATCGCCTCGGAACGCTGAGTGTCTTCGATGGATGGAGTGGGGAGTAGGGAGTGGGGAGTAGGGGTAGCGTTTTGAATTGCTTCCTCTACTCCCTCTGTCGCCACTGCTTCCCCTGCTCCCTCTACCTCCTGCCCTCTGCCTTCTGTCTCCTCTCCCAAAAATCCCTTCACATCATCCCATTCTCCTGCCGCTTTCGCAGGCATGAGCTTATCCATAAAATGGAGATCGGAGAAAGCATCTTTACCGTAAATAACCTGACCGTTATAGGCATTCTGGCAGTCTTCATGAACAAATTTGGGCGTGAGGGCTGCGCCGCCGAGGATAACGGGGACGGTGATACCGCGATCGTTAAAGACGTGCAGGTTCTCCTTCATGAACGCGGTGGATTTGACCAGCAGACCACTCATAGCAATACAGTCAGGCTTGTGCTGCTCGTATGCCTCAATGATGGTATCGACGGGCTGTTTGATGCCCAGGTTAATCACGCGGTAGCCGTTGTTGGACAAAATAATGTCCACCAGATTTTTGCCAATATCGTGTACGTCGCCTTTAACAGTGGCGATGATAAAGGTGCCTTTTGCCTGTCCAGAGTCTTCTTTTTCCATGAACGGCTCTAGAAAGGCGACCGCCGCTTTCATGGTTTCGGCAGATTGCAGCACGAAGGGCAACTGCATTTGACCGGAGCCAAAGAGTTCGCCCACCACTTTCATGCCATCGAGCAAAAAGGTATTGATGATGTGGAGGGGTGGATAGGTTTCCATTGCCTGCTTCAGCAGATCGTCCATGCCCATGCGTTCGCCGTCGATGATGTGCTGCTTCAGCCGTTCTTCGAGCGGCAGGTCGGCGGCAGTGGCAGCGCGAGAAGCCCTGGCATCTTTAGCAGATACGCCTTCAAACAGTTTCGTCAATTCTGTGAGCGGGTCGTAAACGCAGACATCGCCATCAAAGCGTCGTCGATCATAGATCAGGTCTAGGCAGACAGCTTGATGAGCGGGATCGATTTTTGCCAGGGGCAGGATCTTGCTGGCGCTGACGATCGCACCATCCATCCCTGCCTCGGTTGCCTCATGCAGAAACATCGAGTTCAGCACAATCCGTGTGGCGGGACTTAAGCCAAACGAGATATTAGAAACGCCTAGCAAAATGTGGCAACCGGGAAGTTGGGCACGCATTTGCCGGATGGCTTCGATCGTGGCGCGTCCGTTTGCCCGGTCTTCTTCAATGCCCGTAGAGATGGGTAGTGCCAGTGGATCGAAGAAAATTTCGTGAGCAGGGATGCCAAATTCCAGTGCATGGCGATAGGCGCGTTGGGCGATCGCAAATTTCTTCTCGGCGGTGCGTGCCATGCCATCTTCGTCGATCGTGCCTACAACGACCCCAGCACCGTATTGTTTCGCCAACTCCAGCACCTTCAAAAAGCGTGCTTCACCATCTTCGTAGTTCGTAGAGTTGAGCAGGCATTTGCCACCCGCCACCTTCAGCCCTGCCTCCATTTTTTCCCATTCGGTCGAGTCCAGCATCAGCGGCAGCGTAACGTTTGTGACGAGACGAGACACGAGTGCGTGCATATCCCGCACACCATCGCGCCCAACGTAATCCACGTTCACGTCTAGAATGTGCGCCCCTTCTCGCACCTGCTCTTTTGCCAGCGAAACCAGCCCATCCCAGTCTTCTGCATTCAGCAAATCGCGGCACTTCTTGGAGCCGCTGGCATTCAGCCGTTCACCAATGATGAGGAAAGAGTTGTCCTGATCGTAGGGTTGAGCGCTGTAGATGGAGGCGGCAGAGGGAGTATAGCTAAGGAGCGGACGGGGAGAGGGAAACGTTGAGGGGGTAGGAGGGTGAGAGGGTGAGACGGTCGTCCTATCACCTCGGACTGGTCGTGCTTTTGGCGTTAACGTCGTTGACAGTTCTGCCAGCTGCTGGATGTGATCGGGACGGGTGCCACAGCAGCCACCAATGACTTGTACGCCAAGATCTTCGACAAAGTGCATGAGCGCCATGCGGAGTTCCATTGGAGTCAGCTTGTAGTGAGCATGACCACCAACGTTTTCGGGGATGCCTGCGTTGGGGATGCAGGAGATGACGAAGGGCGAGTTGGCAGACAGGTAGCGGATGTGGTCTGCCATGCGATCGGGTCCCGTCGCGCAGTTCAGCCCCAAAATATCAATGGGGAAGGGTTCTAGAATGCTCAACATCGCTGTGATATCAGAGCCAACTAGCATGGTGCCCTGAAGCTCCATCGTGACGGAAACCATGAGTGGTCTGCGATCGCCCTTTTTGGCAAAGACTTCCTCGATGCCATTGAGTGCCGCTTTGATCTGCAACACATCCTGACAGGTCTCAACAATAAATAGATCGACACCACCGTCGTACAGACCGTCGGCTTGCTCTGCAACGGTTGCCTTCATGGTGTCGTAGTCGATATGTCCCAATGTGGGGAGCTTGGTAGTGGGACCGATCGACCCAGCCACAAAGCGCGGTTTTTCGGGAGTCGAAAATTCAGCGGCAACCTGTTTTGCCAATTCTGCCGCGGCTTTGTTCAACGCATATGCCTGATCTGCCAGATCGTACTCTGCCAGGACGATCGACATTGCTCCAAAGGTATCGGTTTCGATGACATCCGCACCCGCCGCCAAAAACTCGCGATGCACCTGAGCCACTGCTTCAGGTTTGGTAAACACTAAATATTCGTTGCAGCCTTCGTACTCTGCGCCCCCAAAGTCGTCTGCCGTCAGGTTTTGTGTTTGCAGCGAGGTACCCATTGCGCCATCAAAAACAATCACGGGGCGATCGGGGTGATGCAGTCGTTCTAGAAAGGCGCTTTTCATTGGGATTTCGACTCAAAACTTAACGTAGACTGTACTACCAACCAATTGTGATACCACCACTGGCAGCGATAAACCTACCAGCTTAGTTTTTCAGCATAATCTATTGTGCTAAATTTCCGCAGGGACAGGGGCGATTGCCTGCTAAAGAAGAATAAGCTACTTGCGCTCAAAGCTCGACGACAAAACAAGTACGGTTAGAATAGCTCTCTACTTGAATAGTTGCGCCAATATGTTCTGTTAACTTCTGCACCAGTGCCAGCCCTAAGCCCGTGCCTCCTTGCTTCCAGAGATCGCCGCCTGGAATCCGATAAAACTTTTCAAAAATATGAGAGAGTGCTTGAGCCGGAATTTCAACGCCTGAATTACAGACACTCAGCCTGAGGCGAGTAGCAGGCAACGCCAGCAAATTTCCTTGAGCTGTAGTGTTATCGCTTGTTGTTGCACTAACTGGCTGTACGAAGAGGTCGATCGTTTCTCCAGGCGGTGTATATTTGCAGGCGTTATTCAATAGCTCCGCCAGGATACGGCTGAGGCTAGCGCGATCAGATGTCCAAACCGATAGACCAGGAGCGATGTTGACCCGAAGCGTTTGTTGTCGGCTTTGAGTCCGTTCTTGGAAGGGTTCGATCAACTCCTCTAGCCATTCTTGCAGCGCGATCGCTTCAAGTTCTAGCACTCTCGTACCCGATGCCAGTCGCTGGAGGTCAAGCAAATCGTTAATGAGTTCGGCTTCTCTCGCACACTCCCTTTGCAAAATTTCCATGTAGCGATCGCGGCGCTCTTCGGTTGGCTGCGTTTTAAGCATATGAATTGCCATCTTCATGTTAGAGATGGGTGTGCGTAGCTCATGTGAGACGGTGCTCAGGAAATCGTCTTTTAGTTGGTTAAGCTCCTCCAGCACTTTGACCTGTATTTGTGCCGTCTGGTAAAGCCTCGCTTGACGGAGTGCGATCGCGCACTGATTGGCAATTTGTAAGACTAACCGAATCTCAGGTTCGCTAAAGACTGCGTTGCGGGAGCGAAACAGCCGTAGTTTACCTAAAACGCCTTGGTCGTCAATCATTGGGCAGGCAAAGATAGCGCTAGGCTGCCAGGCTGAATCCATAAATTTCGGGGCTAGCTCACAAAACTGAAGGCTCTGCCCATTAAGTAACTGTGGATAAATATCAGAAAAGTGGGTCGCGAGCGTGACTTCTGGCTGTGATGCAAACGCCCCATTTGTATATGAATGAGCAATCGTCATCGTGCCCTGTTCAAAGTTAAATAGGGCAGTATCACAGCCGTAAAGCTCCAAACCGTGCACCAATTCTTCCACTGCCGTTTGCAGAATTTGCGCTTCATCCAGGCTATCCCGGACTTTATCGGTCATCCGCTTAACCAGTGCTTCGTATCGCAATGCCTGTTGCAATTGAGCCGTGCGTTCTTCTACCTGTTGCTCAAGTATGGTATTGAGCCGCTGTTCATGCTGATAGAGTTCTGATTGATGAATGGCGATCGCCACCTGAATCGCTAACTGCTTAAGAAAGTCGATCTCTGAATGTTGCCAGGAGCGTGGAGCGCGGCATTGCTGTGCCACTAGCAAACCCCAAAGCAAATCGCCCTGGAGAATGGGTACAACCAGATTTGCCCGCACTTGTAGTTGGGCTAGCAGCTCAACATAGCAAGCTGCCAAGCCCTCTGCATAGATGTCAGAAATGGCTTGAGTGCGCCCATGTTTATAGTCTTCTACGTTTATTTCAGCAAAGCAGGCATCCTTAATCTGTCTAGCCCAAATTGACTGCCAGCCTTCTGCCACCGACTCGACAATGACAATGCCGCTCCAATCGGCCTGAAACTGGTAGACGATGACGCGATCGGTTTGCAAGAACTCGCGTATCTCAGCCACAGTCGTGTTGAGGATGTCGTCCAGGTTTAACGATCGCCGGATGTGGAGTGCAATTGCACCCAGCAACCGTTCTCGCTCTGCTTGCTGCCGCACCACTGTCTCTGCTTGTTTCCGCTCGGTAATATCTTGTGCGACGCCGACCAGCCGATAAACTCTGCCTGCTGCATTACAGATGGGAAACGCTCGATCCCAAATCCAGCGGATGGAACCATTGGGTTGGATAATGCGGTACTCCTCGCTGTAAGTGCCTTGAATTTGTTTGGCAAAAGCAGCTATTACCCGCGGGCGATCGTCTGGATGAATGGCATCAACAAATGACTGCGGTGTCTCAAAAAGGCTTTGGCAAGTACGTCCCCAGATTTCCTCATAAGCGGGGCTGATATACAAAAGGGCATCTTTATCAACCGACCCCATCCAAAACACTTCTCGAATGTTTTCTGCCATTTGTCGGAAGCGTTCTTCGCTCTCTTGCAAGGCAATATTGGTCTGCTGAAGCGCCTGGGTTCGCTCTTGTACACGGTGTTCTAGCGTTGCATTTGCCTGATGAATTTCACCAAATTTTTGCTGTAAGCTGGCTGCCATCAAGCGAAAGTTTTGTGCCAGGAGGGCAAACTCAGTCACCTGGCTCTGCGCCCAGGGAATGGGTGCTTGTTCGAGTAATTTATCCGGTAAGTTAGTGGTGATATGAGCCAACTGAGAGACTGGCTTGACCAGTTGGCGGCTGACCAAAAAGGCGGCAATAGGAGCAAAACCAGACACTAACAGTAGGACTGCCATATTCTGGATGTGCACTTGCTCAATATGCCTTACATGGGGGGTGGCAGCCATTTGCACCAGCAGCACCCAGGGAAATTCACTGCTAATGGTCGCTTCTTTGACAAAGAGCGATCGACTCCACTGCACCATCACCAACGGACTGCCCATTGTGGGCAACCAGTGATAAGTTTGGTCACCGATCGATCGCACCGTTCCCTGCTTGCGCCAATCAAACGATTTAGCGCCAATCCACTCAGCCTGAGTGCTGGCAACGACCGTCTGTTGTTGATCGAGCAGCGTAATGTTGAGCGCCTGCTCCCCCACATTAGCGCGGAAGAGGGTCGTGACAAACTTTAGGTCAAGCTCACCCAAGACTGCACCGATCAACCTGCCGTCTTTTCGTATGGGCACACCGATTAGTACGGTTGGCTTGGCAGACTGGTTTAGTCGGCGGGCTGAGGAAAGAAACGGCTGGGGCGATCGCTGCAACTGCTCAAAATAAACATTGTCATCGAAGCTATCTAAGGCAGCGTCATAACCAACATCTAAAAGGCGTTGTCCAGTTTCGTCTAAAACGTGAAGATGTTGAAAGTCTGGGAAAATACGTTGAGCAAATTCTGCATCCTGACGTAAAGTACCGCTTTGAGTGGCAGTGTCTAGTGCTACCTTCGCAAGCTCATGCACTGCTGCTAACCGTTGCTCATACCAGGTACGCACCTCGACCGTAAGGTAGCGGGAGGCATCGTTCAGGTCTGACTGAGCGGTCATTCTAATGTCATCCACCACTTGATGACTTGCTAGCACAATCAAGAGTAAGGTGGGCACCATGACAAAGGCGACCAACAAATTAAAAAGGGTTTGTTGCAGCGTCAGGGTGCTAATGGCGGGTGGGCGAGCGACCCAGCGATGTAGCGGCAGATGCGTCAGCAACAGACTGGCAATGAGGGCGTTGAAAACACCATTAACGGGTTGCTTTAAGAGAATAATGAATGCTTGCGTTGAATCAACATGCAGAATGATGGCGTAAAAAAACCACACAAGCGGCATGCCGATAAGCAGCCAGAAGACAGCATCCAGCACGACGATATTATTTTGCTGTCGGCGGTGAAACAGCCAGCCTACAAACAGAGCTTCGAGAGTAAACGTTAGTGTTGTGTAGGGATGGTGCCAAATGACATACGTACAAAGCCCAGCAAGGAAAGCCGCAACGGTGCCCCAGCGCACTCCGTACAAACACACCACTAGCCAAACAGCGATCGAACCAAACAGAAAATCAATATCAAAGAATAAAGTCCATCGAAAATAATTACCTAAAAACCCGGCAACAAGTAGCAGGAGCAGTCCCCAGAGCGATCGATTCGGCAGTAATCTCGCTTGCAAAGTCCTCGCTAAACCCATCTACCTGTCCTTTAGCTAAACGTTGCTTAAAATACCTTAAGTCTAATCGAAATGGATTTTGACCGAGCTTGTTTTGCAGAACTGTTGTATTAATACTCATATCCCCAAGGACAGAGGATTACTAGCGTACTTTATGCGCCTGTTAGCGGAGTGTTAAAATTCGTTAGCGCCTGGTAGTGCCAATCTTGCATTGTAAGTAAGGGATTGAGCTGTATACGTGCGAGACAGCGCCACTAAATTTGAGTGAACTAGATTTGGCATCAATCACTTAAGACAGCGACACGGGTTGACGCGTGATCTTGGCAAAGAGTAAACCGCTGTTTTTGGGCATCTTAAGCTTGCCCCTGACGGCAGTAGTACTGTTTCCCCCTGAATTGCCTGAAGATCTCTATGCGTTTTAATCCAGGTTCAGAAAGACGAGCCTCTTTGACTGCCAGTGTTGTCTCTTCAGAGTGGCTTAGCAGAGGCAGTCTTGTTTTTGTTCTCTTGTCGGCAATACTCGTTTTGCTGGGCTGGCAGTACGATATTCCACTGCTTAAGAGTGGCTATCCTGGTAGCCCTTCAACCATGAAAGCGAATACAGCGCTCTGCTTTCTGTTGGCAGGCTTGTCGCTAGGGCTGTTACAGCTTGAGCCGAGGGTGAGAGCGGCGCGGTTAAAAAAGCGACTAGGCTGGATGAGCACGAGTTTAGCCTTGAGTGTGATTCTGGTTGGGCTGCTGACCCTTAGTCAATCTTGCTTTGGGTGGCACCTGGGCATTGATGAGCTACTGTTTCGAGACACAGCCCCATTAACACCAACACCTTACCCAGGACGAATGGGGGAAAACGTAGCGTTCAATTTTGTGTTGGTTGGTACTACCCTTTGCTTGCTTAGGCAGAACACGCGATCGAGTGCTTGGCTAGCGCAGAGTTTGAGCTATCTCATTTACTTAATTGCTTTGTTGCCGCTCATGGGGCACTTGTTTGGTATTAGTCCCACCTACAGGCTCATCACACAGGTCATCGCTATGGCAGCGCCAACGGCTTTGGCGTTCATGGGTCTTTGTATAGGATTGCTACTGTCTCGTCCCGACCAGGGCTTAATGGGCATAGTCGCCAGCCCGCTAGCAGGCGGAGTGATGGCGCGATCGCTCCTCCCGTGGGCGATCGCCATTCCACTGGGCATTAACTGGCTCACCTTTCAAGGCGAACAATTCGGGTGGTATGAGTCTGCCTTTGGGTACGCCGGACGCATTGTCATGATTGCAACTGCATTTTTTAGTGTCATCTGGCGCAATGCTTACTTGCTAAATCAGCAAGAACGTCAGCAACAGCGGATCAAACAACAGCTCGAGGCAGCCGAGCAGCGATTAGCGTTTGCGAACGTCTCGTTAGAACGTCAGGTTGCCGAGCGGACACATGAATTAGCCCAAGCAAACGATCGCTTGCAGTGTGAACTCTTTGCCCGCACCCTCGCAGAGGAAAGACTGCAAGAACTTGCTGCCTTACAGCAGGCAATTCTGGATGGCGCGAATCACATGATCATTGCGACTACTGTCGATGGCACAATTATTGCTTTCAATGCGGCGGCTGAGCGATCGCTTGGCTATGCCGCCAGCGAAGTGGTTGGCATCGAGCCATTAACGCTCATCCATGAGCCAACTGAGGTGGCGCAGTATGCTCAAGTGCTCTCTCAGGAGTTTGGCAGCCCAGTGGCATCAGGGTTTTCTGTCTTTGTGGCAAAAGCCCGTCGTGGCATCGTTGACGTGCGTGAGTGGTCTTACCTTCGCAAAGATGGTTCCCGCTTTCCCATTCTGCTCTCTGTCACTGCCTTGCATGACTCAGATGGGCAATTAACCGGCTTTCTTGGCATTGGCAGCGACATCAGCGATCGCAAGCGCATTGAAGCAGAACGCGAACAGGCAGAACTAGCCCTGCGAGAGAGTGAAAAACGCTATCGCTCAGTGATTGCTTCTGTTGCAGAAGGCATTGTACTGCAACAGGCAGACGGCAAAATTACGACCTGCAATGCGAGTGCAGAATTGATCCTGGGATTGTCCAGAGAGCAGATGATGGGGCTAACTTCCATTGATTCTCATTGGCGCGTCATACATGAAGACGGGTCGCCCTTTCCAGGAGAAACGCATCCGACGATGATGGCACTCCGTACGGGACAACCTCAGTCCAACGTCATTATGGGCGTGTACAAACTAAATGGTTCGCTCACCTGGATATCCGTTAACGCGCAACCGATGTTCCATCTCAGTGAAGCTCAACCCTATGCGGTAGTCGCGTCCTTTACTGATGTTACTGACCTGAAACAAGCAGAACTAGCCCTCCGAGAGAGTGAAGCCCGTTTTCAGGCGTTCATGAACAATAGTCCAGCCGCTTCTTGGATTACAGACACAGACGGATGCTTTGTTTTTCTTAGTCAAACCTATAGTCAGATGTTTGCGTTGCCAACTACCGATATTGTTGGTAGAAGCATTTTTGAGCTTTTTGATGCGGCGATCGCCCAACAATTTATTCAAACCATTCAAGACGTTGCTACCACGCAACAGTCAGTTGAAGTGGTTGAGTCAGCGCCCCGGTCGGATGGCACAATTGGAGAGTTTTTGGTGTACAAGTTTCCCCTGATTGATCGCTCCGGGCAACGCCTGGTCGGAGGGATTGCGATCGATATTACCGAGCGTCGTCAGGCTGAAGAAGCCTTGTTCCGTCGAGAGCAAGAGTTCCGTACCCTGGCGGAAAACTCGCCGGATATCATTTCTCGGTTCGATCGTGACTTTCGGTGTGTGTATGTTAGCCCAGCAGTGGAATTGGCAACGGGCTTATCGCCCTATGTTTTCTTGGGCAAAACTCATCAAGCGTTAGGCTTTCCGGTGGAGTATCTCCAGCTATGGGATGCCTGTGCGCAGCAGGTATTTGCCACAGGCACGGTCAATCGATTTGAATTCAGCCTTCCCACTCCTCACGAACTCAGGCACTACCAAGCCCGTGTTGTACCTGAGTTTGGACGAACTGGCGCGATCGAAACAGTCCTGGTAACAACCCGTGATGTTACAGAGGCGAGGCAGGCAGACACCGAGCTAAAGCAGTTAATGCTCGAACTAGAGCGAAGCAACCAGGAATTACAGAGCTTTGCCTACATTGCCTCCCATGATTTAAAAGAACCTCTCCGTACCACTCGCAATTTTTGCTCTTTATTGCAAACTAAGTGCAAAGGGTTGTTGGACGAGCGCGGGCAGGACTATGTAGACCGGATTCAAAAAGCGACCCAACGAATGCAAACACTGATTGATGATCTGTTGACACTCTCACGAGTCACAACTGATGCCAAGCCCTTTGCATCCGTTGTTTTGGCTCAAGTTGTGTCTGAAGTGATGTCCAATCTGGGTATGCAACTTCAGCGTACAGGGGGGCGTATTGAGGTCGGTGAGCTACCGACTGTGCAGGGAGACTCAACGCAGCTAACGCAACTGTTGCAAAATTTGATTAGCAATGCGCTCAAGTTTCATGGTGAAGCCGCTCCAGTGGTGAAAATCTATAGCCTGAATTCGATTCAAACAGAACGCGATCGCACCTACCAACTTCTAATAGAAGACAATGGGATTGGGTTTGAGGAGCAATACCGCGATCGCATTTTTGGTGCGTTTGAACGCTTGCATGGGCGCAATGAGTTTGAAGGCACTGGGATGGGACTTGCCCTTTGCCGCAAGATTGTCGAACGTCACGGTGGCAGTATTGTTGCTCAAAGTGTTGTAGGGCACGGATCAACCTTCATCATCACGCTGCCAATGGTTTAAACACACTGTCTTTTATATGACCCCCTCAAAACGGTTTGTTCTTGTTGCCGCTGACGATAACCCTGACGATCGCCTCTTACTTCAAGCGGCTTGGGAAGAAACAGCAGTGGTCGATCTATTTCTAGTTGAAGATGGCGAAGCCTTAATCCAATTTCTTCGCCATCAGGGAAAATATGTGGACGCAGAAATGACGCCCCAACCACATTTGATCTTGCTTGATCTTAGGATGCCGCGTAAGAATGGCTATGAAGTCCTTCAGGAGATTAAGACTGATCCCATCCTCCGCAGAATTCCGGTTGTGGTATTTACTACTTCAACGGCACGATCAGATATTGAGCGCAGCTACGACTTAGGAGCCAATGCCTGTACCACCAAGCCCGAATCGTTTGAAGACCTGCTACAAATGACACAGACCCTTTATCACTATTGGTTTATGACAATGCGCCTGCCATCTTAGGACTTGCATTAGAACTCGCAATTCTCAAATCGGTGGCATGGCATTCAGAGGGACACTATGGACAACAGCTATCGAGTACTTTTGGTAGAAGATAACGAGGATGACTACTGCGTCACTCGTGATTTTTTAGCAGATGTCCAAACCCCTCACTTTGAGCTGGAGTGGGTGTCAGACTATGATTCGGCTCTCACAGCGATGGCGTGTCAGTCTCACGATGTTTACTTACTTGACTATCACTTGGGCGCTCACACAGGCTTAGAAATTTTGCAGCAGGCACTGAGCAATGGCTGTCAGGCTCCCATTATTTTTCTGACTGGCTCCGCTGCCGATCGTCAGCTCGATCTAAAAGCCATGCAGCTAGGCGCAACGGAGTTCCTGTCTAAAGATGATATTAGCACTGCCAGTCTGGAGCGCACCTTGCGCTATGCCATTCGTCAAAACCGACTGTATCAGCAGGTGAAGCAGCAGGCGCAACGAGAACACGCCCGCAATCAAATTGTGCAGTCTATGCGCCACTCGCTTGACTTAGAGACGATTTTTGCTGTGGCAGCGAAGGAAATTGCCGTACTTTTGCAAGTGCCGCTGGTCAAAGTGGTGCAGTATCGCCCTGCACGGCAGTGTTGGGTCACGGTTGCCAGCTACTGTCAAACCGTCACGTTAGCTCAAGCGATGAAGCCAAGTTTGAGTGCTGGTGCTGCCTGTGCTGCCCCCTTAGAACACTGGGAGGATGGTTGCCTTCTAGACACACACTATGGTGAAAGGCAGTGTCCCAGCCTGACACAGATGTTTCCAGCGTCAGCGCTGCTGGTGCCGTTGCGAGTGAGTGCCGATGTTTGGGGGAGCTTGGGGCTGGTCAGGGATGCAGTTAGCTCTTCCTGGCAAGAATGGGAAGTGGTGTTGCTTCAAACCATTGCCGATCAGTTGGCGATCGCTATTCAGCAGGCTGAACTTTACCAACAATTGCAGACAGCGAATGAAGCGCTGACACGATTGGCAACCACAGATAGTTTGACCCAGATCGCTAACCGCCACCACTTTGATGCGTCTCTTCAAAGTGAGTGGCAACGCTTGACACGGTCACAACAGCCGCTATCCCTCATTTTGTGTGATATCGATTTCTTTAAGCGCTACAACGATACGTACGGTCATCTCGCAGGCGATCGCTGCTTGGCTCAAGTCGCTCAGGTGCTGCAAGAGTCTATACGGCGTTCTACTGATCTAGCAGCCCGCTATGGCGGCGAGGAATTTGCCATCCTTTTACCCAACACGCCTCAGACTGGTGCAGCAACTATTGCTCAACGGCTGCTGCACCAGTTGCAACAAATTCATCTGCCGCATGAGGCTTCTGGTGTTGCCGCTCACGTTACTCTCAGTTTGGGTATTGCCAGCCTAGTTCCTAACCAGGATACAACCCCTCAAAGCCTGATCCAAGCAGCCGACCAAGCACTTTATCAGGCGAAAGCAGGCGGACGTAACACCTACAGAATTTGGACTGAAACGACTTAGAGTCAGCAAGCCTAAAAGTCAAATTGGCACCCGTTCTGTTGCTTAAACGCTAGATGGCTGATGTAGAAAACGATTCTTGGACTAGCGGCGCTTTGTGATCGTCGATCGCCTGAGCAATAAACCACTCCAGCTTAGAAATAAAGACAGGTTCGGCAAATTCGCGTGCGCGTTCGATACACGCTTGAGACGAAAACCGTCGCCCCTCAAATTGGGCGATCGCGCGACAAAGGCTCTCTACAGTCGGTTCAGAGAACAGCAATCCCGTGCGATCGTTCAAAATGATCTCGCGGATGCCGCTTAGCGCGGAAGCAATCACGGGAACGCCATGCCCCATTGCTTTGACAGCAGCAAAATCAAAGTCAGCCGTTGGACAGGGAATAAGTAGCGCTTTGGCGTGAGCATAAATATCTGCCATTGCCTCATCCGGTACATCGCCTAGGAAACGGACGTGTTGCCCAGCCAACTGCTCAAGCCTTGCCCTCTCACTGCCAGCGCCAATGACCCAAAGGGGACGATCGCTCTGAGTGCAGGCAGCTATCGCTAGATCAACGTGCTGCTGCGGGGTTAAAGCTCCAACATAGAGGTAATAGTCATTGCCCGCTTCACCGCAACCATGAATGCTGACAGGTGGGGGAATGACCGCAGCCGGGCGACGGTAGAACTTGCGAATGCGCCGCGCCACCACTTCAGAGTTTGTGATAAAACGATCGACTCTCTGAGAGGCATAAAAGTCGTATTGCCGCAGATGCGTCTGCATCCATTGCTGATGCCAGTGGCGATCGCCAGTCGTTTGAGGTGCGTCCCAAAGATCACGTGGTGGCGTATGGCAGTAGCTAACGTGCAGTGTTTCAGCGCGGGTCAACACAGATTTGCTGAGATACTGCCCTGATGAAGAAATCACCAGGTCGTAGGCTGATAAGTCCAATGACTCCCAGTAGTAGGGTAGCAACGCCTTCCATAGCTGGTGATAGCGTGTAATGCCTGGTAGCTGCTGCGAGGGTGCAGTACGAAGATCCCAACCATCAAAGAGGGCGATCGCATCGCCTAAACGCTTGCGGTCAACAAAGGCTGTGTACACAGGTGCATTGGGATACATCTGATGCAGCACTTGTAAGACGCGCTCCGCCTCACCATACTCTCGCAAATAGTCATGAACAAGGGCAACTTTCATAGCGGAAATCTTTCACGATCGCGGTAGTCGCACGGCACAAACTTAAATTACAATCATGCCTTCATAAAGTTCAGCAGACTCGGTGAAGGTAAAGCATGAGGCGTAGGTATCAGGTTTAGAGATACAAACCTCTATTAATCCAAACATCTCTCGCAAGAAACACCTTTTTGCAGCCCACATCCAATACCAACGGTAGTAGGGTATACGTTTATAGCACGGTATGTTAGTGGGGCAATTGTTTAATATAAAAGGAGACCGTTATGGGTAACGCTAAAGATACGTCTGCTCGAGTAGAAGAAGATTCTTACGATAGAGGTATTATTCCGGCGGAAACGGCGGCTCGTAAGGAAAGAGAAGGCGAGAACTTCAAGACGCATCCGACCGAAGACAACTCTGAGAGCGTGCATACAGAAGGCGGTTACACGGTTGATAAAGAAGGTTTGCTGAACAACTATGCGGTTGAACCCGAAATGTATTACGAAACTCCGGGTGACGCGAGAAAAGAAGAAGAAACTACCGAAGAACCATCACGTAAAGGTCCTGGTATTGTTTAGCATTTGTTGATTAGCATGGCTCTGAACTCAAGCTTTAGAGCCATGCTGATAGCAACAACTGACTATTCCATCCTTAGCTTTTTTGAAAGAAGCTAGTGATCAGAGCTTCTTCGACTGTGGTACACACTGCTTAAGTCTTGAACTTGGATGAGAGCAAGGGCAAACCTAGTATATTGACATTAAATTATTTGCACTGTAGGTACGTGAATATGTGCCTACAGTTTTGTTTTGACTGTTTGACGGATTTCTGCCAGTCGAACTGTCCTCCCGCCTTCTGAACCAGGGCAGGCAGTTGCAACCCGATCGCGATGACCGCAGATTAGGGGGATGTTACGAGTGCCAAAGTCAGCCGTTGGTGTGGGTACGGGAGTCACGGGATCTTTGAAGCCATAGCGTTGACAAAGTTGGGTGCAAAGGGCGATCGCAGACTGAAATTGCTGATTTGTGATGGTTGCGGTTGTATATAAACCATCAAAAGCTATTCCCAGACCATCGTTAATCACATCGTGGGCACCACGCTTCCGCTCCGATCGCCCGACATAGATTCGACCACTGGGCATAATGATGTAGTGGTAGCCAAGATCACTCCAGCCGTTGCCGTTAACGTTGCTACTCCAAAGAGACTGCATACGGGCAACTTCTTGCGCTTGCGATGCATTTACAGCAAGGGCTGTAAAGGTCGTATGGTGCAGTGTGATGCGTTGTGGCTGAAGATCTGGCAGCGAGGTTGGTGTTGCCTGCGTTGTCCAGGCAGTCCGTGGAAAGAGTTGCAGGGAGGATGGCGCAGCCTGTACATCTAGCGTAATTTGGGCACGGTCTTGTTCAGAGCCAATAATTTCAATCAAGCGCTTGCCTGACTGATGGAAGAGAGCTGTTGTCTGCCATTGTCCTGCCTGCACCTTCGGACGCGCTAGCTCCGTTCGCTGATCCGCCCTCAGCACTAACTCTGCGCCATCGCTGTAGCCCGCAGCATTACCCTGTAAGACGATTACTTGTTCAGTTCTAACGCCCTGCGGCAGGTTAGTAAAGCTAACTCGAGGCGATCGGGGTGGGGTCGTGCCTGTAACGGTGATAGTAACTTGTGCCCGATCCTGCCCAGCCCCAATAATTTCGAGCAAGCGGCTACCTGCCTGGTTAAAACCGACAACTGCCTGCCATTTACCAACTTGTACAGTAGGACGGGCTAGCTCATATTTTTGGTCAGCACGTAGCAACAGTTGAGCATCATTGGCATAGCCGTCTGCTTCACCAGTAAAGACAAACGTCTGACCGACCGTAATGGGCTGGGGTACAGTAATAAAACGCAACCGATTGGCTGGCGGCGGGGGTGTTGTGACAACCTGCACGACAACTTCAGCACTTTCACTGTCGATCGCAATCTTCAAACGGCGACTACCAGCCTGCTGAAAGAGAAAACCGATCGTCCAGTTACCATCTGTATCGATCGCTGGACCCTTCGCGTTGTATTGATTATCTACGGTCAGCGCCAGGGTTCGACCCGCATAAGTGGGTGAAGCAATACCAGAAATGGTGAACTGCTGCTGGACTAGAACGGGACTTTGTGGTGCCTGAGTGACCTGAATCATCGCTAAAAAAACCTCCGGTGGCAATGCGTGCAGAAATCGCTTGCTCAAAAGTAGCAGAATGAGCGGGGAATGAGGCTTTTATACCAATTTGAATTAAGAACGCCACACATTCTCTAGAGGCGTAGCATTGCTGTCCCAGTCTGCTTTAAGATTGCCGGTAGTGACGGTAAAAAACACAAAATTAGTGCTTAGCCTTCAGCGATCGCTATCGGTTGTTATCATACTCGATGCCAAAGGGCTAAATGGCTTTTGTCCCATCCTTTCCCAAGAAGCATACGAGCTTTCAGTGATTCAAGTCAGTTAGGTAGAGGCAGCAATCGCTCAGAAACTAAAACTGCCGTTGAAACTGTGCGTAAATCGATTAGCGATCGCCTGACAGACTAAGCCATGAGGGGATGAGAACCTTACACTAGGCGAGGAAAGTGGGCAATGATGATGGAAAGATCGGGATGCTGGCGGGCGATCGCCTCTGGTTCCACTCCAAGCGTCGGTTCATTTAAACGTTTGGGACGGGCATTGTGCATGATGACCAGCAGATCATCTCTCTCTAGAAGCTGGGCAACCTGATTCGCGAAGTTGCCACGTATCTTTTGCACTGGCACGTCTTCACTGAGACCAGGAATTGCATGAGCGGCATTTGCCGAACGGGGATTAGAAAAAAGCTGCAAAACCTTTAGGGACGCTTTCAATTCGGTTGCAAGTGTGCGCGTGAGAAACAACGTTTGTTGAAAACTAACCGTTGTTGCTTCTGCATCCGCGATCGCCAGAAAGATTCGCTGAGTGGACTGAATCGGCTGTGGAAAGCGGGTAATAAGCATAGGAACCAACGTGCGATGAGCAACATTGTCAATCACGCTGCCAAAGAAATTATCCCGATAGGTTGAATAGCCTTTCCAGCCACAGATTAGCAGAGTAGCGTTGCGCTCTTGAGCCGTTCGTAAAATGCCCTTGTCAATCGCATCATCCACACGACCGATCGGCTCTACATCCGTCACTGCGGCGTGGGCGATCGTCTCGGCAGCAGATAACAAGCGCTCTTGTTGCAGTTTTGCTTCAGTCGTGACGGGTGCATGTGCATCTGATAACACATGGAGCGGTAACAAGGTGCCACCTGTACTCTTTGCCAAAATCAACGCTAGTTGCAACAAATTGTCTTCGGTGCTGGGGTTTGCCACTGGCACCAAAATACGATATTGAGACGTTGCTTGGGACGAAGCGCTTGCTTGTGCTTGTTGTGCCTTTGGGCTGCTATCTTTCATGCCCTCTCCCCAGCGTGCTGTGATCCAGGGAGAAGCAACGCAGGTCACTAAAATCATGGCGATCGTACCGTTGACCGTCAGTTGATCGACCAACTTAATGTTGAAGGCAACTGTAATGGCTGCCAGCGTTGATGCTGCCTGCGCAACCGATAGCCCAAAGATCACCATCATGTTAGAGAAATCAAATTTGAATAGTTTGCTGGCACCCCAGGCAGGCACAAACTTTGCTACGATAGCCACCCCTACCATGACCGCAGACACCAGCAGCGAGCGTGGCTCTTGAAACAAAATCAGCGGATTGACCAGCATCCCAACTGAAATCAAGAAAAACGGTACAAAGAGTGTATTGCCAATAAACTGAATGCGATTCATTAGGGGGCTCAGTTGCGGAATCAATTGAGTAATCGCGATTCCTGCTAAAAAGGCACCAATGATCGGTTCAATCTCGATCAGTTTGGCGAAGTATGAGACGACAAAGAGGGTGGCAACCACAAAGGTAAATTCGGCTCCTTCGTCATGCCCAAAGCGGCGGAAAAACCAGCGTCCTAGCCTAGGCACACCCCATAAGGTGGCAAAGGTGTAGAGACCAAGGGAAGGAAGCAAGAAAAGCCAGAAACTCAGCGTGAGATTCCCCTGCTGCGCTTTGACGACAACTGCCAGCACCAGTAATGCCAAAACATTGGTAATCAGGGTGCCACCTAGCGTAACGGTGACCGATTGCGATCGCATAATACCCAGTTTGCTAGCGATCGGCAGCGCCAGTAGCGTATGAGAGGCAAAGCATGATGCCACTAGCACAGATGCCAGCATGGGGTATCCTAACAGTCTCATGGCTACAATCCCCATTGCCATTGGCACTACAAAGGTTGCTAAGCCAAAAATTATTGCCTTCTTAGCGTTAAATTTCAGGTCGTCCAGGCTAGTTTCTAGCCCTGCCATAAACATGAGAAAGAGTAGCCCTACCGTACCCAAAAGGACAATCGTGGTGTCTCGTTCCAAAAAGCCAAAGCCGTGTGGTCCCACAATTACGCCTGCTAGAATCAAGCCGACAATGCCCGGTAGCCGAATCCGCTCAAACAGCAGTGGAGCCACCAGCATGATTGTCATGATGACCAGGAAAATTGTCAGTGGATCGCTCACTGGCTCAGAGGGCAGAAATGGTGCGAAGAGCGATCGCAGCGAGGGAGAACTAGCCGCTAAAAAATTCCCGAAGGTATGCATCATGATTCGTTTGGTTTACAGCCGTTATTATGCTTGAAAGATTGCTGTACTCCTCTCAAACGAAAAGCTAGTCAAGTATTGCGGCGATCGCTGAATCTAAAGATCGGGATCAGAACAGCTAGACATCTTTCCTTCTAGCTCAGCAGTGGTAACGCAAACAGAGCCAGCAGCAAGTATGCATAACCAAAGCAGTGCTGCCATGTTTGCTGACTGCTCAGTTCTTTGCATTGCCTACTTCCCTGGATGATGGAAATGGAAGAGACTTAAAAAGTGACACCGCTTCATCTCTTCACCGCTTCACCTTATTAACGTCTTCAAGTCGCCTCTAGTCCATTACTTAGGGATGTGCGATCGCTCGGTTGAGTTTCCCCAAGCGATGGACGCAAACAAAGATAAACCAGCGGTCCAAATAACGGAACGAGGGCAACCGACCAGAAAAGCCGCGCACTGTAGACGTTGCGTCGTGCCATATCATCGTCGAACAGCGATGTGATGGGAAAGATTAAACAGATCGAGCAGAAATCTAATGAAATCAAATGGACAAAAGGCTGAGTGTGGAACTGGTGCACGTAGTCTTGCCAATCACCAGCAACAACGGCATAGATAATTAGTGCGATCGCACTAATTAACAAGACAATTCCTGTTGAGCGACGATCGAAAAGTTCAAGCCATTTGTCTTTCTCGCCACAAAACTCTTGATTGCGACGACGAAACAAGAGATAGGGCAATAAGCAAATCACTCCAGTAAAATTTGAGCCAGCAAAATAGGGCCAGGCGCGAAACTTTTGCATACGACCATCGGCAAACATTAGGCAGGCATAGACCAGCGGCAACACTCCCATCAAGCTAAAAATCGCCGGAATATATGCATTGAGGTCGCCCCACTGCAAGGTAATTAACTTACGCCCTAGATACCAGGTAGAGGAGTAATCGAGGGGTGCAAGCCAGACGGTGTAAGCAACAAAGCTGAGCCAAATAAACCAAAGTACAAGCCGCCTGCCCATAAGTAGCGCCCTCTAACGTCTACTCATAAGCTTCTAGCTCTCTTGTTTAAGGTACCTCTATCTGTAGAACCATCTCTGTTTACAGAAAACCTTATAAAGGAGGCAACTACCCATCTCACGAATGCTTCTCTTCGCTTCTCAAGTTCTAAATTATTTATGTCATTTCAAAAGGAATTATTAGAAGTGTTTAACTCTGCCTCTATGAAGAGGGTGAACTATGGAAGCCTCTCTAGAGTAACAGCACTAGGTTCAGTTATGTTGGGCGATCGCCGAAAGCTAATTTTTTATGAGTATTCCGGTTTCTCCCTGGACGTTGATGTTAGAAACTCGCCTTAAAGTCATTCCAACCGTACGGAGTTACTTAAAAAGCTGGGAATTTCAAGCACAGAAAATACCAAATCGAGAGCTTCGCAAACAAGCGCTAGACAGTCTTGAGGCAAAACAATTTCACTGTGAAGGTGGCTCAATTTATGGCTTGCTTGCTAAACGGCATTGCCAGGAAGCTATCAAATTTATTGTGGCGTATCAAACAATTAGCGATTATTTAGACAACCTGTGTGATCGCAGTGATTCGCTCGATCCCAAAGATTTTTCTGCCTTACATGAATCCCTGGTAGATGCACTCACACCTGGAGCACCGCACACAAACTATTACCGGATGCGCGGTGATCAAGCGGATGGTGGCTACTTACACGCCTTAGTCCGAACCTGTCAGGACGTGCTTTGTCAGTTACCGCATTATGCAACGATCGCTCCAGCTTTACATGAGCTAGCCCGTTACTACTGCGACTTACAAGTTCACAAGCACGTCAGGGTTGAAGAGCGAGTACCACGCTTGAAAACATGGTTTGCCTTGCATCAGACGCAACTGCCTGAGATGCGGTGGTACGAATTTTCTGCTTGTGCTGGCTCTACTCTAGGCATTTTTTGCTTAGTGGCTTATGCTTTTGAGCATGAATTATCGGATGATTTGATCGAGCAAGTCAAAAATAGTTACTTCCCCTGGGTGCAAGGATTGCACATTTTATTGGACTATCTGATTGACCAGGAAGAAGATCGAGTGAATGGAGATCTGAACTTCTGTTTCTACTACAAAAATTATGATGATATGTTGGAACGCTTTAAACACTTTATGCAGAAGGCAACTAAAAGCGTTTCTCAATTGCCGCATACGCGCTTTCATCAATTAATCAATCAGGCATTACTAGGAGTTTACCTTTCAGATAAGAAAGTTAGACGGCAACAGGAGGTACAGACGATGGCGAAGCAGTTAATTCACTGGTCAGGTGAGCCAGCAGCCTTTTTCTTTCGGAGCCGTTTGCTAATCGCTCATTGAGGTTAAATCATGTCTAAGATTGCGATCGTTGGTGCAGGGCCCGCTGGCTGTTCAGCCGGCTATCACCTGGCAAAAAGCGGGCATGATGTTACCTTGATTGACAAACAAGGGTTTCCAAGAGACAAAATCTGTGGCGATGGCATCAGTATTGAATCGATCCAATCTATTTCGACGATGGGCATTTACCCACATGACATTAGAAAATTAGCATCAGAGTATGCCCCGATCCACCATTTCTTCCTAGGTGTCTCCAATCGAATCTCTCATAGCGAACCGACAACGCTGGAGGCTTATTGCATTCCCAGGCTGGTGTTTGATCAACTCCTGTATGAAAGAGCGATTGATGCAGGCTGTTGTTTCCTTACCCAATCGGTGCACAAAAATGATTGGCAGCGTCAGGGCTTACTTGATGCCTTTGATACGATCATTGATGCGCGGGGTGTTTCTGCGGGTGAAGTGACTGCGATCGCCATTCGAGCCTATTGGATGGTGAAGCGCCAAGATTTATCTGAAACAGCGTTGGCTGAAGCTCAAATTCATTTTGATCGCAGCTTAGGTGTAAATGGCTATGGTTGGATCTTTCCTGTCTCAACACAACACGATTTGGTGAAATTGAATGTTGGTGTTGGCGTTTGGCTCGATGAATACCAGACGCTAAACGTAAATGTGATTCAACTATTTAAACAATTCATTCAAAAAAATAAAGCTGCTCAACAGCTACTTAGCAAGGTGGTGAGCCAGCAACCACCTAAAGTATTCCCCCTAGCAACTGCTAAAAAAGGAAACAAAGTGGCTGATGGGAAGGTGCTCCGGATTGGTGATGCAGCCAATTTGACCGATCCACTAACAGGTGAGGGTATTGCTAATGCTGTCCTTAGTGGTTTTTATGTCGCGCAAGCAGTGAACATGAGCCGTACTCCTGCTGTGACAGCAGAAAACTGGCAATATCTGTATGAATCTCACTTTGAAGCCGATTTGCGTGCTGGTTTAAACATCAAAGCATTCAGAAAATTTTCGTTTATGAATTATCTGCTCATTTGGTTAATGAAACAGAGTCCCCGTGTCGCCCAACAGGTCAGCCATGCAGTTGCAGGGGTCGTTCCCTACAATGAAGTCATGGCATCGCTTAAATACTGATGTAATTCGGCTTTAGCTTAGGACAAAGGGAAGAAAAGCCCGCCGTATTTCCGAGGCACCCCGCAGGCTTGGCTCAATCGTCGCTGTAAACCAGGATGGATCACCCTGGAGAAAATGAGCATGAAGATCAACCAATTGCCCGTAACGAGTAGCAATTTGTTGAATGGCAGTATTCATACGTTGGAGGTTCTTACGGGCGATCGCTGGATCAACCCCTGAAAAATTGCGGCTGTCATCTCCTAATGTAGGATCGTAGACATTGCCCAATAGCACAGGACGGATGGGTAGCTGCTGCACAAACGTGTCGAGGGCAGTAGCAAAGGTTGTTATCCCTGCCCCTGTATCTTGAATCAGTCCCTGCAATAGATCATTACCGCCCACGGTGATCAGGGCGAGCGCCGTTCCCTCAACTCGTAACCCTTGTGTCTGAGCCGGTAGACGCGTAACTGTTGCGCCATCATAGGCACGATGTTCCAGGCGGGCAGAACTACGTGAGGCGAGGTCTTGACCTTTAAAGTCGGGAAACAGTCGATCGTCATTCTGAACCAGAAGTTGCCCTGGATGCACACCAAACTCGTTGTAGTGTCCGCAATCAAGAATCGAGTCGCCAAAAGTATAGAGTGTTATCATTGCTTGCTCCCGTTGATTACAGCCCAAAAGTGTTAGAGCTAGTGCCCCTCCAACGGTGTAAACTAACTGTCGTCGTTTAGGTTGGAATAGAGTCATCGCACTAACGATTGAAAGTGTGATTAAGTGAAACTGTCTAGTTATATTGCCCTGGCTCTCTTTTTGATTAAAAGAACAGTTAAGCACCTGATATAGCGGAATGAAAATAGGCTGGGTTGTAGTTCAAGGCTGCTCAGACTTAAGTTTCTTACATATTATGAACCGATTAAGGCGTAGGGGTACTACAGGGTTAATTGCATTAAGTTGCATCACTGCTGTTCTCGTTCAAACTGTGCAAGCTGGCTCACCTATGCCAAAAGCACAGTCTAAGACTTCAGGAGCGATCGCGACTGCCCAAACTAGCGATTTTAGCCAGCACTTTCGAGACTTGGGAGTAGAAGGCTCAATTCTGATTTATGACGCAACGAGCGATCGCACGTATCAACACAATCCTCAGCGTAATGCAACCCCTTTTTTGCCTGCATCAACATTCAAGATTCTCAATGCTCTGATTTCGCTTGAGACAAAAGTGATTGCTGATGACGTTGCTGTTCTAACATGGGACGGTATTCCAAGGCAAATACCCGAGTGGAACCGCGACTTAAACATGAGAGAGGCAATGAAGCTTTCAGCCATTTGGTTTTATCAGGTGCTTGCCCGCCGAGTGGGGCACGAGCAGATGCAAAAATGGATTACTCAAGTGGGTTACGGCAACCAAACCATTGGTAGTAAAGCAGCAATTGATAATTTTTGGTTGGAGGGCGAACTCCGCATTACACCCCAACAGCAAGTTCAATTTCTCCAACGCCTTTATAAAAATGATTTACCGTTCTCTGAGCAATCGCTGGCGATCGTCAAAGACATGTTGATAATTGAAAAAACGCCAGATTACACAATCAGAGCAAAAACTGGCTGGACTGGGTTTGGTAATAAAACAATGCGTCAAGCAGGATGGGTTGTAGGCTACTTAGAGAAGGGTAAAAATGTTTACTTTTTTGCTACCAACATTGATTTCCGCACCGAGGCTGATGCACCAAAACGGATGCAAGTCACGCGCCGTTGCTTAAAAGCATTGGCACTACTGTAAAAAACACCAATTACAGCAGGTTCCCAATAGGTAAGCTACAGTGCTTATGGAAAGGTGGAAAGGAAAGCGGGGCAGGGTAGTGTCCTGCCCTCACAAATAACGCTGAAAGTACCGTGTTAGTGAGCAAGTCCTGCCTGCACATCTTCCTGCGATCGAGCTTTGACACCCTGAAATTCTTCACCAAGCTCCATTAGTTGCTGTTCATCCATACACTGACGAACTGCCTCAAAAATTTCATTTTCCTCTTCTTCAACATGATGCTGAACGGCTGCCTGCAATTTCCCCAACGCAGCTTTAAATTCAGGATCATCTGGTTGCATTTGCCTTAGCTGCTCTAGAAAGGTTTCAGCTTCCTCATGTTCTGTTTCCGCTTCTTCAAGAAAGCCTTCAGTTTCTGGATATTCCCGCATCGCTGGGTAAAAAGACAATTCTTCAGCCCGTGCATGCAGATTTAGCTCTGTATAAAGCTGCTTAAAGCACTCATAAAGCTTCTTGCTGCTTGCCTTTTCTGCCTGTTCAAACAGTTGTTCAACCTTACGGTGATCCGCTTCAATTAAAGAGATAACATCCATTGTTTTTGCTTTTGCCTTTGTCATGGTTGTCTCCATTAGAAAATTTAAAACTAGTGAATCATCAACGCTTTCAATCGCTTTTACGAAAAGGGTATTGACAGTTGGACAAGGTGGTAATACGACATCTCAAACATGCTCAACTACAAGCTTCTCGTTGTTTACAGGCAAGTTCTACTAGCCTCTATAAGCTGTCCTGAGGCTTTTATTGTATATAGGCGTTATTTTGCTAGCGTCTAACTTTTGACAGGCAATGACTAAACGTTTCCTACCGTTAAATAAGCAGCTGGGCGCAACTTTTTATAAGTGCTTTGGGCGAAGTCGAAATACTCTCAGTCCTGTACGTACGCGGGCTGAGCGCAGTCGAAATTCGATCGCTCAATGGGGCTTAATCTAGCCCTCCTACTTAAGGTATTTTATAAAATCTCTGTGTTAGTTAAATTGCAACTCCAAATTGGAGACGACCTATCTCTTGGTAGTAGCAATGCAGACATAACGCGAGTTGTAGCTAAAGGATTATTAAAATTTTAAGGGCATTGCAGACGAAATTAAACCGCTGTAAAGGATAGAGTTTACAGCCATGAAATAAACTTTTTTAGAAGAAATACAAAGCACCCCCTAATAAAGCAATGGTTTGTTCCAATCAACAGACCATATGCCATTAGAAAGTGCTTTTACTGTTTAGAAGGGTTGTTTGTTCCCTGATAATTCTTCGATCGTTAGGTGTCTAATTATTCAGCTAGAGAATCACAAGGACTCCTCAAGGTGCCCTTATCTACTGTGCATTTGTCTGTGTCTTGATGGGGTTGCTGGTTCCAGGCTTAGCGGGTTCTGGTTTGATTGCTGTATTTACCGTCGCTGTAACATCAACGCTCTTTACGCCTTTGATTTGCTTGGCTAGCGGTTCAATTTTTTGTAGTTGCTTTTCATCAACCACTTTACCTGTAATGGTGACGGCTCCCTCTTTGGCATCGACAGCAAGGGTGCTAGCTGGTAAGTTTGCCTCTAACTTTGAGCGCACCTCGCTCTTAAGATCACCATCTGCTCGCACTGACTCATCGCCAATAGCACTATTTCGCTGTTCGCGCGCACGAATGTCAGCGTTAAGTTGTTTGCGTCTTATTTCACCTGTGGCATCGTTTTGATTTGTTTGAGCCGCTGGCTTATCAACATCAACGTTGGTAGGGCTGGTAGCAGCAGAATCCGGCGCTTCACTGCTAGTCTTAGCAGCATTATCACAAGCAACTACGCTCACAGCTAAGATGCTACTAAACAAAAGGGCTATGGATTTCTGCATGGGTTAATTAATTCGTGTTCGTTATGTTGCTGATTTGAAAAATTTGAGGTCGAGTGGCAAAGTTAAAAACAATTACTTTGCCACTCTCAATCGCTTTAGCGACGGTCTTTTGGCAAGTCGCCAGGTCGTGCATCTACAGACGGATGTCCTTGAACATCAACATTGATTTCTTCACGACGCAGTGTTTCTTCGCGGTTAACCGTACTGCGATCAACTTCTTTACGAATGCTCACTTCTTCCCGTACGAACGCTTCCTTTTGGATTACAGGGGTTTCTTCATACACCTCTATACGAGCAGTTTCGCCCTGAAAAGCATTTGCATCTGGTGTTACACCTGTTTCAATGCTGCCTGGGGAGCGTTCAATAACAACGCGCTCTTTTTCAATCGGTATTGAAGTGCGGGCAACTTCCGTTTCAATATGCTTACCGATCGCAACTTCACCCGTCTTTGCACGCTTCTTATCTACAATTAAACGTTCTTCATGAAGCTCGATATTCTCTGCACCTGGGATGCCAACGGTTTGACCTGCGGTACTAATGGGTTGTGCTGCTACTTGCTGCGACGCTGCGGAAGACGCTACTGGAGTAGGTATAACAGGTGTCGCCATATGATTTGCTTCATCTTCCCGAGCTTTAATTCGGCGTTCCTCAAACTTTCTAACTGCCTCTGCATCAGTACGCACAGTGGGTTGATGTACTGGCTGATTTTCAACCATTCCAGCAGTGGTTACACCAGCCGTTGCAGGGATGTCGTACACGCCCCATTCCTGGACTCCGCGATGGTTTAGAATTCCTTGAGCGTGAGCAATTTCTGCATCTGTACCATCAACCATGACCAGATATTCACCGGCTGAAACACGATCGTTATAAACTTTCGCTCGATCTTCAGGAATACCCATACCGATTAATCCGCCCAGCAACGTACCTGCTGCGGCTCCGATCGCCGTCCCGGCTGCTGTTGTTGCCAGTGCTGTTGCTGCGGCTCCTGCCAGCATGATGGGACCAAGACCAGGTATTGCCAGTGCTCCAAGACCAACCAGTAGTCCTGTTAAACCACCCAAAGCCCCACCAGACAGCGCTCCCGCTTTCGCGCCATCATCCGCTTTGTTATCGTGACCTTTGGTATCACTATGAACGTTCGTACTAGCCCCAGCAATCGAGCCTTTACGATCACCATCTTGGGCAACGACGGATACTCGATCCATTGGGAAGCCAGAATCTCTTAATTCGTGTAGCGCTTGTTCAGCAGCACGGCGGGTTGGGAACGTACCAATTGCCCGACGATGACCACGGTTAACCACTGATTTAGAACGATCTACAACCATTTTTTCTCCTATTGCAACTTTTGAACAACATGAAATTATTTGACTATGCTTCGCAGTATTGCGATCTGCATTAACCTGCTACTCTTTGAAAAAACTACTCGTTGCTAAAGATTCAAACCTTTAAAGCAAGGAGATATAATGACCCTGTATGGGTTGTGAGAAAGAATTCTAGTGGAATCCTTTCTCACAAAGTCTTTCAATCTCACAACTGATTTATGACGGCTATATAAGTAGGAGGCCTAAATTAAGCACTACTTAGTGATCGGGTCTCGGCTGCGCTCAACCTGGCTATACATAGAGCTGAGCGCATTTCGGCTTCGCTCGATGCAGCGTATCAATAGCGAAGTCGAAATGCACCCTATCAATAACTACGTCTAGCTACTTAAGCAATGTCTAATTGAACAACATCCAGGCGATTAAAAAGTATTTAGGAGCCAGTAGTAAGAAGCCGCATTGCAGAACTTAACCGCAACAATTTGTTGTGCTGGCTTCTAATCTCTTGGCTCCTAATCCTTCAATTTAGATGCACCGCCGACAAGGAATCGCTATAAATAACGTTCCTTCCACATAAAGACGTTACTACCAAACAGACTTAGCTCTGATCACCAAAAAGTTCTGCTTTAGCATTGTTAAACATCTGAGAAAGCTCATGACGATTGTTCGCTCGCAGAAGGTAACGCCAGATAAACCAAGCCACGGTTGCTAGACCAATTAACTTGAGTACTGGTGTAACGAGGGGAATATCATCAATGGCATCAAGTGCTGCAAAGACAACCCTAATTCCTAGCAACGTAAGGAGAGTCCAGCCTAATACGCTTAGGAGTTGCTTGTTCTGTTCAAGAAATGTTCCAGTAGACTGAATTGCTTTGGCTAAGAAAGCGTTTGCCTTCACCTGAAAAGATGCCCAAGCTTCTCCTGCTGCATCAGCCGCATCAGTTGTAGCTGTAGCTGTCTCTTGAATAACCGTATCTTGTGTTGCTGGAGCTTCCATCAGCATTGGATCAGTGGTTGAAGAACCATCAACCGACATGACTTCCTCCACTTCACCGTATTCGTTTGTAGTCACAACTTCAGTTGACATGATTTTTCTCCGTATTGATCAACAATGAACAGACAGTTGATTAGCGAACAGTAGCCTTGATTTTCAGCGAGAGAGAAGTCAGAAATTATTGACTGATTGCAACTTTCTGACTTCTTTACAACTCACTCTTACGGTCTAATGACGACCACCCATCCACTTAGCAGCGATCGCTCCAAATACAGCACCAACAACAGGGTTGCTGAGGAACTTCACCAGAGCAGGTTGGTCTGCTAGAACTTCATGAAAGACATCGGGGTGATTGTGATAGGCAAAGCCAGCAAGCTTGCTGACATCATCGGCTGACATATGGCTGGGATGATGGGTAGACAAACCCAACTGCTTTTCTAAATCACGATCTTGCAAGCCCCGCTTTTTCAGGTGACTGAAAAACTCTTGAGCAACATCTTTACGCTCGTTTGGCTTGATTTGGGCGATCGCCTTCTGTAGTTCAGGTTCCATCTGGCTTGCAGGAACGCGATCGGGATGGAAAGATCGGCTGAACAAGTTATGGCGCTCATCTCGGGAAGACCGTTGAGCAAAATCGTCAAAATTTTGGTAGCTTGATGCTGTATCGTCAGGCATCATTTCTTTATCGCCACCTGCCAAATCACGCATGACCTGGCGTTTGTAATCATCACTACTAGGCATAGCCTTAACGTCCTTTTGAAATTAGTGTTGAAAAGTTGGTGAACAACTAAGCTGCTTGCTTATATCCCGTTAACAAGCATCTACTCTTAGCTAGCTGCTTGGTACTCAATTTGTTTGGATTGAGCATCATAGCGAGCGGTAAGAATCAGTTCTTTGTTGGGTGCGTACATCAAAACGGTCAGGTCTTGATTGGGGAAGTTTTTGCGGAAACCCTGAGCCAACGATTGAGCTAGTGCTTTGACTTCATTGGGGCGAACCTGAGAGGATATCACGGCTCCCAGCTTGTTGTTGTCCCGCACAAACGCATCTTTGATTAAGCCTTTGCTGGTTTCAACAACCCAGTTACCAAATTCTTGAGCAGAAGCAGAATCTCCGCGTGCAATCTGACCGTAATCAATACTACGATCAATGCTAGAGGGATAATTTGCCTGAGGCGATTTAGTTGCTGTGCCACTGCACGCAGTCGTAAAGGCTAAAACGAGCACTAAAACAAGCGCCGTTAAGCTTTGTCGAACGCGATGAGAAAGATTCATTGTTAACTTTCCTCTAAGTAATGAACAGATAGAAACGCTGTAATGAAGAAATGTGAAACAGAAATATAGTTGCCTATAAGCCTTCACCGTTAACAGTGTTTCAGTTGACAGTGCTGTAGTGTCATCATCTATAAAGCTACAAGCCAGAATAGATGTATCCCTCTCTCTTAAGTCCCATCTGGCTCTCTACCTGAAGCTCATGCTTTATATAGGCTTAAAATAACCATCAGAGTTATTTAGAAAATCAAGTACGGAAGGCACTATTAATCTTCAGCTACCTAGTTCAAAACAGCCCCTCGATAGAGTTCCATAACCAGTTGCTATCAGCGACAAGCAATCATCAAAGGTTTCCATATGATTACGTAAACCATGCTGATAGCTTGTAACCCTTAACATCAGTAAATGCCTTTTCATAGATGGCAATCCGAGAGACTCAAAGCCTGTTTCTCCTGCTTTTAAGTCTTGCTCAAGTCTCTACTACTTAGTTGCGTGTGCAGTGTCGATCGGTAACCATCAACCGCTTCAGCCTAAGATGGAGAGTTGTTGCAGTCGGGGGACGAGCAAGGGAATGCGGATTTTAATCATGGGCGGCACTCGGTTTATTGGCGTTTACCTAACGCGCCTTTTAGTAAAGCAGGGGCACGATGTGGTGCTTTTTAATCGAGGCAAAAGGACTGCTCCTGTAGAGGGCATCCAGCAAATTCACGGCGATCGCACGAACCCTACTGAGCTGAAAGCAAAGCTCTCTGGCGAAACCTTCGATGCCATCTTTGATAACAACGGACGCGAACTCACCGATACCCAACCGCTGGTAGAAATTTTTAACGACAAGGTGCAGCACTTTATCTACATGAGTTCTGCTGGCGTGTATCTCAAAGCTGATCAGATGCCCCACGTGGAAGGGGATTCAGTTGATCCCAAGAGCCGGCATAAGGGCAAGCACGAAACAGAAGCCTATCTGAGCGAGCAGAACGTGCCGTTTACGTCTATTCGACCCACTTACATCTACGGTCCGCAAAACTACAACGACCTGGAAGCCTGGTTTTTCGATCGCATCGTGCGCGATCGTCCGATCCCCATTCCCAGTCACGGTCAACACTGTACTCAGTTTGGGCATGTGCAGGATCTAGCGCAAGCGATGACTCAGGTCTTAGGCAATGCCAGCGCGATCGGGCAAATTTATAATGTGTCGGGCGATCGCATAGTGACATTTGACGGTCTTGCTCGCGCCTGTGCCGCTGCTGCGGGAAGGTCTCCTGATGCTCTAACGATCGTCCACTATGACCCTAAACAATTTGACTTTGGCAAGCGCAAAGCCTTTCCCCTTCGTACTCAGCACTTCTTTACCTCTATCCAAAAAGCCCAGACTGAACTCAACTGGCAACCCACCTACGATCTCATCTCCGGTCTTAAAGACTCCTTCCAAAATGACTATTTAGCTTCTGGACGCGATACAGCCTCGATTGATCTTTCTATTGATGAGGAAATTTTGGCAGCAAGGTGAGGACGCTAGGAGAGCAGAGGGCTGAGGATACTGGGGAAGAAGGGGAGCAAGAGAGCAGAGGGAGGGAGGCAGATTTTGAGTTACTCTTTTATGCTCTCTCCGCTTCTCCTGCTTCCTCCGCCTCTTCTGCTTCCCCTGCCTCTCTTCTGCTTCCCCTGCCTCCTCTGCTTCCCCTGCCTCCTCTGCTTCCTCCGCCCCTTCTACTCCCCTTACCTCTTTTGCTTCCCCCACTTCCCGTCTAGTTGCTGCAAAACTCCCAACTCCTACTAGACTTTTTAACAGAGTGATTAGGCGAAATAAGGCTTGTGGGGATTATTGCGAGCATTGCGATCGCGGTTGTTGGTGTCGTCATCCTTTTGCTGTTGGCATTAGAGGTGCAGTACCGTCGCCGTCCGGGAAACAAGCTAGAGCTAACAGCAGGCAACTGGCAACTAGAAGTTTATGAGCCGCAGCGCTACCTATTGGTAGGCGAACTGGAGTTCCGTAACCTGACCCAGCGCTTGGAAGTGATGGTGCCTGAAATTTGGGTAGAGGTAAAGCTGCTATCCACAGATAGTCTGAAAGGGATTACCACTGACGCACAGGTCATTCCTCGTTACAAAGATGCTGAACCTAGAGCCGATGGCTATTGGGAAGGGCACATTGTTAAGCGTGAGGTGTCGCCGATCGAAATCCAGGTAGAAATCCAGGGTGCAGACCTAAGTGCCTTGAGGGTTGCCTGGATACGGGTGCATTTTTTCACCTATGGTCCGCAGGGACGCATACCGCGTGTGCGCCATGTCATTGTGCCGCTGGTCTTCCCTAGTCCGGCAGATTCTAAAAACTGGCGACCCGCAACAAATGCGGATGTGTTGCCGATTCGCACTCATCTGTTGACGCACCTCGACAACCCTGTGGAAGTAGTGCAGCGCTACGTCTTGCCCAATGCTCAGCCCGGCGATATTGTCACCATTGGCGAAACGCCGCTAGCAGTCATGCAGGGTCGGTTTCGGCATCCCAGCGATCTAAAACCGGGCTGGGTCGCACGGCGGTTATGCTACCTCTTTATGCCTACATCTAGTCTGGCTACTGCCTGTGGGTTGCAAACCTTGATCGATTTGGTCGGTCCTGTGCGGGTGCTATTTGCCTTTGGGGTGGGAGCGATCGCCAAAGTTTTTGGCAAACCGGGTGTCTTTTACCAGTTAGCAGGTGAGCAAGCTCGTTTAATTGATGACGTAACAGGCACTATCCCGCCCTACGATCAGTTCATTGTCTTGGGACCGCAAAACCCACAGCAAGTAGTCGATCAAATCAAACGTGAAACAGGTTTAGCTGCTGCCATTGTTGATGTCAACGATTTAAGAGCGGTGAAAGTCCTGGCAGCCTCTCCTGAGTTAACAACATCGTTTCTTCAGCAGGCGCTGATTAAAAACCCGGCGGGCAATGCGAGTGAACAAACACCTGTTGTTTTAATTCGACCAGTTAAGTCAACAAAGTTGGTAACCTGATTGAAAGTCGGTTTAGCCGATAAGCTTTAGAATAGAGACTAAACAGTCAAACCCTGGACGTTGCGCGCGGCTGCTTACAGCCATACCACGATGACTCAAGTTCTTCCTCAAACCACCCAAGTTGTCATCCGACCTATCCAGTATCGTGACTTGGAAATAGTCGAGCGTCTCTGTGCGGCGGATTCTGAGCAAGACACTTCTCGTGAAACGATCGCCGAAACCTCCTCAGCGTTTTTGTTTCGTCCGTGGCGTGGTCTTAAAAAAGCGTTAGGTCTGGTATGGTCACCAGCTCAACAAACCTTTGGAGCCTACCTGACAGATCAAGATAATCAACTGCGCGGCATGATTCGGATTTCGCCGTTCAACCGCACACGTAGCACTTGGCGAGTCGATCGCGTTGCCGTTGTGCATACTGTTGAACCATCGACTGACCCTTCAACTGCCCCTACTGATACCTCAACTGATGTTCCATCAGACCAGCCGAAGTTATCGGCAAAATTGAGCCTGGCGACGGTTGGTTCACAACTTCTACGGCACTGCTTTGAAAAGATCTGGGAAGCACGTACCTGGCTTTTGGAAGTAGACGTAAACGACACGGCATTGCTGGCGCTCTATCGGCAAAATGGCTTTCAGCCGTTAGCGCAAATGACTTATTGGTTGCTGGCTGCTGACCAACTTCAGGAAATTGCCGAGCGGGAACCAGATTTGCCCAATCTTCTGCCCATTAGCAATGCTGATGCTCAACTGTTGTATCAGTTAGACACGGCAGCCATGCCACCGCTGGTACGGCAGGTGTTTGATCGTCATATGCTCGACTTCAAAACGAGCCTATTCGGTTCTTTGATGAGTGGTGTCAAGCATTGGTTGAGCCATACCGAAATGGTCAGCGGCTATGTCTTTGAGCCACAGCGGAAAGCGGCGATCGGTTATTTTCAGATCCGTCTTTGCCGGGATGGTTCGCAACCGCATCAGGCACAGTTAACGGTGCACCCTGCTTACACCTGGCTCTACCCTGAGCTGATGTCGCAAATGGCACGTATTACGCAAGAAGTGCCAGCCCAAACTTTAGAGTTAGCATCGTCTGACTACCAGCCAGAACGAGAAGAATACCTGGAGCGCATTGGTGCAACTCGGGTTGCGCATACGTTGATGATGTCACGATCGGTCTGGCATAAGCTGCGGGAGTCAAAGCTGCCGATGGCACTCGATTCGCTTCAGCTTTCCGAAGTGCTGCAAGGGTTCAAACCAGCACGTAAGCCAGTACCTGGTCGCATCTCTTTGCTGCGTTTGTGGAACCAATCCACCACTGATCCTAAAGCAGGCAACGCTGCTCCTGACACCGACAGCGCTCAAAGCGAAGTGACGCGAGGCAATCAATCACTATTAAACCTGCCTACGCCCACCGATTTTTCTGACCCGCCGCAGGAAGGACCTTGCTGCTAATCAGTGGAACGTGATGCAAATCTCTGCACTGGGGTTAGATGTTGGTCGAAAGCGGATTGGTGTGGCAGGCTGCGATCGTACTGGGCTGATCGCGGCTGGACTCATGACGATCGATCGCCAATCCTTCCAGCAAGTGCAAAGCCAGCTTCAACAGCTTGTTACAGAACGTAACGTGCAGGTCTTAGTGGTAGGCTTGCCGTACACTATGAGCGGCTCGATTGGCGCACAAGCCCGCCATATCCAAAAATTTGCCCAGGCAATGGCAACCGCGCTACAGTTGCCACTGGAATATGTAGACGAGCGGCTAACCTCTTTTCAGGCGGAACAGTTGCTTCACGCACAGAAAATCTCCCCTTCTCGCAATAAAGGGCTAATCGATCGCAAAGCTGCGTCCCTCATTCTGCAACAATGGTTGGATGAGCGCCGCCTCAAGGCAACTTACACTCAAACGTCTCCAAAACCCGACGCGGCTGACTCTGAAGCGCTGGATTCAACCACCTTCTAAGTCATGGGTAGAAACGTGTAAACCGCCTGTAAAATGATCGATTTTAGTGGAGAGTCCGGCATGGATGAAGACGATCTCGAGATGGAAGTAGAAACCGTAACCCTGACGGATGATGCCGAACGGACGATTACCTGCACCATTGAACATTCGCTAGAAGTAGAAGGGCAGGAGTATGTGCTGCTCTTACCAGTCGATTCACCCGTCGAAATCATTGCTTGGCAGGAAGATGGCGACGAGGAAGAAGCGGTTCCCGTTGAAGATGACGAAGACATCAATCTTCTCTTTCCGGTTGCCAAAGTGGTTCTAGAGGAGCAAAACCTGGTGCTTAAGCGTACTGCCGTTACCCTAACGGTAGAAGGTGAGCTCCCCGACCTGACTGAGGAAGATGACCTCGCAGGCTTAGAATCTGACGCTGATGGTGAAGAAGAAGAACTGCAATTTCTGGCAAGCTTCTACTACGAAGAGCAAGAATTTGGCATTTACGCACCGCTTGATCCCTTTTTCATTCTGGCGCGCGTTGATGAGAATAATCAGCCTCAGCTACTGACACCAGAAGAGTTAGAGAAGATTGAGCCACTGCTGCCAATGATTGAAGACCAGTTGATTGATCAGTTTGATTAGCTTGTTTGAAGGTGCTTATTTGTTTGAAGGTGCTTATTATGTTGTAGTTGTTGGCTGTTAGTTCCTAGAGTATCTTGCTACTGGAATCGCGAGGAGCTTTCTAACAAACAAATACCTGTAGGGGCAGTTTTGGCACCAAAGTTAACGGCTAGATGTCAAGACTTTAGCAAAACCTGCCCCTACCACAGGGTAAAGCTATACTTGGCAATCTCCCTGTTACTGGAAGCTACTTACTAACAACTAGCAACTCTTTATTCTCGATCGATTGAACCAGCGACACAGCATGAAAGCAATTCAAGGCATGATCAAGGGTGCGATCGCTCTGCTGTTAATAGCAGCGATTAGTGCAGTTGGCTGGCGTGGTTGGCTATGGTGGACAACTGCCAATACACCCCCGGTCGCTGCTGGAACAACAGCAAAACCCGTGAAACTACGCATTCCGCCAGGCACCTCAGCCCAGGAAATTGGCAGAGATTTACAGGCACTTGGCGTGATTCGTTCAGCGACCGCATGGGATCTTTGGTCACGCTGGCGCATGTTTAAAGAACCAGACGGCGGCTTCAAAGCTGGTGTGTACCAGCTATCGCCGACGGAACCATTAGAGTCAGTCGCAACCAAAATTTGGGACGGTGAGGTGGTTCGTCTGGGCTACACCATTCCAGAAGGTTGGTCGCTCCGGCAAATGGCGGCTTATTTTGAGGAGGAAGGCTTTTTCTCGGCGCAGGCGTTTCTTACGGCTGTAGAGCGCTTTCCTATTGCTCAGTACACCTGGTTACCTAACAAGAGCGAACCTGGATTACCGCTTTTAGAAGGTTTTTTGTATCCTGACACGTATGATGTGTCGGGGCTACCAGTAGAACCCGAAGCTATTTTAAAGCAGATGCTCGACCGCTTTGAGCAGGTTGCCTTACCCCTTTACAAGCAAGGACAAAAACAAACTGACCTTAGCTTTAGCCAGTGGGTGACGCTTGCTAGCATTGTTGAGAAAGAAGCCGTGATCGCTAACGAACGGCCCCGCATTGCAGGCGTCTTTGTCAACCGTTTAAAGAAGAATATCCCTCTCGGTGCTGACCCAACGGTTGAGTACGGGCTAGGCATTCAGCAAACACCAGACCAGCCGCTCACTTTGGATCAGGTACGTACGCCTTCTGCCTATAATACTTACCTGAATACAGGGTTGCCGCCAACGCCGATCGCCAGCCCTGGTCTTGCCAGCCTTAAAGCGACTTTGAAGCCAGAGGACACCGATTTTCTCTACTTTGTTGCGCGGTACGATGGTACCCATGTTTTTAGTCGCACCCTGGCAGAGCATCAGGCAGCGCAAGCGACTATTCAAGACAAGCGCAAGTCTACCAAGTCCAGCAACGCTCAGTAAGCGAACCTATCGCTCGCCTTTCACAGTGCAGTCTACCCGGACACGGTTGACCGCCTACCAACACGATGCAGGCTTTTACTGTTAGCAATGTGTTGGTTCACGCTTTTAGAACCCATCATTCCTACTTTTACTTATGTCCTGGGGCAAACTTCTTCAACCTGATCTCATCCTGCACGGACCGATCCTGAAACTGACACCCGCAATGCTGCAACAGCATCAGCTTAAGGGGTTAGTCCTTGACGTAGACGAAACTCTAGTGCCCATTCGGATGTCTGAGGTTTCGGCAGAACTGCTGCCCTGGGTAAACGAAATTCGCCAGGTGGCAACCCTGTGGCTTGTAAGCAATAACATTAGCGAGAACCGCATTCAACGAATTGCTAAAACCTTAGATTTACCTTATATCACTGGTGCTGCCAAGCCGTCTCGTCGTAAGCTGAGACGTGCTGTAGAGGCAATGGGACTACCGATAGAGCAAGTGGCAATGGTAGGTGATCGACTCTTTACTGATGTCTTGGCAGGCAACCGTCTCGGTTTGTTCACCATTTTGGTCGAGGCGATGGTCAATCCTAACGAAGCAGCCAAACGATCGCCCCTTCATGCACTTGAAGTTCGGCTTTCGCAAGCCCTAGGTGCCTCCTTCTTGCCAGATATGTCAGATAAGTAACTGCTAGAGGGAAACGGCTAACCGTCTGACACACCGTTCTGCTTGCAGTGAAAACCGCAGCTACAGAGGCAATGAAAAGATATAAAACACTGAGTCATTTGTAGTAAAGCCAATGTTTAAGAAAAACTTAAAGCATCAGGGATCAACAAAAACGGCTGTTAAATTGATGAGTATAGTACTGGAGTCGGCTTAGATAAAGACTCTAACGATGAATGACTGTGAATATTTGGCAGGCGCTAGATCCACCTCATAAGGATTCTGGCGCTTCGCCATTTTAAAGCGATGATTGCTTAGACTAAAAACTCTAACGCGATCGCAACTCGAAGCAATGCTCCAAACCCTGGTTGTTAAAATTGGTACGTCGAGCCTGACTCAGCCAGCCAACGGGCTTTTGGCACTGGCAACGATCGCTACTCTTGTGGAAGTGTTGAGTAGTCTTAGACAGCGAGGCTACCGGATCGTTCTCGTGTCGTCTGGCGCCGTAGGAGTTGGCTGCGCGAGGCTGGGGATGACTGAACGTCCACGTACAATCGCTCTCAAGCAAGCAGTAGCAGCCGTTGGTCAGGGGCGGCTCATCCGCATCTACGACGATTTTTTTACCTCTTTACAGCAGCCGATCGCGCAGGTGCTACTGACTCGCAGCGATCTTGTGCAACGCAATAGCTATCTCAACGTCGAGCGAACCTTTCAGCAGTTGCTTCAGCTTGGCGTGATCCCCATCGTTAATGAAAACGATACGGTTGCTGTGGATGAACTGAAGTTTGGCGACAACGATACACTTTCGGCACTGGTTGCTAATCTAGTACGGGCAGACTGGCTCTTTTTACTCACGGATGTCGATCGCCTTTACTCAGCCGACCCACGCAGCGATCCTGATGCACAGCCAATCAGCCGTATTAGCCGGATCGAGCAACTGAAGGAGTTACAGGTCAAAATAGGGGATCGAGGCTCTCGGTGGGGCACTGGCGGCATGACGACAAAAATTGCCGCTGCCCAAATCGCAGTTGGTGCCGGGGTGCGTACAGTAATTACTGACGGTCGACACCCCAGAAACCTAGAAAAGATCTTGCAAGGTGAGGCGATCGGCACCCAGTTTGAACCTCAACCTCGTCCTGCCAGCGCTCGCAAACGTTGGATCGCTCATGGGTTAATTCCTACAGGCACGCTCTACCTGGACGATGGTGCTGTCAAGGCGATTCGTAACGCCGGACGATCGCTCCTTGCTACCGGGATCGTGCGAGTAGAAGGCGAGTTCCAAAGCCAGGAAGCCGTGTTACTGCGCGATCGCTCTGGGCTAGAAATTGCCAGAGGTATCGTTAACTACCACAGCACGGAACTCCAGCAAATCAAAGGGCAGCAATCGGACGCGATCGCGACCATCCTTGGTTACCCTGGTGCCGAAACCGTTGTGCATCGAGACAATCTAGTTCTAAGTTAATAGCTGAAAGGCTAAAAGTGCGATCAGCACTCGAGTAAACTCAAAACTCATCCTTCATCCTTTTCCCTAACTCCTCCCGCGTTCACTTACCATTGTGCGAACCGACGATCGCGCCACGGCTTTTCGATGAGGTGGATAATCAACGGGCTGCGGGGTCGCTGCTATCAGAGACTCTAGATTAAACCGATACCCCACATTGCGAACAGTTTGAATCAAGTTGGGCTGACGGGGATCCGTTTCGATTTTTTTGCGGAGCGACAGGATATGGGTATCAACGGTGCGGGGATTATCGATCGCATCGGGCCAAGCGCGTCGCAGTAATTCTAGCCGGGTCAGAGGCATACCACCGACTTGAGCTAGCACATACAGCAAGCTAAACTCCTGCGGGGTCAGTTCGACCAGATCACCCTTAAACCGCACGCGGCGATGTACCAGGTCAATCTTGAGGTCACCGTAGTCTAGCGAGGCTGGCGGAGCAGGTGCTTTGCTGCGTCGGGTCAAGGCATCGACTCTGGCAAGAAATTCCTGCATCCCAAAGGGCTTGGTCAGATAATCATCAGCTCCGGCTCGTAAACCCTCAACAATGTCAGTTTCTGTACTCCGAGCAGACAGCATCAGAATGAGTGACTGGTGCTGTTGCTGAAGCCAGCGGCAAAACTCAATGCCACTGCCGTCAGGCAGCTCTGAGTCCAAAATAACCAGCGTGGGTTGACGATGCTGAAATGTATCTCTTGCCTGGTGAAGGTCAGCCGATTGATGTACCCAATAGCCAGCCTGCTGCAAATGCCACCCCAGTAGCGATCGCAGATGCGGATTTGCCTCGACAATTTGAATACAAAAAGCTCCCACGGAGGCTACATTCCTCAAAGGTTGTGAGTATAAACCTATCAGAGCCTTCGCTCCAGGTTTGTAATCGGCGCTACCCCTATCCATTCAACGTTCTAGAGAATATGGGGAGGCTCTACGAAATTGCTGTCCAGGGTGTCGGGCAAATTACAGACAACCAAAAAAGTTTTATACGTTACAGTCTCAGGAAGGAGCAAGAACTTTATTCATTAAAGTTAAAATGAGTACAGATAGCAGTTTTATTTAAGGCGAGTGGTTCGGGGTCAATGGTTTTGCGTTAGCACCCATTTTTAACCTCCTGGTGGATCACTGCCCTCTTGAGTCCGAGCTGTTAACTTAGTCACCTTAACGCGAATTATGTTGCAGGACACCCCCACCATCCGCTACTACCAGAAACTTAGCGATGCCTTAGTCGATCTCTGGAATCGGGGTTATCGCTTTGACGACCTACGCCTTTACGTGGATGGCTACTTGGCTTCGCTCAGACATTCCAGCAGCCTGGAACCATACTTGATTCACCGTCTGGAAGAGGAGATCGTCCGTTATCTGTATGACCCGTCTAACTTTGAAAAGACCCAGACGGAACTGGATTATCGTTAGAGCGTGAACGATCGCAGCCATTTTGAAATCCAACTTTGAGGTTCAGACGTCATACTGTTGCGCTTCTACAGTAAGGCGCGAGTGTTTTTTTAGCCTCCTCGCTTAAGCACTTGATACTTCATTTGCACTAGCCCTGAATCGTAGCAGTGGCTGGCAAGGCATTGAAGAGGCGTTGTCAGGTCTGTTTCGCTAAATAACGGTATACCGCTACCGAGCAAGATGGGATGGACAGAAAGAATGAGTTCGTCTAATAGCTCATGCTTTAGGAACGGGTAGATTAGTGCGGCTCCACCAACTAGCCAGATGTCTTTGCCATTGCTTTGGCGGAGTGTCTCCACAAAGGCTTTGATATCTGTACGGACTGTTTCAGCGTGGGGCGACGCATCAAAGCCGGGATCGCGCGAGAAAACATAGCTCTGCTTCTCTTGATAAGGAAACTCGCCAAACGTTAACACTTGCTCGTAAGTTTTTCGCCCCATAAGGACGGTGTCAACGCTAGCCAGAAACTCTGTGTAGCCGTAGTCTTGGTCTGTGAATAGCCAATCGACTTCGCCAGAGGGGCGGGCGATATAGCCATCTAGGCTTGCAGCAATGAAAAGAATGATCCGACGCATCGTGCGGTTGCTGAAATTTTCACATGTAGAGTATCACACTGTAGCTTGCAGGCTGGGTGCTGCTGCTCGTATCACAAACGACGCTGAACTGCTTTCCTAATCGCCTTCATCAACGGACGAGCGCGCTCCTCATCGAACGGGATAGACTGTCGATACTCTGGCTCATACGATTGGGGCAGCGAGGTGCGGTACTGCTCAGGCTCCATCAAATACCTGGGAAACACATGAGCATGGAGGGCTGGCTCCAAATTGCCCAAAATTTGGTAGTTGATACGGTAGGCATTAGTGACCTCCAGTAGTGCATCGCCCAAAACTGCCATATCGTGCAGGAATTGCGATCGTCCCGACTCATCCAGTGCATTCAAATCTGGCACAACTGGATCAGGCAGCAGCAATGAGTAACCGCGCAAAAATTGTACATCTCCTAAAACTAACCAACCTGACGGCACGCAACAGATGACCGCTGGGTTGGTTCCTGCTCGTGCCGCCTCGACGCGACGATGAATCAATGTAGGCATAGTTACTTTTGACCGATACAAACTTTCTGCAAAAGGCGATCAGACAGCGATACGTCTGGTTTAAAAGGATCTAACCTTTGTGAAGCACTTTGCTACACTCAAATGCAGCGCCATTGCCTCCCACTCCCCTACGTCCTACTCCCTATTCCCCACTCCCTACTCCCTTTTTTATGACCATGACTCGACGCATTGTAGACCTCCTCCGCCACGGGCAGCCTGCCGAAACCGTCACAATTAAGGGATGGGTACGGACGAAGCGTGAGCAAAAAGAATTCAGCTTTGTGGAAGTCAACGACGGCTCTTCTATAGCAGGGCTTCAGGCTGTGGTCAATCAGGATGTTCCAGGCTATGCCGAGACAATCAAGCGGGTTAGTACGGGTGCATCGATCGAAATTGCTGGCACGTTAGTCGAATCGCCTGCAAAGGGGCAGCGGATTGAATTGAAGGCAGAGTCCATCGTCGTTTATGGGGAAGCGGATCCAGAAACCTATCCCTTGCAGAAAAAGCGGCATTCGTTTGAATTTCTGCGGGAGATTGGGCATTTGCGATCGCGTACCAACACCCTCAGCGCCGTGTTTCGCGTCCGCAATGCAGCTTCAACCGCCATCCACCAGTTCTTTCAAGAGCGTGGATTTTTGTGGGTGCATACGCCGATCATTAGCGCCAGCGACTGCGAAGGGGCGGGCGAAATGTTCACTGTGACAGGCTTCGATCTCAACAAAGTGCCTGTCACAGCCGACCAAAAAGCCGATTTCAGCAAAGACTTTTTCGGCAAACATACCTACCTCACGGTCAGCGGTCAGCTAGAAGCCGAAATTATGGCAATGGCGTTTAGCAACGTTTACACCTTTGGTCCCACGTTTCGCGCCGAGAACTCCAACACCTCACGCCACCTGGCAGAATTCTGGATGGTTGAGCCGGAGATGGCGTTTTGTGACCTCGAAGGCGATATGGATCTGGCAGAAGCCTTTCTGAAGTACATCTTCAAATTTGTGCTAGAAAGCTGCCCGGAAGACATGGAGTTTTTCAACCAGCGCATTGATCAATCGGTGCTGGAAACTGCCGACAATATTATTAACAATGAATTTGCGCGAGTGACTTATACAGAGGCGATCGCGCTGCTCGAAAAGTCCAGCAAAACGTTTGAGTATCCCGTTGAATGGGGTCTAGATTTGCAATCGGAACACGAACGCTATCTCGCAGAAGAACATTTCAAAAAACTGACGATCGTCACTGACTATCCCGCCAAAATCAAAGCCTTTTATATGCGGCTCAATGACAACGAGAATACCGTCCGGGCAATGGATATCCTTGCACCCAAAATCGGTGAAATTATCGGTGGCTCGCAGCGTGAAGAACGCCTAGATGTCTTGGAACGCCGCATTCAGGCACAGGGGCTTGATCTAGCAGAATACTGGTGGTATCTGGATCTCCGTCGCTATGGCACAGTGCCTCACGCAGGTTTCGGTTTAGGCTTCGAGCGTCTGGTTCAGTTTATGACAGGCATGAGCAATATCCGTGACGTAATTCCCTTCCCGCGCGCACCGCTAGATGTGGAGTTTTAAAGTGTAAGCAAGCAACTTGAGTTGTTGAGAAGAACCCACTATGGCAACAGAAATCGAAGGAGTCGTAAGAATCTCTACGAGAGGGACTTTCTGCAGTGGATTGAAACTACAGCCGCACAGTTAAAGGCGCAGGATTATGCCAATATTGGCTGGGAAAATCTGATCGATGAAATCGAAACACTGGGGCGAAGTGAACACCGAAGTTTGAAGATCTATCTAGTTGTTGTTCTCATACATCTACTTAAAGGGCAGTATCAACTAGAACGACGAAGTAGTAGCTGGAAAGGCAGTATTGCAGAATATCGTCGCTGCATTCGGAATGAACTGAAAAATCCTCCTAGTCTGAAGTTTTATCTGGAAGAAATTTTGAGGAATGCTATGCAGATGTGGTTGAACAAGCGATCGCCAAAACTGATCTCCCTTCTGAAACCTTCCCGCGATCGTGCCCTTACACCATCTCAGCCACGCTAGATTCTAGCTACCTTCCTGGCTCATCTGTAGCAGATTACTCATGATTTTACTAGTCTATTTCCTTCTATTAAGTACAGTCAGACTGCTATATTTCTTCGTACCTATCAATTTAGATTTTTTACCACACATTGAATTGAGGCTGGTACAGGAGATGAAAATTTCTGTATTTCCAAACATTCTCTAAACTACGGCTTTATCACCTCTAGAAAATAATGTACCGGAATAAGAAAATTCTCATCCCGGCGATTGCGACTAAAGCTATTTGTTTCCAGTTGAGTTCGAGGCTTAATGAAGCAATTGAAAGCTCCTGGATTGCTCAGGCATTTAGTTCTGCCTGGATAACGCGCACTTAGTAGCGAAAGACCGCAGCAACAGGCGTATTGTCTGGCACTTTTTCTGGTTCTACGGCATACACCGTTCCTCCATGAAAGATCGTTTGAATTGCTGCTGCATTCAGCAAATCTTCATCACCCAGTTGAGCCTCATTATGCATTTCAAGCTCCATTGAATCTGGATCAAAATGACCCCATTTTTGCACACCGACGGGAACAAAAAGCTGTTCAACACGACCATAAAAAGCGCCTTGAATGACTTCGTTCAAGTCATTTGAGCCTTTACCAGCAGCGATCGACTCATGATAGTAATCGATCGCTTTTTGCTGGTTTGCCTCAAATAGTGGCTCCACGATCGCCCACGCTTCGGCATGAAGTTCTTGCGCTGTTTGCTCCTTTGTGTTGTGTTGAATGCCTTCTTCCACAATGAAATTGTAGGTATTTGCCTCGTGATAAATCGGCAGCAAATAATTAACGCCAGCTAGAACAAGTGGTGCATGGCGATTACGGAAAAAGTCGTGCAGTGCTTTATCTACTAATTGGAAATATTGCAGCAAATCCTCTTTGACATTTTCGCGCTCGCCGCCCTGTCCGTGATACGAGCCAGCCTGTAGAGCAGCACGACCTGCACCACCGCCCTGTCGCCGCTGTTCATCCTTCGCCGTTTCGTCATACTGCAAGGCTTCATCCATGTTCTGCGGCAAGCCTTCGATTTCCACTTCACGAGTGATGCCGTAGCGATTGCCTTCTAAAAGACGCACATCGCGCTGACCGAGCGTGAGAATGTAGTAGCGATCATCTCCGCTTAGTAGTGGAAGTAATGGCTTGAGATGAAAGCGATCGCTTACGACTACCAGTTCAATCATATCGATCGGCACGCGATAGAAGCGGAAGAATCCTTCTGCAATGAACAACGCTAAACCTGCACTTTGATGCTGCCAAAAGTCATCTTCATCCAACTGGATGGCTGGCTCAAGAAAATGACCTAAATTAGTCGGACGTGATTCATATTTTTCTAACTCTGCTTCCGCCTGCCGAATGAGATTCTTGAAGCGGACAGAATTTTGCTGCGTTTCTGAACCAAGCTGTGCAGTTGGCATATAAATCGATACACACAATCCCTGCGGCTGCTCTACAAGTTCTTTCAGTTCTTCGATCGAAAGGAGGCTCATATTATTTAAGGTGAGATTTAAAGAGATGGAAGTGAGGGTTGCTATACAAGAAGCGTAAAAATTTTTTCAAGTGCAAGCCCCTGCCAAACGGTAGAAAAGCTTGCTCGTTAGAAACTGGAGCGTTATTTAGCTTTGAAGCAATAATTAGCTAAGGCTAGCCTTGTAAATTAGTGAAATAAAAGTTTGTTAAACTTCATTGTCTGTTCGTGAAACAAGCTAGACAAAAGCACTGCTCCCAGTTGTTTTGTTTTGCTTGGTCGAGAGCACCAATCTACAGCGTAGCTATGGGAGCAAACTAACAATTCCTATAACTGAACCTTCTAGTTTGTGTGTTCCTAAGTTGGGCGCGAATGCCTCTACTTACATCTGCAACAGCGTCTCTATCAAAGCGTTTAGAAGTTTCCCATCGCGTTGCACAACCTTGCGAAAGGCTCGCTTAAATTTTGGAGACAGGACGAGTGCTCTCATTTCTCGTTTAGTGCTTCAAGTGACTGCTGCAATGCTTCAATCATTGCCTCTACAGGCTGCGGCTACAATTTACTGGCATGGAAAGCGGCGATCGGCTCCTTTGCATTCATCGTATGCGATCGCTTTTCGACAGCGTTCAATAGGTCGTCTGTAAAAAGCGTCCAGTAAACTTCCTGTTGATCAACTGGACGTTGCATCACTGCATTAAGCGCTTAGTCAGAAGCCTTCAGCCTTTTCCCAATCAGTTATTCTATTTTTAGCCTCTTTCTATTGTCTCTGCTTTACTGTTTCAAGGCGTTTATAGCGATCAAGCATGGCAACTAGCAACAATGATCCGCCGCTCATTTTGACGCTCAAACTGGATCAAATAACCTTCGAGCAGGTAAATACCTTACGACAGCAGTACTTTCCGCCTGAGAGAAACTTTATTCCTGCCCATGTCACGCTTTTTCATGCGCTACCTGGAGATCAAGAAAGCGCCATTTCGCAGCGTCTGCAAAAGCTGTGTACTCAAACATCAAGCATTGACCTCTCATTGCCAACACTCCGTTTTTTGGGCAATGGTGTGGCGATCGAGCTTGTCTCTCCTAAGCTTGTGCAGTTACGGCAAACCCTGGCAGCAAGTTGGAGTGATTGGTTAAGCGCGCAGGATCGACAAGGCTATCGCTCACACATCACCATTCAAAATAAAGTAGCAGCAGCAGCAGCTCGACAAGTGTACGGGCAATTGCTAGAGCAATGGCAGCCCTTGCAGGGCTATGGAGAAGGGTTGCTGCTTTGGTATTATCAGGGTGGACCATGGACATTAGCCAGCGAGTTTTCCTTTACGGCTGAAGCCACGGTTGATCCTTAAAGCATTTCTAGGGGTACGGGTTTAGCAGGTGGGGGAAAGGCTGCCTCTAGAGTCGCTAGTTCTTCCGCACTCAACTTCAGCTTTAGAGCAGCGTAATTTTGCTCTACATGCTCGATGCGACTGGCTTTAGGAATCACGATGACACCCTCTTGATGCAATAACCAGGCGATCGCAACTTGAGCCGTTGTCACTCCACGCGCTTGAGCTACTGCCGTGAGCGTCTGGTCGTTTAGTAAACGCCCTTGCTCGATCGGAGAATATGCCATGATAGGCAGATCGTGCTGTCGGCACCAGGGCAGTAGGTTCCACTCAATGCCTCGCCGTGTCAGGTTATAGAGCACTTGATTAGTGGCAATGCTGTTCCCACCCTTGAGTTGGCTAACTTCCTCCATGTCTTTGACATCAAAGTTGCTGACACCGTAAGCACGAATTTTGCCTGCTTGTTGCAACATCTGAAAAGCAGTCAGGGTCTCTGTCAATGGCACCGAGCCGCGCCAGTGCAACAGGTAGAGATCGAGATAATCCGTGTTTAAGCGTTTGAGGCTCCGTTCGCAGGCAGCGATCGCCCCTTGCTTGGAAGCATTGTGGGGGTAGACCTTGCTAACTAGAAAGACCTCAGAGCGACGCTTACCAACCGCTTCAGCAATGACTGTCTCTGCACCACCTTCCCCATACATCTCAGCAGTGTCAATCAGCGATAGCCCCAAATCGAGTCCGTGACGGAGGGCAGCAATCTCACGCTGGCGATTCCTGGTACTTTCTCCCATCTGCCAGGTGCCCATGCCGAGAACAGGCATGGCTTGTCCAGAGGGCAGTTTAAGAGTCTGCATGGTTGGTATCATCCATTCAAGCTAGGGGTGGGAGCATCTTCCTTATTAGTGCCTAAACATGGCATCAAGCGTGTGGAAAATTGCGGTTAGGGCAATCAGTGCCCGTGCCGTTGCCTCTTAGGGGCAAAATTTCGTTCTTCGCTCAAAGTGCTTGAATCCATTCTTTGACATCGTATTCAGTCCAGACTCCATTTTGCCAGTAGGGATCGGCTTCAATCAGTTCGCGCACGATCGCTTCACTCTCCGCTTCATAGATGCCAAATACTTTGGTCAAGTCTTTTGTGGGACCGATCGTGACTAAGACACCGGCTTCTTTCTGCTTTGCAAGACCATCTAAATGTGCCTGACGATGAGGGGCACGTTTTTCCAACACATCATCCGCATAGCTGCCCCAGAGAACGTACTTTGTCATAGATTGAATCGGTATGGTTTTGAGTAATGAGTTTTGCCTTGCGAGTGAAGAGCTTTGAACTGAACTTAAAACTAAGCACTCCAAAACTCCTCACTCTTTCCTGCTAGCTTCTCAGGTCAACGCGAAATTTATCGACCAAGGCTTCTCGGACTTGTTGGTGTACGGGGTCAATGTCATTATCCTGGAGGGTACGATCGCTCGCCCGATAGAGCAACCGAAACGCGAGACTGCGCTGTCCGGTGGGCACATTCTCGCCGCGATACTCATCAAACAGGTCAATCGACTCCAGAAGCGTGCCGCCCGCTTTGGTGATGGTGCGTTCAATTTCAGCCACCGATACTTGAGTGGAAACGAAGAAAGCAATGTCGCGATCAGAGGGTGGATAGGTCGAGAATGGCTGGAAAATTGGCACGCGCAACTCGTCGCGATCGAGTTGATCCAGCAGCACATCTAAATCCAGCTCAAACACGTAGACCTCATCTAGCAAGCCCCGTTCCTGGCGCAGTTGCGGATGCAGTTGCCCAAAGGTGCCTAGACGGCTACCACCGACCCAGAGAGAAGCTGTACGACCCGGATGAAGTCGATCGTCCCGGCGATCGGGCTGATACTCAACAGCTAGACCCAGACGCTGAAAGGCGCTTTCCAGCAAGCCCTTTGCTTCAAACCAGGTTAGTGCTTGCTCACGTCCAGAGCGCACCCACTTTCCGCGGGTTGCATCGCCACCCAAAATGCCTGCTAGCGAATCTGCCTCGCTCAACCCATCTTCTTCAGACCAAAAGATGCGTCCGAGTTCAAAAGCATTCAGCGCCCCGTTACCTTGCTCCAGATTGTACTGAAACGCATCAATCAAGCCATCGATCAGGTTTGTCCTTAAAGCAGAGTATTCTGCAAATAAAGGATTAGAGAGGACAATTTGTCGGGTACCGCCGGGTTTGCCGAGCGTGTAGTGTGTCACTTCTGTAAGACCGATCGCCCGCAGTGCTTCCCGCAGATTGCGACTAAGTGCTTGTTCGATCGAGAGAAACCCTGGCTCGGTTTTGTCGGGCAGCGTATCGCAAAAGTTGTTGTAGCCATAGAGCCGTGCAATTTCCTCAACGAGATCAATTTCACGCTCCAAGTCACGATAACGGTAGGGCGGTACGGTGACAGTCCAACTGCGATCGGTAGTCATAGGCGACAACTCGCAGCCCAAAGCCGTCAGTGTGCGCTCTACATCCTGGGGTTGCAGTTCACTCAACTCTTCGCCAACCGTCACAGGACCCAACACTTGATTGACTCGATCGAGCCGCAACTCAATCGATCGTGCAGCCGACTGACTGCTACGTGCATCCGCCATTACCTGAGTAGTAACGACCCCACCGGCAAACTCAGCCAGCAGCCCGATCGCTCGACGACAGGCAACCTCGAGTTCTGCCTGGTTTACTCCTCGTTCGTAGCGTGCCGAGGCTTCTGTTCGCATACCCAGCGATCGCGCCGATCGACGAATTGCTGCTGTATCAAAGAGTGCGGCTTCTAGCATCAAGCTTTGAGTGCCCGCATGGACTTCTGTTGCCTCTCCACCCATTACCCCCGCCAGCGCCACAGGCTGATCGCCAGCCGTAATCAGCAAGGTCTGTTCTTGCAGCGATCGCGTCTGCCCATCCAACGTTTTGAGCGTTTCGCCTGTGTTTGCAAACCGCACACCAATTTGGAGCGAGGGCTGAGGACGACTATCCGCTACTGCCTGGCTGACCGCTGATCGCTGACCGCTGACTGCTACTAAGCGATCGCGATCAAAGGCATGAAGCGGCTGCCCCCATTCCAGCAGAATATAGTTGGTGATATCCACCACATTGTTAATTGGGCGCGTTCCGGCTGACTGTAGACGCTGCTGGAGCCAACGAGGAGACGGTGCAATTGTTACTTGCTCAATAACAGTGCCGATGTAGGTAGGGCACGCCTGCGGTTCCGAGATTTTCAAGGTCAGAGTTTCTACAGAGGCTGGACTGTCGAGCAATTCTGCCTTGGGAAGTTTCAGAGTTGCACCTGTCAGTGCCACGACTTCACGGGCAATGCCGACCATACTTAGAGCATCAGCGCGATTTGCCGTTGAGGTCACATCCAAAATGACATCATCCAGACCTAACAGCGGACGCACATCACTACCAACCTGCAACCCGTCATCGTCAAAACTGTGGATGCCCTCTGACTCTTTCGTTAAGCCCAGTTCTGCAAGGGAGCAAATCATGCCTTCTGACGCAACGCCCCGTAGCTTGGCAGGCTTAATTTTCAAACCGTCTGACACTCGGGGCAGAAATGTACCCAGTGTTGCTACTGGCACCAACAAGCCTGCTTTGACATTGGGCGCACCACAGACGATCGTCGAGGGCGTTGCTGCTCCAATATCAACCTGACAGACACTCAGGCGATCGGCGTTGGGATGCTGCTGGCGATCGATCACCTTTCCGACCACCACACCATCTGCCCACGTCCGGCGATCCTCAATCTCCTCCACTTCAAACCCTGCCATGGTCAGCATCTCTGCCAACGCCTCTGGAGTCATTGTGATATCGACCAGTTCGCTCAACCAGTTCAAAGAAATACGCATGACCTGCTTGCCAACCTTCTTTATGCAAAACCATTCTACCGTCCTACCCGTCCTCCACCGTTCACTCCTTTTCCCCTTCACCTTTCCACGTCTTCACTTCTTTACCCTTTCTCCCTTTTCGCCAAGGGCAAATTATGTCAACACCTTTTCAAAATCCTTCTAGCAATAGAGAATCAAGAGAGAAGAACTTGATCGCGAAACGTTCGGAATTTTGTCCTAGCATCGGTAATAACTTAAAAGGATTGGCTATCGCTCTGTTGAGCCCCTCCCTGCTTTTGGGCATCCTGGAGGAAAGGTGTATCTTGACGAGATGGCAGAATCCGTGAATATAAGGATAGAATCAATAGCTTTACGCGTAGATGGAGGAACTTTAGCAACTCTTCAAGGGTTCTCCCGCATGAACGACATTCTTGTTTGCTGTTCCTGCACAGATAATGAAACTAGGGTAGCAATATCCCAGTAGGCAACGCCAAAGCGAGTGATGTTAAATGAGCTACTGCTTAAATCCAAGCTGTCCTAGTCCTGAAGATCCCACCCCTGCTGAGATTTGCCCAGCGTGTGGCTCTAGTATCTTGCTCAACAACCGTTATCGGGTAATTCAGGCTCTTGGACAGGGTGGCTTTGGCGCGACCTTTCTTGCGATCGACGAATCTTTGCCCGGTCAACCAAACTGTGTCATTAAGCAGCTTCGTCCAAGCGCGACTGCTCCCCACGTTTTGCAGATGGCGCGTGAGCTATTTGAGCGCGAAGCCCGTACGCTTGGTCAAATAGGCAACCATCCCCAGGTACCGCGTTTACTAGACTACTTTGAGGCAAATCAAGAATTTTATCTAGTCCAAGAGTATGTCAGTGGTTATACCCTACAGCAAATCGTAAAACGCGATGGGCCAATGATTGAACAAGAGGTCAAACGCTTCCTAAGCGAAGTTTTGCCTGTTCTAGAGTATATTCACAAAAATCGAGTTATTCATCGAGACATCAAGCCCGCCAACATGATCCGTCGCGCTCAGGATGGCAAGCTTGTGCTGATTGACTTCGGTGCTGTCAAATATCAGCATCAGCCAAACTCTATTAATTCTGAGCAGACTGCCTTTACCTCCTATGCGATCGGCACCCCTGGCTTTGCGCCACCCGAACAGATGGCAATGCGCCCTGTTCCTGCTAGCGACATCTATGCTCTAGGCGTTACTTGTATCTATCTACTAACCGCAAAATCGCCAAAAGATCTTGATTACGATCCATCCACTGGCGAGTTGCTCTGGCAAAAGCACGTTCATATTAATGACCACTTCATTAGCGTCTTAAGAAAGATGCTTGAAGTGTCTGTGCGTCATCGCTACCAATCCGCTGATGACATTTTTAGGGCACTTGATCTAGAACCATACCTGGATAGTCTCGCCAATAGCATGACGGCTCAGCCCGGCGGCAGTTCACGCAAACCTGGAGACTATCGCTCGGGACCCGACTCTAATGGCACGACAACCTCTCCTCATGCACGTGCAGCCGCAGCTATTCGAGCACGGCAATTCAAATCGGACGCAACAAGCCTCCAGTCTGGTCCAGCCCGTAGCCGTGTATTTGACTCTAGAGCGTCTGCCAGCACCTCCCTCAAAAGTAAAGGTTCGACCGGGCATAGAGATGGCAATGGCGAAAAAACCAAACCACCTACACGTTTAGATGCTGATGGTCTACAAAGCTACTACTCCAAGGGTCGGCGTGACTTTGCTTCCTGCGATCTAAACGCCCTTCAAATGCCAAAGGCTAATTTAGCTGGCGCAACCTTTCATCAAGCCAACTTGAGCAAGATTAACCTACAAGGCGCTAATCTATTCAACGCCGATTTTGGTCGGGCAAATTTGAACCGAGCAAACTTGCGAGACGCTAATCTGATCAAGGCGTATATGAACAACGCTGACCTGGAAAGCGCCGATTTGCGTGGTGCTGATCTTTCCCAAGCGTATTTGTTAAATGCTAACCTGCGCGGCGCGAACCTCTGTGGTGCCAATTTAACGGGGGCAAAGCTGACAGAAGAGCAGCTTGCTATGGCACGTACCAACTGGATGACTGTACGCCCTAGCGGAAAGCGGGGTATGTGGTAAGTTGCCGCAAATGATCAAATGCAATGTCCTAACGCTAAAAAGTTAGGAGCCAGGAGCCAGGAACCAGAAGTTAGGAGCCAGAGAACAGTTGGATGACTAGCAAAACTCTTGCTGTTAGTGGTTGAAACTGCCCCTACATTAGTAAAGTTGCCATCGCAGACTTAAAAAAAGTCTTATCGTAAACTGCGAGGGTAAGCTACAAGCCACCTACGGGAGTACTCAAACTTTGATGCTTACTAGTCCTATAAAGCTCTTTGTAATGTGAGGCGCGTTGGTAAAGGTGCTCGAAGCACTTAAGTAAGCGCCAGCCTCCAACCATTAAGGCAAAGAAAGCTTTGAGGCACCTGTATCAGGTAACGTAGGCTCAATCATCTCGTCTTAACCTGCAAAGCCTAGATGCCGTTGGCTACAGTTGCCTTTTGCTTGCATCGCAACGATTACTTAAAGAGAAGTTGCTCTGTGTTTACAATTGCCACGTAAAAAGCGTTGGCAGTGAATTAGGTAGAAGGCTCGTAGGGTTAGTGATGCACTCCTGATCAGTTTGCGGTGCGTACGTGCCTTACTGCTTTGTAGCGTCCAACGCTCTACAGATTAGTCACGATAAAGGAACTGCATGATAACCCTCTAGTTCATAGGCAAAGAAAGCTTTGAGGCACCTGTATCAGGTAACGTAGGCTCAATCATCTCGTCTTAACCTGCAAAGCCTAGATGCCGTTGGCTACAGTTGCCTTTTGCTTGCATCGCAACGATTACTTAAAGAGAAGTTGCTCTGTGTTTACAATTGCCACGTAAAAAGCGTTGGCAGTGAATTAGGTAGAAGGCTCGTAGGGTTAGTGATGCACTCCTGATCAGTTTGCGGTGCGTACGTGCCTTACTGCTTTGTAGCGTCCAACGCTCTACAGATTAGTCACGATAAAGGAACTGCATGATAACCCTCTAGTTCATTCTTTTAGCTTTGAGCCATACGGGTCGTTTTGAAGGTAACGTTGGAGCCTTCCTGGGTTTGTTCAAGTACAAGCAAAGGCGTTGGTTTGGCTTTTTGATCCCAGCGCATATTGGCAATGCGCCCTTGAATCGTGGGCTGCCAGGTGTCGTGTTCACTTGCAGGGTTAAGGAAGGTTTCCATGCAGTCGATGATTTGACCGATCGTCACTGATGTAGGTTGGGTCGGCAGTTTGAGAATTTTGATCTCAACGCGGAATAGCACGCGTTTGGTGCCTTTAGGCAGGTCGCCTGGCTCGTATTCAACGTCAAAGATTTCGTCGATTTGCCGTCCTGTGCTGGCAATACCGACTTCGCCCTGATTAGCTTGGCTGGGGCGGAGGGCCAGCGAGATTTTATCCTTAACTTTAAGCTTAATTTGATTAAGGATAGCGAAGTGAAAGACTTCTTCGTCCATCCGCATTCTGAGGTAGTCAAGGTTAAATTCTCGCGAGTGGATAAGATCGGGGTTCTTCTCCATCTTGCCGATCATTTCGACCGCAAACTTCAGCTTTTTCTGAAGTTCTCGATTCTTAAACGTTTCAAACTTGACTTGCTTGGCGAGCTTATCTGTTGCGAGTTTAGACATGACGCCTAAAACGATTAGCAGCAATAGTAGCCCACCAGATGCCGCCATCCATACCTGATTGGAGCTAGCATCTGGAGCATTAGCAGATTCTGCGGGAATAGTAGGTTTTAGCTTTACAGGTTTGCTAGGTGTCTGAGCCAACCAGGGTTCTACAAAGAGCATGGGGGTTGACATGGCGGTGAGGGATTGAAAGCTTGGATTCTACTATAGTTTTCCCTGAATAACGCATTCCACATCACCAGCCTGTTCTAATTTCAGAGAAATGTAGAGGAAAGGATGTGCTGTAAACAGGGATAACAGTTTGTAATCATTACTACTACTAGCCAGCGTTTATTACGGATTCTGGACAGCATTACCTAACGATCGACCTTAACGATTAATCTTATCGCTGCCAACGGGTGCGATCGCTCTGGGCATCGACTGAGCAGAGGTAAGGAAAAGCAGCATAACGTCCTAAGCCTCCAGTCCACCAAGGATCGAGAAACCAGTAGAGTTGATTTCCTGTTAGCCCTTCGCAGTAAAAGGTTAATGCGTCACCAAGCTGGTGCTGCCTGAACGAAAGATTGGCGCTGCTGGTGTTGGCATTTGCTACATACCAAGTCGTTATGTGTAAAGGGCGATTAAGACGATCGTGTACCTGCTGTATGAGTTGGGCAAAGCGAACGATCGCATCTACGGCTGCTTGATTCGTTGGCATTTGCATACCACCACTGGTTGCCTCTGCCCAAGTAAAACTGCCGTTAGGAATAATGGCTGCATAGAGCTGAAGGGTCTCGTGCGTCCAGCGATGGGAAACCGCTGATGGTATAAGGGGCAAAGGGACGGGCGGCGCTTCAGGGGTGTCGCGTCGTGCAACTGCCATCTGCTTCAAGTCGTGTAAGAGGGACTGAAGAGCTTGTTCTGTCGTGGTGAGCGATCGCCAAAGCTGGGTCAAATGCAGTAAAGCGTCACGCTGAACAGCCGTACCTTCATAGTTGGCTGGCAGACAATGGATGAAATTGAGTAGAGCCTGATCAAGCTGAACAGCTGCGTTCGTAATATCGGTCTGCTTTGGTGAAGTAGCGGTGAAAATAGCGGGGTTTACGCCCAAAGCCATCAGGGCAGCGCTACGGCTATCAAGTTGTTGCCAGAGACGAAAGGCTTCGACAAGGGCATGCCGCTGCTCGCCTGTGCGATCGTAGGTTTGGGGCAGACGCTGGACGAACGCTAGTAATGCCGCATCAATACTGCTGGGGTTGAGCGCAGGGGTAAGGGTTTGTGCTAGTGCTGCGATCGCTGCTTCTCGTGATTCTAATTGCTGCCAGAGCTGGGTTAGGCGCAGCAATGCCTCTCGCTGTTGAGGATACCCTGCATAATGGGCAAGCATGAGTGGCACAAAGTGCAACAACGCTGCATCCAGCTTAACTTCATCAAACCTGGCATTAGTCTGTTTAGCGACATCGGCGATCATTAGACTTGCGGTCTCAACTGTGCTTGCTAGCTCCATGTTGAGTGAGGCGATCGCGGCTGCACGAGTGTCTAACTGGCACCAGAGGCGCACTGCTTCCAGCAATGCATGACGTTGATGCGGCAGGCTGAAATAGCAGTGGGGCACAGGCTTTACAAAGGCAAGCAACGCCGTATCGAGATACGTAAACGTAGATGGCAGTCGAATTGCCTGAGCCTCTAGAGACAGTTCATTCAGGTATGCCGCCAGAAGGTCTCCTGGATCGCTTGCTTCTAGCAGTGCTGTCTCAGGCTCATTCGCAGGCGCAATGTAACCCGCCGCGATCGCTTGCACAAATTTATCTGTATAGCGCCCCTGTTCGACATTCCACAAAGCCTCGCTGTTCCAGCCATTAAGTGTGAGGTTATTGATGAGGCTGCGGATTGTATTGGCAGCGTACTGCACCTGTGCAGCAAAGGTATCAACTTGCGCTAACACAACTTGATGTACGGGCGCAATGCCCAAGCCAGTCTCGCCATCCATAAGGGCAGGTTTGGCTTGTACCTGATAGAGTGCTGCAAGGATAGCTTTGTGAACACCCGATCGCGTAGCCTCTTGCACATACAAAACACGGCGTTGTTCAGGAGTAAGTTGTCCCATAGGGGCGAAGAACGTAGGGTACTAGGGTCTAGGTTACAGAGTGTTGTTGGTTGTTGGGGCAGAAGGTAGAAGGTAGAAGGCACAGGGCAAAAGGCAAAAACTGACACTTAATAGCTAGCGGCTCCCCCTTCTACTTCTTGGCTCTTTCACCCCTTCACTCTTCCACTTCTTCACCTTTCGACCCTTCCATCCCCTCACTCTCTCCATTTCAGACAGAAGAGGAGCAAGAAACGATCGCATCGCGCTATTCTGACAAAAGCAGGATGGTATAGGCATTGACGTGTGAACGATTTTCTTAAGGGCAGCAATGTTTACCTCATTGGCATGATGGGGGCAGGTAAAACAACAGTTGGGAAGCTTCTAGCCGCGCAATTAGGCTACCGTTTTATGGATACCGACGCAGTCATTGAGCAGGTGACGGGGCTGCCGATTGCTGAGCTTTTTGCCCAGTCAGGCGAAGAAGCGTTTCGCCAGATGGAAAGTCAGGTTTTAGCTGAACTATGCGCCTATACGCGGCTGACGATCGCCACCGGTGGCGGCATTGTATTGAAGCGCGAGAATTGGGGTTATCTCCGTCATGGCATTGTCGTTTGGCTAGATGTTCCGGTTGAGCAACTCCAGACAAGGCTACAGGCAGATACTACCCGTCCATTGTTACAAGATGCTGACCCAGCCACCAAGCTTCAAGCACTCTTGGAGCAACGGCAACCGCTCTACGCTCAAGCCGATGTACACATTCGCTATGACGTTGCCGAAACCTCGGAAGAAGTGGCAAAACGGGCGATCGAGCAGATCAAACAGGCGCTCAAGCCATCCGTCTAGATCCCGTATAGCGTTGATGCCTACAACTGAGAGCTGATGCTGCCTTGTTCTAAACTGCAATATCGGCTGCTTAAGCTTGGAGCGGTAGCCGCTTTGGGCTGCAAATTTTCAGCAAAAAAATTTATTGGTCAGACGTTGATGCGGCTAGCGGTCTGGGCATCCTAAATTTATCGAAGATTCATACAAACTTAACTACAGTCGCTGTTACAGACGTTTAGAATCATGCTGTATTCAATCGTACAGACTGTATTCAACAGTACAGAATGTCGTGTAAGCAGACTGATGGCAAGCTTTGTCAACGTATTGTCAAGCAAAGGGAGGTTACTTGCAAACAGAAAGTATTGCCTGCACCAGAGCCTAGCAGTAGGCACAATCAACATGCTTGAACGAATCATGCTTAAATCGCATTTTCCTCTTGCATTTACTGCATAGACCAGGGCATATCCTACCCTGAGGTATAGATCAAGACATCCAGTTTTAGTTCAAAGTATTGATAGCGGCGATCAGGAACAGTATGAAAAACAAAGCAGAGAACCAACAAAGCAAAGCTGTTGAGTCTAACAACAGTAATCCGAATGAATTTGATTTTGACCTTTGGGCAAGGCAGGTTCGCCCCCAACTGCTTGCTTCGCTGCACAAACGAGGAGCACGTTATTAAGCTGCTGGACTTTGATACGGACTGCCAGCATGAAAATTAGGACATCGAAGCCCCGGTTTCTTGAAGAAGTCGGGGTTTTTGTTGGCATGGACGATCGCCACCAGTTAGTACGATCGCGCTCTAGCTTAAACTTTTTCAACGCTCTCTTGATCGTCGGGCATACCTTGAGGTTGAGATGTACTCAATAACGATGGTGCTGTCCTTAGCTTAAGAGTATCAACACTGCTTTCTAGAGTGGGACATTTGGCACATGTAGCACCAACAAGTATGTGTCTCGCTCTTACCTCATATCCCAGTGCAACATCATCCTGACTAATCCACTATAGAAATATGTTAGAGAGGCATTCATGAAGTGTCAGGCTATGCTGGTGGGCATCGGTTTTGGAGCAACCGTGCTGGTATGTCTTACAGCGCAAAGTGGGGCGCAGCAATTGCTACAGGTGCGGGTCGATCGCTGACTGCAAGTGCAACGGATAACGAATAATGTGACTTTTGAGCATGGAGGGATGCAACGAGCAGCAGTGGGAGATCGATTACAAACGGTGGGCGATCGTCTTAATTCTGGCAACAACTCTACTCCTAACCTCTTTATGGATACGGGTGTCGGCACTGTTGAAATGTCGGAGAAAACAACTCTGCGTGTGCGACAGCTAGATATTGCTACTGACAACGTACGGATTACTTGCTTAGAAGTGCCAACGGGTAATGTGCGTCTACGAGTGCGTCCCTTTACGAACAAAGGTTCGCAATTTGAGATTCAAACTCCCGTTGGGGTAAGTGGGGTGCGAGGTACTGAATTTGAGGTGGCGGTGCAGCCAAAAAGCAAGACAGGGCTTGCAGTGTTAGAAGGTAGCGTTGTTACGGCAGCGCAAGATCAAGCTGTTAGTGTGGCACAAGGTCGGCAAAATTTTACGATGCTGAGAGAAGCGCCCTCAACACCAGTAAAGCTGACGAATGATACTAGCTTGCGCTACAACTTTGAAACAATTGTCGAGCGAAGGGTACAGCTAGCGCGGTTGCGTGCTCAGGTTGACCCCGTCAATAGTGTTACAGTGGACGAGGTGTCCCAAATAACCGATCGCCGAGGCGTGTTTCAAACTGACTTGCGCCCAATGCCGTCTTACCTGAGAATGCAGGTAATTGTTACAACGCCCCTAGGAAGAACAAAGACGTATGCACTGGCGCTTCAGTAGAGCTGCATGGCGGCTGCTTCCAGGTAGTTTGACAGCCTTTGTTTTCGCTGCTTTGCTGTCTCTTGGTGCCTTGCAACCGTTGGAGCAGCTAGCTTATAGCATTTTGTTCCAGCTTAGAGGCGGACGAGCGTGGGACGATCGCCTGGTGCTCATAGCCATTGATGATGCCAGTATTAAACAGCTTGGTCGGTTTCCGTGGTCACGTCAGCAATATGTGAAACTGCTGAATACTCTATCGGCAAAAGAAGCGACTGCACCAAGCGTTGTAGTGATTGACTTGATCTGGTCTGAATCTAGCCCTGATGATGCCAAACTTGCTCAAGCAATCAGTCGATCGAGCCGTGTGGTGCTGGCTCAAGCACGGGACAGCACTGGGCTACCTCTGCTACCAGTACCCGCTTTGCAGAATGCCGCGATCGCCACTGGACATATTCTTAGCCGCACGGATGCTGATGGGCTGACTCGTGTAATCAATCTTTTTGACAACAACATACCGACGTTGGGATTAGCAGCAGCGCAGGCATACACACTGGTACAAGCCTCAGTGCCGTTGCCAACTACCCCGCAACCACTGTGGATTAACTGGGCAGGACGTGCCCAAACGCTACAGCAGTATTCGTTTAACGATGTGATTCAAGGACGAGTACCGGCACAGGCGTTTCAACGCAAGATTGTCCTGGTAGGCTTAACTGCTGTTGGTTTTGACCCACTGAGTACACCCTTCGATCGCAACCCACCTGTCACTGGTGTGTACCTCAATGCGGCAGTGGTCAATAACTTACTGCAACAAAATGCGCTGCAACCCGTTTCATTCACCTGGTCCTTGCTGATTTTCTGTTTGGCGGGTCCTGGCTTAAGCCTGCTGTTGAGCGATCGTCGCGAGTCGAGCCAAATTCTCATCTCGTTAGGACTGTCACTTAGCTGGGGAGTCGCTAGTTTATGGCTGTTCCATCTGGGCTACTGGGTGCCTGTTGTCCTACCGCTAGGGTTATGTAGCCTCACCACGCTTGCCATCAGCTTCAACGATCGCCTGCGCTTAGCAACTCGCCTGCAACTACAGGTACAGCAGCTCTGGCAACGGCATCGAGCCGATCTTGTCACGCACTTGCCAGATGCCATTGAAGGCAAAGATGTCCACCCCTATCAAAAAGCAGGCTTGTTGCAGAGTGTCACCCGTATGACGGCGTTAGCAGAGCTGTTTGCCCGCTCTCAATCAACGCAGGCAGCGATTGCTCGTAACCTATCGATCGGCTTGTTAGCGGCTGATTTTGATGGTGTTATTTGGTTCTGCAATCCAGCAGCGGCAGATTGGTTACAGGCTGAGGTCGGCAGTCAGTTAAGTGAATATCTGGTGCCAAACTGGATCAGCGAAGACCAGTGGCAAGCTGATTTACAACGACTAAAGCAGCAAACAGCCACCAAAGTTAGAGAGGTAAGAGAATGCCAGCAGGACGATCGCTGGTTTGAACTACAGCTAGAGCCGCTGGTCTATCAATTACAAAGTACCAGTCGTGATAGAGCCGACGGTTTTCTCGTCGTTCTAGAAGATATTACGCCTCGCAAGCAGGTAGAAGCCACGCTACACCAACAGGTAGCAGAACTTCAACGGGTAGGACAGCTCAAAGACGATTTTCTCAGTACCGTCTCGCACGAACTGCGATCGCCCATGACTAATATCAAAATGGCGATCGAAATGCTCAAAATCTCTCGTTCTAAAGAGGCAACTGATCGCTACCTGCAAATTTTGCAAAATGAATGTGCCCGTGAAACAGACCTGATTAACGATCTACTCGACCTCCAGCGTTTAGAAGCGGGTGCTCAAACCTATACCCCTGAAGCCATTGATCTCAGCGATTGGCTGCCGCCCATTCTTCAATCATTCTCCCAGCGTGCCGAAACCCAGCAGCAGAGCCTGCAAATGGACTTACCACCCCAGTTGCCTGCGCTGATTTCTGATCAGCCTAGCCTAGAACGCATTGTAGTAGAGCTAGTCAACAACGCCTGTAAGTACACGCCACCTGATGGTGCAATCAAAGTATCCGTCAATTTAACCGCTCAATATTTTGAGTTAAGCGTTGATAACTCGGGTGCCGAAATTCCAGCCGCAGAATTGCCCCGCATCTTTGAAAAGTTCTATCGAGTGCCGCAAGCCGATCCGTGGAAACGTGGCGGTACAGGCTTGGGGCTAGCGTTAGTGAGTAAATTGGTAGACTGTTTAGGTGGCAAAATTTCAGTCAATAGTGGTTCTGGGCACACTACATTTACCGTGCAGTTACCGACGGTTGATGAGCAACCAGCAACGACAAAAAGGGTAACCGACGCGGGGACTAGCAGCCCTTAGCCGCTTGTAGCGCTCTCTAATAGTTCATTTGACAAGCCTTTAGTTTGCGTTAAGGTCGCTAGAGAAACAGCTCTAGAGGGGAATGTATGTAACGATCGAGGGACTCGCTATCGTAAGGGCTTTGTCGCGGTGCCGCTGCTGTAGTAAACATTCGCTCCGCTTGAAGCCGTCGTTCCAAACGCAGAGGTTAGCCCAATGGATGCAGAGACGCAACAGAATATCCAGCCCCTTCCCCCGTTTCATGAGACAAATGACGAAGCGCCCGAGATCGGCGGTGGTCCTTCAATCATTCAGTACTGGGCAAAACATACCCTGTCGCCAGAGGGACCGAAGCTGTGGCAAACGTTGCTGCATAACAGCGCCTGCTTGTCTTGCGCCTGGGGGACAGGAGGACAGAAAGGAGGCTTTACCAATGAGGATGGTGAAAAGCTCCAGCGCTGCATGAAAAGCGTCGAGGCGATTTCATCGGAACTGAAGCCTGCGATCGCCCCTCATTTTTTTGAGACGCACAGCCTTAGTGAACTGCAACAACTTACATCAATGGAAGCCGATCGCCTGGGACGGTGGAGCTTTCCAGTCATTTTGCGTGCGGGCAAATCGCACTATGAGCGGCTTTCCTGGGATGAGGTTTACGCGATCGCTGAAACTGCCTTTCGCAAGTCACCGGAACGAGTGGCATCTTATAGCTCCGGGAGATCGTCCAATGAGGCGGCATATCTGCTGCAACTTATGATCCGGGCGATGGGTTCAAATAACCTTGCAGACTGCTCTGATCTTTGCCATGCGCCTTCTACCGTTGGGCTAAAGCAGGTTTTTGGCACCAGCACGTCAATGGTGAGCCTGGAAAGTCTGAAAAAGGCAGACTGCGTGGTTTTGGCAGGCTCTAACGCGGCGTACAACCATCCTCGCTTGATGAATGAGTTGATTCGACTGCGCGATCGTGGTGCCAAGATCGTCGTCATCAACCCCATGATGGAAACAGGGTTGGTGAAATTTGGCTCGCCTGCCTTTCCCGATCGTTTGTTGCAAGGTGCTGAAATTTCGTCCCTTTACCTGCAACCGATTCCTGGTAGCGATGTCGCGCTCTTTACAGGCATTCAAAAAGCTCTGCTTGAGCAAGGCTTAGTCAAAGAAGACTATTTGAAAGCGCATACCGACGGATGGGAAGCAGTAGTAGAGCAGGCGCGATCGACCACATGGAATACCATTACCGAGATCTGCGGTGTCTCTCAACCAGAAATCGCAGCCGCTGCGACCATCATTGGCACCTCAGAACGGGTCGTTTTCGGCTGGGCAATGGGCATCACCCAGCATGAAAACGGCGTGGATAATGTCGTCAGCATCACTAACACGGCTCTTATGACAGGTAATGCGGGCAAAGAAGGGGCAGGCACCATGCCCGTGCGGGGGCATTCCAACGTTCAGGGCTTTGGCTCGATGGGTGTCACTGTTAAGCTCAAAAAGGAAATTCAGGAAGCACTTGAAAAGCTGCTGGAGCGCCCCCTCAGTAAGGTTCAGGGTTACCACACTCGTGATCTGATTGAGGCTGCCGATGCTGGTAAGGTTGATACGTTAATCTGTCTGGGCGGTAACCTGTACGGCGCAAACCCTGATTTGACCGAGGCAAAACGGGCGATCGGCAATATTGAAACGGTCATCTATGTGGCGACTAAGCCGAATGTGGGACACTTTAACGGACTGGCAAAACAGAACACGATCGTTATTCCTGTACTGAATCGCTTTGAGAATCCCCATAAAACGACGGTGGAATCGGGCAACAATTTTGTGCGATTGAATGACGAAGGCAAAACCCATCTCAAGGACGCAGACCTGATCTCGGAGGTGGAGTTTCTCACCACGATCGCTCATCGTATTCTGGGCAACGAGCCGGTTGATTGGCGCAAACTTCAGGACACCAAGTATGTGCGGCAACTGATTGCTCAAACCATTCCTGGGTACGAGAAAATTGGCGCGATCGATGACACAAACGAAGAGTTTACGATCGACGGACGCCTTTTTACGGAACCGAAGTTTGCCACCCCATCGGGCAGAGCGTCTATGTTTGTTACACCACTGCCCACACTGACGTTACCAAAGCCACAAGACTTTGGCGTACCAGCATCAACACCAGGTATTACTCTGGCACTGATGACAGGGCGCAGCTACTCACAGCACAACACAGTGGTTTACAAAATTGGCGATCACTATCGCGGGATTCCTCACCGCAACTGTATTTTGATGAATCGCCTTGATGCGGAGTCTGTAGGTCTGGATGCACATCAGCGAGTCACTGTGCAGGGCGATGCAGGCAAGCTCGAAAATGTGGAAGTGATTTATGGGGCTGTGCGTCCCGGTGCGGCAGTGATGTTCTACCCAGAAGTGAATGTGATTTTTAAGGCAAGAATCGAGACGCGATCGGGCACACCTGCCTATAAGCGCGTTCCTGTTTTTGTTTATGCAAATACCGCTACTTAAGTGCTTGGGCGATCGCTTTCTTGACCGTAACGCTCAACGTTTGTTGGTTGAAAGGTCGGCTTTCTTGGAAGGGCGATCGCGATCTCCTACTGGCATAACAGGCAAACAAAATAATTGCATTCTAAATGTAAGAAGTACGCTCGTCCTTCTTATTACCGTGCAGCGGCACGATCGTCATTGTCTACAACACACTCAGAGAGAGAATTAACCCACTTATACGATCGTCAGCAGCAGCATATTCAGCGTCGCTGCACACTATAAACGCCTTTAGTTAGCGCTTCCCCTTCTACCCCTCCAATTCCCTTTTTCTCCATCACCCTTTCACCCTTCCTCTCCATCACCCTTCCACGCCTCCACTCTTCTACGCCAGCAAGGTCGCAACCTTCTCCAAAAGCTGATACGGCTGCACTGGCTTTGTCAGGTAGTGAGTAGCACCATCTGCGGCTGTGTCTTGTCTACGCTCCGAGGTGTCTTCGCTCAGCAGCAGGACTTTGACAGCTTGGAGGGTAGAATATTGGTGCAAAAACTGAGCGATCGCTCCGTCCTCCAAACCAGGTAGCTCTACATTGGCGATAATCAGGTGCGGCTTGAGCAGCTTAATTTGCCTCATTGCTGTAGCACCATCAACCATCCATACGACCTGAAAGCTTGCGGCGGTAAGCAAATCGCAGATGAGCATTGCGGTTTCGTCGTGGTCTTCAATCAGTACAACACGTTTACCAGCGGGCAGAGGCGTAATTACTTCGGGCAGTAAGGGTGCGGGCAAGCTGGGTAGGTGCTCGCCTTTCTCGGTAGGTTGGGCGATCGCTTGGGCAGGCAACCAGACGCTAAAGGTTGTCCCCACGCCAACGTGAGAGTCTACTTCAATGATGCCGTGATGCAGTTCAACTAGTTGCTTGGTCAGCGCTAAACCTAAGCCCGCACCGTCATAAGTGCGCGTCAAGGCATCATCCAGTTGCTGAAACTTTTGAAAAAGCAGGTGACGCTGGTTCTCTGGAATGCCAATACCAGTATCCTCTACCTGAAAGAGAGCCGTATTATGCTGGATGCCAAAGCGCAAAGTGATTTGCCCACCCTGGGGCGTAAATTTGATGGCGTTACTTAGTAAATTCAGCAAGATTTGGCTGACGCGCTGTGGATCTGCCATGAAGAAGTCGTTTGTAGCCGCAGGTCGATCGCCAGCCGCAGTCGGAAGTGCCTTCAGATATAGCTCAACGCCTTTAGACTGCGCCTGTTCTTGGAGCATTTGTACACTTTGATGAGCGACCTGAGCCAGCGAAAAAAGTTTGACATCCAGCGTTACTTTGCCTGCCTCTACTTGAGACATATCTAGAATGTCATTCACCATTGCTAGCAGATGTTCGCCGCTACGCTTAATTAGCTGGAGGTATTCCTGTTGCTTTTGGAGCGGAAAGGCGTTTTCTGGCTTCATCACCATGACGCGCAACAACGTTTCTGCCATGCCGATGACGCAGGTCAGGGGCGTTCGCAGTTCGTGGCTCATCGTAGCCAAAAATTCGGTTTTGATGCGATTGGCTGTTTGAGCAGACAGCAGTGCCTCTTTTAGTTCCTGGGTGCGCTGTGTGATGTGTTGTTCGAGCAAGTGTTGTTGCTGTTGCTGAGCCTGAAGTTGAGTCTGAGGGGCAACCAAAACGTCTGTCAGTCGCAGCGTAAACTCACTCTGCACCACTGGATCGTTCACCTGTAGATGCTGACTTGCTTCCTGTAAACGGCACACAGAGACAGAGTCATCCTCAAGTTGGCTAATCAGTGTTGCAAGGAAAGCGGCGATCGCTGCGGGGTCAAACGTTAGCTCAACCTGATAATGCGACGGTTCGGCATGGAGTGACGAATCTGCCAGCAATAAACCGCTGAACGGCTGCGAAACAACAGCGATAAAACGTGTTGCCCGTTCAAGGGTTGCGCGATCACCAAACAGGGTTGCTTCTGTAAACACCCATGCCGTTGAATCGTTTGTTTGGGCAGTTTGTTGCAGAACGTTGCCAAGCTGCTCGAAGAGCGTGTACGGAAGCACTCGGCTGATGCTAAAGCCTAGGTCAGACGGCATTGCACAGATTGAAAAGACGGACGCTTAAACAAGCTCATTCACTATAGCGGGTATCAATGCCCTGAAAAAGGCAAACATTGTGAAGGCATCTCTCCCTAGTGCAATCTTTTTCGGGGCGCACTCCCTACAGTCGTCGGAAAGAGCGTTAGAACAGACATCAATCTTGGAACTTCCTTTAAGCAAGGGTTTCTATTTATCCCTCATCCTTTTGCTATAGCTGTTGTGTTAGCTGCTCGTAGCGTTTAGCGATCACGGCTTCATTCCATGCTCAAAGGTGTAGCAGCTAATGATCCAGATAGCGATCGTCCGTTGCCCCTCCGATAGACGGCGATTAATTCAGCGCAAATGCTAACGGCAATCTCGGCAGGCGTAAGGGCACCCAGATTCAACCCGATCGGTGCATAGATGCGTTCCAGTTGAGGCGTGAGTAAAGACGGTGCCATACCTGGGATACCCTCTTGTTGCAGCGCTTGTAGAACAGTTTTGACTCGCTTTTGGCTGCCAATCATGCCGATGTACTGGGGCGATCGTGGCAGCAGTACTCTCAATGCGGCTAGATCATGCTGATAGCCGCGTGTCACCAGGGCAACGTAAAGCAACGCTCCGGTGCTTAGTGTCGCAACGGCGGGGGTGATCGGCTGAGCTAAAACAGTCGCATCAGAAAAGCGCTGGTGGTTGGCAAACTCTGGGCGATCGTCCTGCACGACGACACGAAAATCAATCAGGTGCGCCATGTGCGCTAACGGGACGGCAACATGACCAGCACCAACGATGAGTAGGGTAGGTGGACGGAGGAGCGGGATAACGAAAGCAGGGTCGTCAGGAGTCGCAAGCGGGGAGTTGGGAGTAGATAGATAGGGCGATCGCGCCGATACAAGGGGCGTTATCAAAACGCGGTCTTGTCCAGCCTGCAACGAGGCGACAATGTCATTCGCAAGGGCTAGGGCGCTTTCGCCCTGCCATCGTTCTAGCCAAACGTGCATTCTGCCGCCACAAATGCCCTGCTTTGTTTGCTCTAGATTGCCGGATAGGTCAATATCAACCCCTTGCTTTTCGCCTGTCGCCAAGACGTGTCTAGCATGTTCAATAATGCTGGCTTCACCTGCACCGCCGCCAATTGTGCCAATACTGCTGCCATCAGAGCGAAATAGCATCATGGCACCGACTTCCCTGGGCACTGACCCCTGTACTTTCACCACCGTTGCTAACACAACCGATCCCTGCTGAAGCGCTGTAGCAAGCTGTTGGTAGAAGTTGAGCATGGGTTACACGATCGCGGCGATCGTCTGCACTGATAAAAGCATTGTCAGAGAGGGGCGCTCGGGTTTCAGTATCACTAGGGTAAGTGTTTGCGCCAGTAACGCAGTTGAGGATAGAGGGACTGATAGCGTGACCACGCATCGGTGAGTCCAGCATCAGGCGATCGAGGCATGGTTGGGTGAGCCGCGATCGACATGGGAGGCACGGCAGACAGATCAGCATAAGCTCCGCTCCCTATGCCAGCAAGAATTGCAGCGCCTCGGGCAGATGCCGCTGAAACCGTAATGCTATGCAGGGGCAGTTGTAGCACATCACCCAGCAGTTGTCTCCACTCCGGTTCCAACGTGCCACCGCCTGCCAGGCGTAACTCGTTTGCATCAATGCCCGTTGCTACGATCGCCTCCAGTCCTTGTTTCAAAGAAAATGCAACCCCTTCTAGGGCTGACCGCATGAGGTGCGATCGCGTGTGGTGAAGCCCCAAACCTACCCAGGCACCACGGGCATTAGGGTCGAGATGGGGCGTACGTTCGCCTGTGAAATAGGGTAAGAAGGTTAACCCTTCGCAGCCAGGAGCAACCGTGAAGGCTTTGGCATAGACCTGCTGCCAGCTTAGCCCCAACAGTTGGCGTACCCATTCCAGCGCCAAGCCCGCGTTCTGCATAGCGGCGAGCGTATACCACTGGTGAGGGAGTGCCGCGCGATATAGATGGGTGCGAACCTGTGGATCGGGGATTGGCTGCGATCGTGGTGTGACTATTTGTGCCCCAGAACCAACCGTTAACTGCATAATGCCGGGTTCGAGTACACCCGTGCCCAGCATCGCCGCCGCCGTATCAGCCGCACCTGCAACTACGGGTAAGCCTGATTGCAAACCAAGATGTGCAGCCGCTTCTACGGTTAAAGAGCCTGCAATGCTAGCAGATGGTACGATCGCAGGCAACCAATTAGCACGGAGATGGAGTGCCTCTAAAACATCGATCGCCCAGGTATCTGCCATGACATCGTACAGCAGCGTTCCAGACGCATCGGATGGTTCAGTCGCAACGGCTCCAGTAAGGCGAAACCGCAACCAATCCTTGGGTTGGAGCGTCCAGCGTGCAGTTTTGTAAATAGCTGGCTCCTGTGCCTCTAACCAGAGCAACGTGGCACCTGCCATCCCTGTCGTGATGGGATTCGCAAGCTGTTTGTGCAAGTTGAGAGGCAGCGTACGGTAGCGATCGACTACCTCACTCGAGCGCGTATCTGCCCAAAGAATCGCAGGACGCAACGGCTCCCCCTGTTCATCCGTCAGCACTACACCATGCATCTGTCCCGACAGCCCGATCGCCAGTACCCGATCGTCCTGATCCTGCATGACCGTCCTGACGGCGATCGCCACTGCTTGCCACCACTCGGCTGGATCAGTCTCTGCCCACCCTGGCTGCGGCGCTTGTACAGTGTAAGCGTGAGAGGCTTCGGCAATGACTGTGCCATCGATCGCCAGCAGCAGCGCTTTTACCGACCCGGTGCCTAAATCAATGCCGAGCAACATAGACAGTGCAAACAGTATTGTGCTCTTAATCTGATCATTCGCTCAAGCCATTTCCATAGCTAACGCAGATTCCTGACGCGATCGTAGCCCTGTCAGCACCATCTTTACCCCTCTGGCAGGAGCCAGTGTCACACCACGACGACGAGGAAACTCTGGCTGCGTGTCAGCAAGCGCCAGCTCATAGCGAGAGAGAATAGTTGCCAGCGCCAGCTTCATCTCAAACATTGCCAGCGCTTCCCCAATGCAACGCCGGACACCGCCACCAAACGGCATAAATTCATAGGGTGTGAACTGACGCTCTAGAAAACGCTCGGGACGAAACTGCTTCGGGTTTGGATAAAGGTCTTCGCGCTGATGCACCAAATAGATACAGCCCACTACCATCGTGCCTGCTTCCAGACGACGACCCAGCATCGCGATCGGCTCCTGGACAACTCTAGGGAAGGTCAGCATCGCAACGGGATAAATCCGCAGCGTTTCGTTACACACAGCAGTGAGGTAGGGCAGGCGAAAAATATCGGTGGGTTCGGGCGTATCGCCAAGTGTTGCTAGTTCTTGCAGCAGTCTCTCACGGATAGCCGGTTGGTGATGCACCCAGTAGAGTGCCCAGGACATTGCTGTTGCAGTGGTTTCGTGACCAGCAAAGAGTAGCGTCATCAGTTCATCACGCAGTTCTTGATCGGTCAGCGGCTGCCCAGACTCGTCTCGTGCAGACATCAGCAAAGAGAGAATGTCGATTCGATCGCCCTCTGGCTGCAAGCGTCGTTCGGCAATTTCGGCATAAATGAGTGAGTCGATGCGCTCGCGATCGCGGACAAACTTGCCCCACGGGCTCCAAGCGCCGAGGTCTTTTTGCAAGCTATTAAAAAATAGAAAGCTGGAGGAAAGCGGTGAGCGAAATAAATCTGCCATCGAAGCAAGTAGCTGCTTGAGGTGCTGAAATCGATCGCCCTCCGATAACCCGAAGACTGCCTGCATGATGATATTCAACGATATCTCTTGCGTTACGGAGCGGGCAGAAAAAGGTTGATCGAGCGGCAGTTGATCAAAGGCAGCAGTCGTCAGTTCACCGATCAACTGCCCGTAGGCACGCATCCGTTCGCCATGAAAGGGTGGCATCAAAAGCTGTCGCCGCCGTTTGTGACGATCGCCATCCAGCATAATGACAGCCGACTCTCCCAACAGTGGTGTCAAAATGCGATTAGTGCTGCCAGGGGCAAGAAAGGTCTTGCGATCGTTCGTGAGTATTGCTTGAATTGCTTGCGGTTGGTTAACAAACACTAAACCGCCACCAAACCCAACCACACTTGCCGCAAAGATCTCGGGATGTTGTCGTGCTGCCGTTTCCATGTAACTAACCGGGTCACCAATCCACTGCAACTGTTGCAGCCAGGCAGGTGTTTTGAGGGAGCTTGGCAGTGAGTCTGGCAGTTGCGTTGTAGTATTCATAGCGTAATGATGCGACTAATTTAACGGGTAGTGTTTGAAATGGAGAATAATGATTCATACGGTTAGCACTAGCGCTACCACTGCGACGATTCTAAGCACAACTCCCAGTTGGATGCAGTCTAGCTTGAAGGGTGAAACGCCTCTCACTTCTGGGGTTGATTGAGATAGAGACGCACTAAGAGACGCGATCGCTAACTGCCCCTACCACTCTAGCAACTTACCCCTCACTCCTTACTCCTCACCCCTCACTGCCTAAATGTCTCGCTCTAGTTCTCTTCGTTACTATATTCTGGCTCGGTTGCTGCTGGCTCCGCTGATGCTGTGGGTGATTACAACAGCGGTCTTTTTGTTGCTGCGATCGACCCCTGGCGATCCCATTGATGCGTTACTGGGTCCCCGTGCGCCGCAAGCTGCCAAAGAGGCGTTGCGAAATCAATTGGGGTTAGGCAAGCCGCTGATTGTGCAGTACTTCGATTATCTGTGGAAGCTGCTGCACCTGGATTTAGGTACATCGCTGGTAAGCCAGGGGCAATCGGTTTGGGAGATCATTCTCAAATTTTTTCCAGCGACTGTAGAGTTGGCGGTGTTTAGCATGGCGATTGCCCTAATCGTTGGCATTGGTGTGGGCGTGCTGTCTGCCTCCCGTCCCAATTCGTCCTTTGATCTAGGCGGTCGGCTCTTTGGCATTCTCACCTATTCGATTCCGCTGTTCTGGCTGGGGATGCTGTTACAGCTTATTTTCTCGGTGCAGTTGGGTTGGTTTCCGCTGGGCACCCGTTTTCCAGTGACGATACCAGCACCCGAAGGCATTACAGGGCTTTACACGATCGATAGTCTTCTCGCAGGCAACCTGACGCAGTTTTTCAACGCGCTGTACTACTTAGCGCTACCCTGCTTGACGCTGGGCATTCTCATTAGCGGCATCTTTGAACGGATTGTGCGGGTAAACCTTAAGCAAACCCTGAAGTCAGACTATGTGGAAGCTGCCAGAGCCAGAGGCATTCCCGAACGGCGCATTCTCGTCTCCCACGCGCTGAAGAACGCGATGATTCCAGTGATTACGATCCTGGGACTGACGTTTGCTGCAATGCTGGGTGGCGCTATTCTGACGGAAGTAACCTTCTCCTGGCCCGGACTGGCAAATCGCCTTTATCGTGCTATTTCGCAACGCGACTACCCAATGGTGCAGGGTATTGTCGTCTTTTTCGCGGCGATCGTCGCTGTCGTCAGCATTCTCATTGACATTCTTAACGCCTACGTCGATCCCCGCATTCGTTACTAGCGTGGCACCATTAACGCTAAAATCCCCTCATTTACAACCATCAGTAAAAACTGCCATGACGCAGCAGCTTGAGATGATGCAGAAGCAATTGGAATCGCTTTAAGACATGAACTACTGGTTGATGAAATCGGAGCCGGATGCGTACGGCATTGAAGACTTGAAGCGCGATCGCACGACCGTTTGGGATGGCGTGCGGAACTATCAGGCTCGGAACTTTTTGCGCTCAATGGCTCCCGGTGATTTGGTCTTTTTCTACCACTCCAACACTACGCCACCCGGCATCGTCGGGTTGATGAAAGTTGCAGAGGCAAATATTGATGACCCCACTCAGTTTGATGCTAAAAACAAATACTACGATCCAAAAGCAACAAAGGAGTCACCACGTTGGCAAACGGTCGTTGTTGCCTTTGTCGAAATCTTCCCGCAATTCCTTTCTCTGGATGCGCTCCGCGAAACCTTCAACCCCAATGAGCTGTCGGTCGTCCGACAAGGCAATCGGCTCTCGGTGATGCCTGTGCCAGAAGAAGTCGCACAGACGATCCTCAAGCAAGCAAAGGGCTAGACGTGATTCATCGCTCTATGACGCTTGAGCAACTCAATGATGATACGAAGCTTGGCTGCACGCTCTTCTTTGCCTTCGCTGTTAGAGTCAGGGCGCTGAAGAAACCCCAGTGATTGAGTCGCATAAAAAAGCGGTGTCTGCCCTAAAACATCTTTAGCATTGCTGTCTGACCCTTGGGCTAGCAACCTTTCTACCAGTGCAGGGCTGTTACCCTGTCTAGCGGCAATGTTTAAGGGAGTGCGACCACAATCATTTTTGGCGGCAACGTCTGCACCGTTGGCAATTAATACTTCTGCAACTGAAGTTTGACCATAGTAGGCGGCTAAGTGCAGGGGAGATGCTCCCCACTCGTCTAGCGCTGTGCGATTGCAGAAGAACCGATGGAGGAGATTCCCGCTGCTTTTGCTATTGACCGCCGCTCCCTTGGCAATCAGCAACTCTGCGATCGCTTGTCGGTCTGCTGCATTCTCTCGATAATACGACTTTGCAATTGCATGCAAAGGGGTGACCCTAGTGCCATTCTTCACATTCGCATCGGCACCTCTAGCTAGCAAAAGTTCTGCAACTTCCCAAATCTGCCAACTCGCTACCTGAGTTTTGTCTCTGTCGATTGCCACCAAGGCTAGTGTCAGCGGCGGTGACTTTTGACCTCGATCCCAGTGGGTGCCATTAATCTTTGCACCTCGGTCAAGCAACATCACTGCAACTTCGCGGTTCCCATACCAAGCAGCACAACCGAGGAGGGAGACAGAGGTCGGTCCATATGAATCAGTGGAACTGGCGTCAATGGCGTTAGGGTTGCCGCCTTGATTGAGATAGTTTTTGACTGCATCAGCATTTCGAGCTTTTATTTCGTCACACAGCTCTGGCGGAGCAATCCCCAGTAAAGTTCTGACTGGAGCAGGAATCGAGGCTCCCAGCATTGCAAACAGGATGATAAAGCGAACGAGCCAAATACTGAGTGCTGTTAGACCCACAATACTGACAACCCGCCAAATGAAGGGCAAGGTTTTGCGCACCGAGGATGAAGGCTCCCTTAGGGGACTCATAACAAATGAAGATGACTGGCTGCCTAAGGACAACTACACACTATGCTGAAATATTCCTTAAATAAGGAGTTAACTGAGGAGCGTCAATGATTATATGGTCGACCTCTCAGAATCTAGGCGATCGACCACTTCGCTAGAGGTCCCTTAAAACTGTCACAAGCAGAGGGTTTTCATACAAAAAAAGATGGACTGAGCAGTAACTTAACACGATGCCATCCATGCCCCTCATAGAACGATTAAAAACTATTGCTGCTCCCCGCAACCACAAGGGAGAATGACACGCAACCATTTACGCCCTTATACAGGCAGATCAGCACGAGGATTAAAGGTTTCGAGCTGGCGCAGTTTTTCGTAAAGCTCGCGTTCTTGGGGACTGGGGTCGCGTGGCACCATAATTTGAATTTCGACAATCTGATCACCGCGTCTACCGCTTGCGGTGGGGTAGCCTTTAGCGGCAAGGCGCAGGCGTTGACCTGTCCGCACACCAGCGGGAATCGACATTTTAACTAAACCGTCTAGTGTCGGTACCTCAAGCTGTCCACCTAAAACGGCTTCGCTAGGCGTAACAGGCAGCAAGCATTGAATGTCAGAGCCTTCGAGCCGGAAGAAGGGATGGGGCGCAACGTCAATTTTGAGGTATAAATCGCCGCCTGCAACACCTTGTCCCTTCAGCCGGATGCGTTGCCCAGTCACCATCCCAGGCGGCATATTGACTTCGAGCGATCGCCCATCTTCCAGCCGAATGCGTTCTTGTCCGCCAGTGTAAGCCTTCTCTAAAGGCACTGCTAGTCGTGCTTCAGCATCGCGTCGCGTCGCGCGTGGCACTGTATAGGCTGTTTTAGTAGTACCAGGTTGGTAGTAGTCGCGTGTGCCTGTGCGGGCAGCGTTAGCTTCTTTAGCGGTACGGCGATTCAGAAGTTGATCGACGAAGCTGTTGAAATTGTCGAATTCACCAAAGTCAACGTCATCAGCCGCGCGATCGCTCCGTCCATCCCAACCGCGTGACGGTTTCGCTGTCTGCCCACCTTTGAAGCCTCGCTGTTGCCAGAACTTTCCGAATTGGTCATACTGACCGCGTTTTGTGGGGTCAGAAAGAACTTCATACGCTTCGTTAATGTCTTTGAACTTCTCTTCTGCCTGCTTGTTGCCAGGGTTTAGATCGGGGTGAAATTGTCGCGCCAACCGCCGAAATTCCTTTTTGATTTCGTCAACGGTGGCATCTCTAGCCACGCCTAAAATGTCGTAATAGTTCCGAAAGTCTTGCATCTAAGTAATGTCAGGAGTCAGGAGCCGGAAGTGATGGGATGGGCAGCGGAGGCAATAGGGGCGTAGGGACGCAAGCAGAATGCAAAACTCGAAATCTCGTCCCTTAGCCTTTATCCCTTAGCCTTGCCTTAAAGCCACTCATCTTCTTCATCCCAGTTGTCTTGGTAAAGGTTTGGGCGGGCATTTTTGGGCGGGCGAGAGGGGCGACGATCGCCGCGATCGGTCGTACGAGGTTCGGCGGGTGGGCGGGTGTCACCACGAGGGGGTCTGCTAGTATCACGGTTGCGCTCACTATCATAACCGCGCTCATCGTCATAGCGAGGACGTTCATTGGAACGTTCAGACGGGCGTTCAGACGGACGATCACTAGGGCGATCATTCAGGCGATCAGACGGGCGATCGTTATAACGGTCACCGCGAGGCGCTCTACTAGCATCCTGTCCGCTGTAACGGCTGTCGTTCCAGGAACCTGAACCAGCGCCATAATCATTGCGCCTGCCATAGCGGCTGTCGTCTTCGCGGTTATCGTCTCGTGCCCCACTGCCCATGCCATAGGGACTGCGCCCGCTCCCATAGCTACTGCCGCCATAGCCACTGCCGCCATAACTACTGCCACCATAGCCACCGCTGCCATAGCGATCGTAGTCCCGGCGATCGTCTTCGTAGTAGTCGTCATCATCGGTAAAGAAGCTTTTGATGGCTCCAAACAGACTGTCGCTCTCTTCGTCTTCTTTGTTGCGTTGGTAGACCTCTCGACGCAGATCGTACAGCGCATCATCCAGGTCAGCTTTAGCTCGATCAATGCCGCGATCGTCGTTTTGCGTGAGGGCTTCGCGTAAGGATTGAATGGCACGCTCGATTTTAGAGCGATAGCTGCTGACAAACTGCATCCCAAAATCCAGTGTGGCTTCCCGCAGTTGGCGCTCTGCCTGAAAGATTTGGGATTCTGCCTGGTTACGCTTTTCGACTTTTTCTTTCTTTTGTCGGTCTACGTCCGCATACTCCTGCGCCTCGCGCATCATCCGCTTGACTTCTTCATCGCTCAAGGTCGAAGCACCCTGAACAGTAATACTTTGTTCGCGCCCAGTGGTACGTTCCATTGCCGCCACCTGCAAAATGCCGTTTGCATCAATGTCGAACGAGACCTGAATCTGCGGTAGACCGCGTGGCGCTGGGGGAATGCCAACGAGCTTGAACCGCCCGATCGACTTGTTGCCTGCTGCAATGTCTCGCTCGCCTTGTAGGACATGAACTTCTACCAGTGTTTGGTTATCTTCACCCGTAGAAAAAATATCTGAACGGCGTACTGGAATGGTTGTGTTGCGGGGAATCAGCTTTTTCATGACACCGCCAACGGTTTCTAGCCCCAGCGAAAGCGGCGTGACATCCAGCAGCAGCACATCCTTCACCTCGCCAGCTAGAATACCAGCCTGAATCGCGGCACCCACTGCAACAACTTCATCGGGATTCACGTTCTGGTTCGGTTCGCGATCGATCAAACTGCGAACAAGCTGCTGGATGACGGGAATGCGTGTAGAGCCACCCACCAACACCACTTCATCAATTTGACTGGGACTCAAGTTCGCATCTCGAATAGCTTGCTTAACGGGGTTTCGCACACGGCTAATTAGGTCGCTACACAGGCCTTCAAACTGCGATCGCGTGAGGCGTGTTTCCAGGTGCTTGGGTCCCTCTTCGGTCGCCGTGATGAAGGGCAGGTTGATATCGGTAACGGTGACACCCGACAGCTCAATTTTGGCTTTTTCGGCGGCTTCGCTGAGACGTTGCAGTGCTTGGCGATCGCGCCGCAAATCCACGCCTTCTGTCTCTAGAAACTGCTCTGCCAGCCAGTCCACAATCTTTTTATCAAAGTCATTGCCGCCAAGCTGCGTATCGCCGCTGGTTGCTTTGACTTCAAAGACACCATCGCCCACATCCAGAATGGAGACATCAAACGTGCCGCCTCCCAGGTCAAACACGAGGATCGTTTGATTATCCCGACGATCCATCCCATACGCTAGGGAGGCAGCCGTGGGTTCATTCAAGATCCGCTTGACTTCCAGCCCTGCAATGCGTCCGGCATCTCGCGTTGCCTGCCGCTGAGAGTCGTTGAAATACGCAGGTACCGTAATCACAGCATCTGTTACAGGTGTACCCAGGTAGCGGCTGGCTTCATCCACCAGCTTGAGCAGTACCATTGAGGCAATTTCTTCTGGGGAGAACTCTTTTTGGAGCCGGGGACACTTGAGCTTGATATTGCCGATGTCATCTTTGCGAACGGTGTAGGGCACTCGCTTAGACTCTGGGCTAAGTTCCGCGTACTTGCGACCGATGTAGCGCTTCACTGCATAGAACGTATTTTGCGGATCAGAAATCGATTGCCGCCGCGCCAGTTGGCCCACCAAACGCTCACCATCCTTGCTAAAGCCAACGACGGATGGAGTGGTTCGCATCCCCTCAGCATTGGCAATTACGACTGGCTTGCCGCCTTCCATCACAGCGACGACTGAGTTGGTTGTTCCCAGGTCAATGCCGACTACCTTGCCCATGCGTGTCTGATCTCCCGTAAGCTGCTTGCGCGACGTACTTTTACTGATACGTTATGTTGAGTTTATTCTATCGTGTGGATGCAGCAGACCCCGGTAATTGCTGGGATGAAGCCTGCTGACGATCGGACGTGCGATAAAGCAGGCTGTTTGGACGCATTTTCAGGCATCCTGCTCCTGTTGCATCCTTAGAATCAGCGATGCCTGCGATCGTTTAAGCTGCTTGAAATAGTTGTAACTGATTTAGAGCTAATGGTTACAGAACGTAAGCAGTGGTTTCAAACTGTCTTTCAGATCAAAGGATCGGTTATTCCCTCCATTCTGGGTCGCACCGTGCTTTGTGGTCTCTTTGGAGTAGTTATTTCAGTGCTGTCTTACTGGAAACTGCCGGTAGCCATGCCTACCTTAGCCAGTCTGATTCCTAATATTGTGCTGGGGCTACTGCTTGTCTTTCGCACCAATACCGCGTATGAGCGTTTTTGGGAAGGGCGCAAATGCTGGGGCACGCTAATTAATACGGTGCGTAACTTGGCACGGCAGATTTGGCTGGCGATCGTCGTTTCTACCCCAGAGGCGCGCGCTCAAAAAATTGTGGTGTTACGGATGCTCGTTGCCTTTTGCGTTGCTACCAAGCTGCATCTGCGGCAGGAAAGCCTTAATGATGAACTAAGCAAACTTTTGCCGCCTGCCAAGTACGAGATCCTCAAAACGATGCACCATCCGCCGCTGGAGATCGCATTTTGGATTGGCGACTATTTGCAGCAGCAAGAGCGCAATCACCTGAATGCTTATCAACTCAGCGCCATGCATAAGTTGCTAGATACACTGGTCGATATGCTAGGAGCCTGCGAGCGCATTCTCAAAACGCCGATGCCAATGGCATATGCTATTCACCTCAAGCAATTGCTGCTGCTCTACTGCCTCTCTCTGCCCTTTCAGGTGGTGGGTAGCGTTAGCTGGTTGACGGGTCCCGTTGTCATTCTGATCAGCTTTACCCTCTTCGGTATTGAAGAAATCGGTATCGAAATCGAAAACCCCTTCGGGCACGACGCCAACGATTTGCCCCTGGATGCCATTTGTGCCACGATGCTCCGCAATATTGAGGATTTGATTTCGCTGAAGCCAGGGTGCGAAGAGATAAAAGATAAAGGCTGAGGGATGAAAAGTTTTGAGTTACTTTAACTTCCCGCGACCCTTTTCTAACTTTTGCCTTCTGCTCACCATCCCATCGGTAGGCTTGTAAGCTGAGATCGCTCCTCCTCGCGCCCCGATCGGGTTTCTTCGTCCAGCGCACGGATGAGGCGGTGGTACATTTCCTCTGCCTGCTGGGGCGAGTTGCCGATGCTGGTTAAGCCCAGTTTGCCAAATTCTGACAGACAACCGATGAGGTGAAACACGGTGCCCGTTTCGGTGCTGGTGTCAAAATGAAGTTGATGCTGGGCAATGATGTCCATCAAATCATTCGGTAGCAAACCCTGATAGCGATCTTTCTGAAGGTTATCGGTAGCAACATAGTACTTAGGTCGTCCCTGCTGGCTATAAAACAGACCGCTAGAAAGTTCATACCGTCCGTTAGTGAGAAACTTGAGCGTCATGAAGGGATGAGTTGTGCCGCCTTTTCGCAAGTTGATTTCAATCGCCTGAATATCCCAGGCTGGTTTGTCGGGTTGATCGGGTTGATGCACCGCTACAAAGTCGATACCAAAGCGCTCCATAGCGCCTTTTTCTGCCAAATTTTTGCCAATACGCAGCCCTAGCTCCTGTAGGCGCAGGCGATAGGCTTCGTCTGCTGGAAAACTACATCCCAGGTAAATCTGCCCACTGGGTCCGCCTAGAATCTGGTCGTGAGTAGAGAGAATTTCAACTTCTCCGGTTGGTGTGATTCTGCCCTGGACGCTGGGCGATCGCTTCTCTTCGCCTTCCAAAAATGCTTCGACGATTGCCCCAAGCTCGACAATGCGGCGGCTGAAATTCTCCCAAGTTTCGGCTTTTGCTTCAAATTTGAGGTGACTAAATTGCTCTTGCAACGCTTTGATGCGCACCTCGGAAGAGGCTGCCCCTGGTTCTACCCCTTGTATGGGACGCAAATCTAGGATGGCATTACCCTCCCCCGAAAACCCCTCATTGAGCTTCACGACCATGCGCTTAAGGGTTGGCTGCCGCTCCCACAGTGCATTGGCAGCGTTCGCTAGTTCTTCAGCGTTCCAGAGGCTATTGCTGCCATCAGGATGGGGAACTCCGGCTTCAGCAAAAATTTGACGGCTACCGCTCTTGGTGCCCCATTGTAGTAAGGCTGGATCGAGCGCATAGAGAGGAATATCAAGCTGAACAGATAAGTCGCGCTCTGCCTCAGTGGAGTTATAGCAAATCATGTAAGCACGATCGCGCTGCACGGCATGACGAATGCGCTCTAGAAGCCGGGGGCGATCGAGAATTTTTTGACTAAGGGGACTCAGTGATGAATCGTAGGTTGATAACAGCAATAGGCGATCGCGGGCATGAGAAAACGGAATACCTGGCAGCAGTTGCAGGTAATAGTCAATCACGCTGGGGTGCAGCGGTTGCGATGTGAGATAAACCAGCCGTGTGCGCGGATTTCGCAACCGAATCAGTGAGAACAGTAGCCGTTCTTCGTAGTGGTGCACCCCTTCAATTTTGAGCAGTTCCCGCTGGTCAAGGCTAAGTGACGGTATCACAACGATATCGGCATCACTACCATCAAATAGTTCCATGGAGTGCCAGCGATCGCGCAGTTGCATTTGAAGTTGATGAAACCGAGCCGCCGTCTCTGAGGCAGAAAGAGTCTTCGTTTGCATCACTACCCGTTCCGTACGCCTCCAGTCATCCTCATAACATTTATCTTATGATGAGCGGGAGAAAAGTCTGTCTGCTTTGCGAGAGAGTGTCACTCTCAGCGCTTGTTAAGTAGCTAGACGCAATGATTAATGAGACGCATTTCGACTTTGCTCAATGCTCTCTCCTCTATTTATCAATACGCTCTCCTGTGTGTAGGCGAGTTGAGCGCAGTTGAAACCCGGTCTCCAAGTAGTGCTTAATGTAGCCTTCCTACTTAGAAGGGATAGCTCAACACCTGAATTGCCATACCCTCTTTAGGCAAGTCAGCTGATCGCAGGCTGATAGTAGCACCACTGCGACGCACAGGCGTACCGCTCATCAACGAGAGAAATTGATCGACACCAACGCTCTCACAAGCTTTTGATGCTGCCTTCGTGCGGTAGTGCGTTGGAATAATTAGCTTTGGGTTCAGCACTTGAATGGCTTGCTTTGCCTCTTCAGGGGTGTAAACATTGGCACCGCCGCCGATCGGCACAAACAGCACATCTGGGCGACCCATCAAAATTTTCTGCTCTAGCGAAATCGCGCTAGCAATACCACCGAGATGAAGAATATTTACTCCGCCTTGTTGCCACTGCCACGCTACATTGCTACCAAAGCGCTTGCCGCCAATGCGATCGTGATCGGTCCGAATGCCCTGAATCCGCTTTTTATTAAATTGATAAGTACCCGATTCATACAGCAAACGTGGGTTCCCTGGAACGATCTCTACCGCACCTTCATCCAGTAGCTGGCTGCTAATTAAGACCAATTCAGCCGAGACTTTGGGCGGACGATAACCAGCCGTACAGCCGAGCGATCGAAACGGGTTTACCAAGATCCGTCGCCCGTCACCCGTGAAGAGAAAACAAGAATGCCCTAACCACTGCACTCCAAGCGCTCCTCCGGTTTGAGCATTGGAACGCTGCCAACCAGAAGCCACTCCCAACCCTAACGTAGACAGTAAGCCTGCCCCTGCATAGCGTAGCAATCGCCGCCGTCTCATAAGCTCCTCTCACCAAAACCAACACAAGAAACGTTTTGAGCCTTAAGTGTTGAGTTAACGGACAATAAGGGGGTATGAACCCAAACTTAACGCCCAAAAATCAGCTCAAAACGCAACACCTGTAACTCTCAACTGTATTCACTTGTGACTTGCGATCGACGCTAAAAAGTTCCTTAGTAGCTGCTTGCCCGACGCAGTGAGAACACTTTCAGGATGAAACTGAACGCCTTGAACATGGGGATACTGCCGATGGCGCACACCCATGATCGTACCGTCATCCACCCAAGCAGTAATTTCTAGCACGTCTGGACACGCTTGCCGATCAATCACCAGACTATGATACCGGGTTGCGGTCAGTGGATTTTCTAATCCTTCAAAAACCCCTATACCTGTGTGATGCACTGAAGACGTTTTGCCATGCATGAGCACCGGGGCAGATACAATCTTGCCGCCAAACACTTGCCCAATGCTCTGATGCCCTAAGCAAACGCCCAAAATCGGTAGAGTAGCACCGAAGGACTCAATGATGGACTGCGAAACTCCCGCATCCTCAGGACGACCCGGACCCGGAGAAATCACGATCGCATCCGGCTGGAGCTGACCGATTTGCTCAAGCGAAATCTGATCGTTGCGATAGACCTGAATTGCTTCTGCCACCGGAAACTCAGCACCTAGTTCGCCTAGATACTGCACCAGATTGTAGGTAAAGCTGTCGTAGTTATCAATGACAAGAATCATGAGAAGCCCGAGACTGAGGGAACAGAAAGCAGAACGTTGCACATTGCCTTAGCTGCGCCATGTCTTTCTTTGTTTCTTACACTAGAGCATTTTCACACTAGAGCAAATGAGCCGCAATCAGTAACCAGAGTTTTGGTAGCAGGAGTGAACCAGCGACCGATACAGCAGCAAGTGACGAGATCAGCACCGCAGCTGCCGCACAATCTTTGGCAATCTTTGCTAGCTCGTGATAGGTCTGCTTCACGGTTAGGTCAACCACAGATTCAAGCGCCGTATTCAAAAGCTCCATTGCCAGAACAGCCCCTGTGGTCAGCCCCACAACTGACATCTCTACAGCGCTAAGGTGCAAAAAAATACCAAGACAAAACGCAAACGTGCCGACAAAGACATGAATGCGAAAGTTGCGTTGGGTGAGAAACGCATACCGAACCCCTGCCCATGCATATTTGAAGCTAATCCACAGGCTTGGTGCCACCTGCCATGAAAGGTCGCGGTTAAGCGTGGCAATCGGCACAACTTTGCCGTTTGTGCGATCGGGAGTTTGAGCTTGGAGGTCAGGAGGCATACACCACAGGGAGAGAGAACCAGTGAAATCGGAGGGGCTAGACGCTGCTACTAAGGCTAGAAAAGCTTCCAGGATGCTTGTATGCCAGCACTATGATTATTCTGACGCATCGCTCAACAGCAGACCATAGCCAAAGCTATAGACTACCCAGCATTCTATCTGGTCTTGCTGTGAAGACCAACGATCTCAAGCAGATCCTGTTGTTGCTTTAACATTCGGGTCAGGCTGTCTTCGTCCGGATGATCCCACCCCAGCAGATGTAATAAGCCATGTGATGCCAGCCACGCTAATTCAACGTTGAGCGGATGCTGCTGTCCCTCAGCCTGTCGCTGGGCAGTGTCGATCGAAATCACGATATCTCCCAGATACAATGGCAGCGTTGCTTGAAGCTCATCTGGCTCTGGATAGAGCGATTCTAATGCTGCAAATGCCAGCACATCGGTTGGTTTGTCCTGCTGACGATACTGCTGGTTAAGTTGTTGAATCTCACGATCGTCCGTCAGTCGTAAGCTCAACTCGTAGGCATCGATCGGCGAAAACGTTGGCTGCAACGCTTCCAGCCAGTCTTGAAACCAGCGCTCCCAGGTTTCTGTAGTAATTACTGGATCGATCGCTACAGAAACAGCAAACTCGTCTCCAGAGCTTCCCGCCTCCGTAAACTCTTCACTGCCATCTTGAACGCACACCTCAACCTGCACCGCTTGTAACCTCAACGAATTTAAAGTTCGATCAACGGGTTAAATAAGCCAGACCAATAAACACAGCCAAAAGCCCAACCGTTGTCAAGAAGAAGTGTTGAAGTGATAAGCCGCGTTTGCGTACCATGTTTCGCATTGCAAGCTTCACATAGCTCGGTTTCGGCTCAGTCGCCGCTGCCATAGGTGTTGATGCAGCATCAACATCCGCTTCAACATCCGCTGCTAGCGGTGCTTGTACAGTGCTGGGATCAAGTGCTGTTTCGGCTAGCTCAGAATTGGCTTCAGAGCTGACATTCTTGGTTTCCATGAGGTGATGACTTGGATGACCTTACCCACTAATGGTAACAATCCTTTTACAGATAGGCGCTTGCGGCGTCCTACCGTTTCTTGCCAAACTTCGCTTTCAAATCATCTAGCGTTGCAGGTTTTTCTGAGGCAGCTTTGGGTTGAGCGGGATTGACTTTGGGTTGTGATGAATTGACTTTCGGTTGAGCGGGGCTAGCTTTCGGTTGTGATGAATTGACTTTCGGTTGAGCGGAATTAGCTTTGAGGGGCGCTGGGTTGCTTGACTGGCTGCGCCCTTCCCCTTCAGCCGTGTCGGCACGCATCGAAAGGCTAATGCGCTTGAGTTTTTCATTCACTTCCAGTACGCGCACATTAACAACCTGACCGACTTTGACAATCTGTTTGGGGTCACTAACAAAGCGATCGGCAAGCTGCGAAACGTGTACCAAACCATCTTGATGTACGCCAATATCCACAAACGCGCCGAAGTTAGCAACATTGGTGACAATGCCTTCTAGTGCCATGCCAATGGTGAGATCAGAGATTTCTTTGACACCCTCTTTGAAGGTGGCGTATTTGAATTCGGCACGCGGGTCGCGTCCTGGTTTTTCTAGTTCTGCAAGGATATCGCGGAGAGTGGGTTCACCGATCGCATCAGTTGCATATTTCTTCAGGTCAGTCTTTTTCAGCCGATCGGCAACCTGCGTGATTTCAGTCAGAGGTACGTTAAGGTCGGTAGCAATGGTTTCTACAACCTTGTAGCTTTCGGGGTGTACCGCAGTATTGTCCAGCGGATTTTTGCCGTTGCGAATTCGCAGAAAGCCTGCTGCTTGCTCGAAGGCTTTGGGTCCTAGTTTAGGGACTTTGAGTAACTGACGACGATTGCTAAACGCGCCGTTCTCATTGCGATAGGCAACAATATTATTGGCGATCGTCGGCGTAATGCCCGAAACAAAGGTCAGCAGTTCTTTTGATGCCATGTTGAGGTCAACGCCCACGTAGTTCACGCAGCTTTCGATCGTTTCATCCAGCTTCTTTTTCAGCAATTTCTGGTCAACGTCGTGCTGGTACTGTCCCACACCGATCGACTTTGGATCAATTTTCACCAGTTCTGCCAGTGGATCTTGCAGGCGGCGACCGATGCTGATGGCACCACGCACGGTAATGTCCTGGTCGGGAAATTCGGCGATCGCCACGGGGCTGGCAGAATAAATCGACGCACCCGATTCGTTGACCATCACTTTGACGGGCTTGCGTTGCAAGTCTTGCAAAACTTCTGTAACAAACTCATCGGTTTCGCGTCCAGCCGTCCCGTTGCCGATCGCAATCAGTTCGACGTGATAGCGCTCAATGAGCGTGGCAAGTGTTCGTCCTGCCTGCACACGCTGTCCTGCTGCCTGGTGAGGAAAAATGGTCTGGTATTCCAGAAATTTGCCCGTCTGATCAAGTACCGCCACTTTGCAGCCGGTACGAAACCCAGGGTCGATCGCCAGGGTCGGTTTCATCCCGGCAGGAGCAGACAGCAACAGTTCTCGCAAATTTGCTTCAAAGGTGCTGATAGACTCGACATCGGCTTCGACTTTTTTCGCCGCTCTCACTTCCGTAATTAGCGAATTTTTCATTAAGCGATGAAAGGCATCCTTCAGCATTTCGCGGTAGAACGCTCGGACTTCGCGCTGTTTTGCCCGCAGTTCTTGTGACTCTAGATAGGACAGCACAGCGTCTTCATCAAACGTCAGCTCTACTGTCAAAACATCTTCGTCCTCGCCCCGATACAGTGCTAGCAAGTTGTGAGGCGCGATCGCCGCGACCTTTGCCTGATACTGCCGATACATCTCAAATTTCGTGGAGCCTTCGGGATGGTCGCCTTTCACTTTGGAGATCAAAACGCCCGCCGTCATGAGGTATTCGCGCAGATATGCCCGGAGGTTTGCTTTCTCTGCGACTTCCTCCGCCAGAATATCAGACGCGCCTTTCAACGCATCTTCAGCCGTCGCGACTCCTTGTGCTTCAGAAATGTACTTTGCCGCTTCAGTTGCCAGGTCTGTCGGTACAGCGGTGGGTGTATTGAGTGCTTTGAGGAATGCTGCTAACGGCTCCAGTCCTTTCTCACGGGCGATCGCGGCACGGGTGCGACGTTTGGGACGGTACGGCAGATAGAGATCTTCGAGTTCGTTCTTTTGCAGGCAGCCAGTGATTTGGGCTTCCAGTGCGGGAGTCAGTTTGTTTTGCTGGGCGATCGCGTCCAAAATCGCTTTTTTTCGGTCTTCCAGTTCGGTCAGATACGTGTAGCGATCGAACAAGTCTCGCAACTGGGTTTCATCCATCTCACCTGTACGCTCTTTACGATAACGAGCGATAAACGGCACGGTTGACCCTTCGGCAAAGAGTTCGAGCGCATTGCTCACCTGAAACGGTTTGAGGTCAAGCTCGTCTGCCAGCAGTTGAGAAATGTTCAGCATCGCGGTTCGTTACATCAGCTTTTCTAGGATAGTCTGAGAATGAGTGATGTATAACTCCGAGACTAAGCATGGAAAGCACGCTGACTGGGGTATTTAAGCAAGTACAGGGTTAATACATTGGTTACGCACAAGAACTACCCAGCGCAAATGTCTAGGAACGGACGCTAGAAGAAGCCCACGAGATGCGAGAAGCGATCCAACTCATCCTTGCGTCTAATCGTCAATTAGCGATCAAGAGTTAAGGTTTGATAGCAGGTTGAGCTACTTGATTCACACTTCAACTAATGATGCGACAGTCCAATGACCAACTGTATTGATCGAGCAATCGCCATTAACTCAAGCTTTTTCTAGGAGCGGTAAGCACAGTTGAGTAATCAGCTTGAAGCGCTTTACTCAATGCCGTCTTCCTCAACTTCCAATTCAACTTCGGCGTAGAAAGCAGAATATTCTTGCGGATCAGCGGAAACGGTGTTGCTGCCTTGCTCCAGCCGAATGGATTTAGCTTTGCCCTGCTTAGTGCCGATCAAGTATTCTTCGATCGCCCGCTTGATGTCTTTCTCGGTCAAAATCAGCTTGGTTTCCATACACACTACTCCTCTGCTTTTGTTTGGATGCGATCACGGGCATGAAAGAGGAACCAAAAGCCTTGGTAGGAAAGAGCGATTGTGGTTGATTAACGCACCCGACGCTCTTCATAGTGCATTTCTGGCGCTTGTTGAGACGGGAGTAAGAACTTGCCGTAGCGCTTTGGCTGTAGACGATCGCGCTGAGCACGCCTGGCGTTAATCAAACGTGGCTGCCTCTGGTTGCTCATAACCATCATACGGAAGAGGACCAAACTGCCCCCGATCGTCGCGAAAACGCCCATCAAAAGCCAGGCGACCCCTCCTAAAGCACCGGACGAGCGATCGCCAAAAAGGGACTGTGCGCTTCGTCTTTGGGAGTCTTCGGTGACTGCCTTAAGTTGAGTGGTGAGGCTCTCTACAATTAGTTGTTGATTCCGAAGCTGAGACTTAAGCTGCTCCGTTTCGATTTGCTGCTTCTCAAGCTGTGTTTTGGATTGCTGAAATTCAACCGCTTGCTTCTCTAGCTGCGCCTTGAACTGATTAGCATCGTTCGTCTGAGCCTCCAGCAGGGCTTTATACTGATCAGAATTCTTACTTTGGCTTTCTACTTTGGCTTTTAGCTGATCAGTCTCTGAGACTTGTTTCTCTAGCTGCGCCTTCAACTGCTCGGCTTCTTTCTTTTGCTGCTCGGCATTATAGACTGCAAGCGGGTCAGCCGTTGATGGTTGGGGAAGTTGTGAAACAGTGACCGATGGTAGCTCGGTTGGCGTTGGCAGCGTCTTACTGCCCGAAAAAACAGCGGAACCTGGAGTTTCGCCTTTCAACAGTAAAAATGCTAAAAGCCCGGCAAATACAGTTCCACCTAAAAATGCTGTAGTGCCACTCACACGTCTTGACCTAAGATTGCGACAACTTCCGAGATTGATTGTAGCCTGTACAAACCTTTTAGTGATGCTTTTGCCTAAAGCGCCAGCAATTTCTTAGCAAAAAAATGCTTGACACTCTTTCCGATGCGATCGACAAACTAGCGGTCTGGGGCATACGTCTAGTAATACCAGTTTTTGCTGCAAATGCACACAATTTAATTCCTAGCTGTTGCGTTGCGCGCGCTATGGTATCGCGGCACTAGAGCTAGAGCCAGTTACAGGGGATGCTTGCTTCTCTGCCGCCACAAAAGTGTTGGTATAACTGTTTTGCAGAAGTAAATGTCGCCTGCCTAGATAAGGTAACTAATTACCTTTCACCAGCTTTTTAAACGCAATTCTTAAAAGTTGGGTATGAGTTGGATGCGCCCGCATAAGTCACTTGAAAGCTACAAAAGCTTCTCCTTCAAAGCTACAACATGTGATCGTCAGAATCTTAACTCAGACAAACGATGCTCACTTGTGTACTGCTTCAGAACCTCAAAGCAAAAAGGCTGAAGCAGCTTAAGGGCTTTGACCCCTTTTGACACAGCTAATTGTTTTAGCACTTAGGGATGGGAGCCATTAGCAAAACCCTGATCGTAGGCAGGTTCATCACCAGGGAGCAGTTGCGGCTGTTGGTGGAGTTTGGCATCCCAGTAACCTGCATCCCACCAGAGATAGTCCGATCGCTGACTGTCAAAAGCGTAAGGATTCACAGTTTCTGGCTGCAACTTCAGGACGTTGAGGCTACGCTGGCTATCAGTTAAACCTGCTTGCTGCTGTTGCGCGATCGTCATAGCACGAGCGATCGCCAGCAAGCGCCGCTTTTGATCGTGGCGAATATTGCTTTCGGTGTTACCCAGCCCAGAGGCATCCCAGCGATTTTTTTTAGGATGCCAGTAGCTCCACACGCGAGCCTCTAAGATGGCTTCCTGTCCGCCTAAGCCTTTCTGCTTTGCTTGCACTAGGCGATCGATATAGCCCTGATCGCCCAACGCTGCTAGTGGTGCCTGGTTTGCTAGATCAATGCCGTTGAGTGTTTCTGGCAGGGTCAGCGAGAGTTTGGCAGCGGTAGCTTGTCGCTGCAAAGCGGCATACTGCGACTGCAAGCGCTGTAACTGGTGCTCGTCTGCCTGTTCGGGGGTTGAGCAGTTATAGCGAGCCTCACGACAATGCTGAAAGGAAAAGCTACCCAGGTTCCAGACGCTATTACCTGGATCGGTATGCCCGTAGTAGGCGCGCGTTTTTCTGCCGTCTGGGGTGCGGGTGCCTTCGGCATGACCAACGGTACGTGCCACCAGCGAATCGAAACCGCCCACAAAGAGCCACTGTTGTGTGCCAGATGGATCGCTAGACCAAGGACTGATAGCTGGGACTGGCTTCTGCTTGGGCGCAGTTGCGGTTGTGCCTGTCTTTTGCTGCACTCGCTGGTCAAAATCAGCTTTCCAGGCGGGCAAACAAGCAACGATGAGGAGTGCTACTCCTACCCACCCAGCCTGAATCAGTAGGATCAGCCTTCTTGAGTCTCGCGATCGCGCTGGTTGGCGCACTGGTCGCACTGGCACCGCTTGCAGTGTTGCGATCGCTCGCGTCGCAGCCAATGAGCGCATCGTTGCTACCGATCGTGCTGTCGCAACAGAAGGAGCGCGATTGTATTGAGACAGTTCAGGAAGGGTAGCTTGGGCAGAGGAATTTCTCAAAGTAGCAGGTTGATACATCAAGCAAATGTTCTACTGTATTTTACCTTGCCAGTAGTCTGTCACTTGAGGGCGACAGAGACAAAGATCATTTGGGGTGATGTTGGAGCAGCCTTACACCCTTCTTAAGGTACTTGACAAAACACTGGTTCAATTAGCGCTCGTGAAATGTGATACCGAATTGCGAGCATAGCAGACGCCTATAGGAGCGAGTTTTACCCTCGAACCGTCGCGAAGTTGAGCATGGATTGTTCAAACCCGTCTCCCAAATCAACCACTAGCGTAGAGAAACGTTTTTTGTGCTGGTTCAGCTAGTTGGGGGAGGCAACCTCCTACGATCGGGTGACTTTGGCAGCTATCTGGCTCTCCTTTCCGTAAAACGAGCAGCTCAAGCAGAGTCATAAAAAGTAGCCCACTTAACAATTCACTCTGTAAGGAGACACTTATGCTGCACCATTTCTCTATGACTGCTGAAAACCCTAGCCGTGTAGCTCGCGTTTTGGCAGAAGTTTTGCATGGCACAGTTGCCCCTTTCCCACCTCATCCTGGCAGCTTCATGGCGATCGCCCTAGATGACCACGGCACCATGATTGAGGTCTATCCCGCAGAGACAGAGCTAATGCCAGGGTTTGGTGCAGAAGCAGTCACCTTTTCTAGCAATGCCTTTGCCTCACCATTTACTGCTACCCATGTGGCGCTTTCAGTACCAGCGAGCCAGGAGGAGATTGAGCGCATTGCTGCTCGTGAAGGTTGGCGGATAGTGCGTTGCGATCGTGACGGCTTTTTTGATGTGCTGGAATTTTGGGTAGAAAACAAGCTGCTAATAGAATTGCTGCCGCCTAAGATGGCTACTAAATATGTTGAGTTTATGCAGCCTGAAAACCTTGCCAAGCTGTTTGCTGCGCCTAGTGAACCAGTCGCAGAGCTAGCGATCGCCTAATAGTTCTTAATAGATTCAGTCTCAATCAAGTTGCGTCAGCTTCCATAAGCATTGATAACTGAGCCAGTTGAAGGCGATGAAAGTTACAGCCATTCCCGACTGCATAAGTCGTACTTCTTCATCCCTTTACCTTTTCACTCACCCACAGGAAACTGTAGCTGATTCACCTCCAGTCTGTGGCAATTCTGTGGCAATAGGGACGTTACCGATACCAATAGCGTCCCTACGCCTCTAGCCGATCGTCCTACGCATCATCCAGCGCTGCAATACCAGGCAGTTCTTTGCCTTCAAGCAGTTCCAGACTGGCACCACCACCTGTAGAAATGTGGCTCATTTGCTCGGCAACACCAACTTTTTCGACGGCTGCCACCGAGTCGCCACCACCAATGATGGTCGTGGTTCCCGTTTTGGTTAGACCCGCAAGGGTATGGGCGATCGCCTCTGTACCGACGGCAAACTTGTCAAACTCAAACACGCCCATGGGACCGTTCCAGATCACAGATTTGCACGTTGACAGTGCGTCCTGAAACACCTTCACAGCATCGGGTCCAATATCCAAACCCATCCAGCCATCGGGAATATTTTCGACGCTGACGGTTTGAGCATTGGCATCAGCAGAAAAATTGTCAGCCACAACTACATCAGTGGGCAGGAGTAGGTCAACGCCCTTCTCTTTTGCTTTGGCTTCCAGCGCTTTTGCCAGTTCCAGCTTGTCTTCTTCGACCAACGATTTGCCAACGCTAAGACCACGTGCTTTGTAGAAGGTGAAGATCATGCCGCCGCCAATCAGCAGCTTATCAACCTTATCGAGCAGGGTTTCAATGACGGTGATTTTGCTCGACACTTTGGAGCCACCCACGATCGCCGCTAACGGACGCTGGGGATGCTCGATCGCCTCTTGCAGAAATTTCAGTTCTTTTTCAATCAGCAAACCTGCCACAGACGGCTTCAGATAATGCGTTACGCCTTCGGTTGAAGCATGGGCGCGGTGGGCAGTACCAAACGCATCATTCACGTACAGGTCAGCCACAGAAGCTAGTTGCTTGGCAAACTCAGGATCGTTCTTCTCTTCACCGGGATGGAAGCGGACGTTTTCCAGCAGCAACACATCGCCATCGTTCAACCCTGCAACTTTAGCGGCAACATCATCACCAATGCAGTCATCCGTTTTGACCACAGGCTTGCCCAACAGGTCAGACAAACGTGCAGCAACGGGTGTCAGACGAAACTTGTCGGTGACACGAGCGGCATAATCGTCGCCTTTGGGACGACCAAAGTGGCTTGCCAGAATGACCTTCGCGCCTTTTTCGGTCAAAGATTGGATGGTGGGCAGCGCTGCACGAATGCGCGTATCGTCTGTAATGTTGCCTTGCTCATCTAACGGCACATTAAAATCTACCCGCACGAAGACGCGCTTACTGGACAAATCAGAGGATGATAAACTGGCTAAGGTCTTTTTGGACACTGAAGAACCTCCTAAATGAGTCTTTTTACCTATTGTACCGAAGTACGTACCTTCGGTAAGGCATACCATGTTTAAGACTGTACTCTTTCCCATTGACCGTAGTCGAGAATCTCAGCAAGCCGCTGAGACAGTAGCTGGAGTGGTAAAAACGCACAATAGCCGCTTGATTTTGCTCTCTGTTGTCGAGCCACCTGCCGAAGATGGCACCACCGATGCAATGTCGTCCCCTGAGGCGATCGCCCAACTGCTAACGACCGCTCGATCGCTCTTTTCGCAGCAGGGCATAGAAGCGGAGGCGATCGAGCGTGAAGGCAAACCTGCCTTTACCATCTGCGACGTGGCGGACGAAATTGCTGCCGACTTAATCGTGATGGGCTGCCGTGGCTTAGGGCTGACCGACGAAGGCGTATCAGATAGCGTCACCAATCGTGTGATTAACTTGTCGCCCTGCCCGGTGTTGATTGTGCCATAGGGCGATCGCATTGCTAGTGTGGCTGTCTCCAACTCACGGGATCTAAGCAGTAATAGTGTTGCAGCACTGCATAGAGTTCTGGGTGATGGCGCTGCATCAATGCGGCTTTTTCAAAAAACGTCTCGGTGGCAACAGCAAAGAACTCTGCTGGATTCGTTGCGCCGTACTCGTCCATCACGGTTTTTGTGCCGCGTTTTACATCCTGCTGTAAGGCTAAATATGCCTGACTAAAAACCTGTGCCCAGGTGACGCGATCAGCTTGATGCTCTACCAACGGCACTCCATCTGTACGTCCATCTTCTTGATCTAACTGATGGGCAAATTCGTGCAGGACGACGTTGTTGCCATCGTGCCAATGCGCGACATCATGTTGAATATCTGCCCACGACAGCACGACAATGCCTTGCTCCCACGATTCGCCCCGCCGCGCGACTTTTTCTTCTAAGACGTAAGTGCCAAGGGATTGTTTTGTGTTGACAAGGAAGGCCGCTGGATAGACATAAATCGCCTTCAGCGTGGGGTAAAACCGTTCTTGATGCAGCACTAGCAGACACGCCTGCGCGGCGATCGTCACTCTCATTTCATCCGTGAGGTTCAAGCCACCGCAGCCTACAAAGCGTTTCTCTACTAGAAAGACTTGGATATAACCACGTAACCGTTTGGGCAGTGGGGCTGGTAGCTGTTCGTAAAAGGGGAGGTGACGATCGAGAATCTGTTGCCAACTGGAGGAAAAGGGACGATCGCGCAACCGCTTTCGTCGCAGCCTGGTAAAGAGCGGTGCTGTCAAAATCAACCCGATGACGATCGCCAGCCCACATAAGAATAAAACTGTTTTGACCATAGCTAACGTTGACCCTACCGTTCAGGCAGTCTAGATCACCCAAATCCAAAGTGCAGCAGAACGATCCGCCTGGGTCAGTCTTAAGTAAAGAGTCGGATTAACTTCTCCTTACTTTGGGGGCATTTCAGAACCAGCCAGCCGCTCTAATATAAAATTCCTGGGAACAAAACCTCGGTCTTTATGGTCAAAAGAGCTAAGTGATCAATGGCTTTGCTATCGAAACCGGGTCATCAGGTTACACGCAAACCACGGTTGCATCACCAACCTTTGTTGAGCGTGTAGACATTGCTCACAAGGAAAACGATTTTTTGCTATCGCTCAATACGTGTAATTCGTCAGTATCGCTCAAGCGTTTACGGAGTTTTTTTATGTCTAGTGTTCGTCCTTGGTCTTCAACAGGTGCAGTACTGTTGGCATTGGGTGTGACCTCAAGTGCCATTGCACCATTTATCGTTTCGGCTCCCGCCTCCGCCGCCAATTTTACAGATACTAGCTCTCACTGGGCGCGACCCTTCATTGAAACCCTGGCTGAGCGGCAGATTATCGCAGGCTTTCCCGATCGTACGTTCAAGCCCGATGCTCCTGTAACCCGTGCTCAGTTTGCAGCGATCGTCAAAAATGCGTTCAGCAACAATACAGTACGCGTCTCGCGTGGCTTTGCTGATGTTCCCAGCTCTTACTGGGCAGCACCCGCGATCGGCAAAGCGTATGAAACGGGCTTTATGAGCGGCTATCCTGATGGTGCTTTCAAACCCGAACAGCAAATTCCGAAAGTACAGGTTTTAGTTGCTCTCTCCAGCGGTTTGAACTTCACGCCGACCCGTGCTGCCGACACAACGCTAACGTCATTCAGAGATAGTGGTGAAATTCCCGCCTATGCAAAAGGTGGTGTTGCAGCAGCGGCAGAGCGGAATGTGGTGGTCAATTATCCTAACGTCAGCTTTCTCAACCCCAATGAAACCGCGACTCGTGCGGATGTTGCAGCTTATATCTACCAAACGTTGGTAAATCAAGGCAAACTTCCACCGATCGCCACGAGTGAAGGTGCAAACAACTACATTGCCCGTTTGAACGGCACCGCACCAACAACTGGCACTACACCGACCACACCGACTACAGGCAGCACTCCTACTCCAACACCAACCTCAACTGCCTTAAATCCTCGTTATCTAGTGCCTCAGGGGACACCCGTCAACATCCGTTATCTCGGCTCACAAAAGATTGTGGTGACTCCTGGTGAGACGATCAATAACCTGGCTCTACGAGTGGTTGATGATCTTAAAAATGCTCAGGGTCAAGTCGTTGTTCCTAAAGATAGTGAGATTGTGGGTCAACTGATTCCGGTCAGCAGCAATGGTCAAATCTTGGGCACGCAGTTTATCGCTCAACGGGTGTCGATCGACAATAAATCGTATCCCTTCAGTGCGCGATCACAGGTCGTCACCGGGCAACCCGTGACCCAAAATACCAACCCTGGCACGCTCAAGGATGCGGCAACCTCTGCGGCAACCAGTGCTGTCCTCGCAACTATCCTGGGACAAAAGCTTGATCTGGGTAACATTCTGTCAAGTGTCACAGGTGGGCAACCCGCACCCCAAACGCCAACCACACCGAACCTGATTGTGATTGATCCCTCCGCCGATCTCCGCCTAGTGGTCAGCAACGATTTCTACGCCAATCCATAATTGGCTCTTGGCAGTCTGACTCTTACTGATTGCCTTGAAAGCAAGAAGCCCAACATCATGATCGATGTTGGGCTTTTGATTATGGATTCAACGTAGGAAGTGAGCGATCGCTTAAATCTCGTAATGCCAGAAGTCGCTTTCTTTTAGCACAATGCGGCGCAGGGGCAAGCGATCGATCAAACCTTGTTGTTCAAACTGGCTGAGTGTGCGGGTAATTGTCACTCGTGTGGTGCCTAGCATTTCAGCAAGATCCTGATGCGTCAAACGGAGATCGATGAGATGTCCGGCTTCAACCTCACGCCCAAACTTTTTGGCAAGCCAACTGAGCAGCTTGAGCACCATCGCATCAATTTTGCGGTAGCTGCGAATAAGCGAAAAGGCTTCACTTTGCTGAAGATTGCTGATTAACGCCTCCGTTTCTTCGTATAGGCGGCTGACAGGCAGCAGAGAAACTTCAACTGTTGTCAGGCATTCGATCTGGTATGACTCCATTTTGGAGAGCGCTTTGCCTACAAGATCGCCTGGTCCCCATAAGCCAGTCGCGGCGATCGTGCCATCTTCTAGCCAGGTAATTGTTCGCACCACTCCTGCCTCAATCTTCCAGATGCTTTGCTGTCGTAGCGGCAACAGCGATCGTGGCGAGAACGTCTGTGTCACGTCGGAAAGCTGTGTGGGATAGAGCAAGGAGATGGACATAGGACTCTAATTACTACATCTCGATAGATTAAGTGTAGTTTAGGTCAATGTCAAGTTGAATAGTGTTAAGGCATATTGCGTTGAGGCATATTGCGACCGCCCTACAGAAGGTTTTGACGCTAGAAAACGGTGCAAGCTGAGGGTGAGGGTAATGATCGATTGCCAGACAGTCAGCGGCAAAGTCAACTCATAGTTCAAAACTTAGAACTCAAAACTTCCCCTTCCCTCTACGTGCCACAATGGTTAGGTGCCGTAGCGGTTTGAGGAGATGAGTCTGTGAGTGGCAGCCCGAACAATGTTGGTGTTTCCATCATTCTCTATATTGTTGGCGTCATGCTGGTGCTGACAGCGGTACTCATTGTGCTAAAGGGTCTTGGCATATTGACGACGCTACCTAACTACGCCATTTGGGCAATGCTGCTGCTGGCTGCTGGCATCGGCATTCTGGGCGGACTTCGCAACAGTCAGAGGCGCTAAAGTCATGGGACGATCGCTCAAGCCAAGCATGGTGGCATTTCTGGCAGTGCTGTCGATGACAGTGCTGGTCTGGATTCTGCGTGGCATTGGACTACTAACCTTCATCCCCGGTTCAGTGCTGTGGGTACTCATTTTACTGAGCCTTTTGACCGCAATTTTGACGATCGTGCGTTAAAGCATAGAGAGTAGGGAAGAAGGAGTGGGTTTTGGAAAGGGTTTGGCGATGTCGGAGAGCACGGATACGGTAGCGTCGGCTCGTTGTGCGATCGCGCTGGGTAGCAACCTGGGTGATTCGCTGACGATACTAGAAGCAGCGCTGAAAGCTTTGGCACAGACTCCGGGGGTTGCGCTAGAGGCACGATCGCAGTGGTATCAGACCAAAGCCGTTGGACCACCGCAACCTGACTATCTCAACGGCTGTGCGCTGCTCACCGTCACCTTGTCACCCCAGCCATTGCTAGAAGCCTTGCTGCGAATCGAGGCTGATTTTGGTCGTATCCGCCGAGAACGCTGGAGTGCCCGAACGCTCGACCTGGATTTGTTGCTGTTTGATGCAGTCATACTCAACACGCCCACCCTACAAATTCCCCATCCGCATATGACCGAGCGGGCATTTGTGCTGGTGCCGCTAGCAGAGATTGCGCCTCATTGGATTGAGCCAATTTCAGGAAAATCGATCGCGCAACTAGTACAAACGGTAGACTGTTCAGAAGTCAGACTTGCTTAGAGAAGGCAGGAGTTAGAAGGCAAAGGGCAGAAGGCAAGAAGCAAAATAACCTTAAAACGCAAAACTCTTAACTCAAAAGTCCCCCTCGCTCCCTCTGCCGCCCCCGCCTCTGCTTTTCCCCACTCCCTACTCCCTACTCCCCACACCCTTTCCCCTTATGCCCCTCGGTCGCGAACCACCCCAACTGCTCAAACAACGCTTGCTCTATCAAGGGCGCAAATTTTCCTTTGAGTCGAGCCGTTATCGCTTGCCTAATCAAACGCAAGGAGAATGGGAGTGTATTCGGCATCCGGGCGGTGCGCTTGCTGTACCTGTGACAGCAGAGGGCACGTTGATTCTGGTAAAGCAGTATCGCTTTGCTATACAGGGACGACTGCTAGAATTTCCGGCGGGTACGGTGGAGCCAGGTGAAACGCCCGAAGCAACGATCCAGCGTGAAATTGAAGAAGAGACGGGCTATCACGTCGATCGCTGGCAAAAACTAGGCGAATTTTTCGTGGCTCCAGGCTACTCAGATGAGAGCATCCATGCCTATCTAGCGCAGGATTTGACACGGCTCGAAAATCCACCGAGCCAGGATGCCGATGAAGATCTTGAAACCGTGATGATGACGATTGCCCAAGTCGAAAAAGCTATCCAGACTGGCGACATCACCGACGCAAAAACAATTTGCAGCTTTGTCTTAGCGCGACCGTTTCTATAGCGGTTGGTGATGAGTTGTTAGTAAGTGACCCCGCTAGTAATCAACAGCTAAAAACTAAAAACCAAAAACTATTAGCTATTTATGTCTGATCTCATTCTCTTTTGGCACCGTCGCGATCTACGCCTTTCGGACAATATCGGGCTGGCAGCGGCTCGTGAGAAAAGCCAGAACGTTGTAGGCGTGTTTTGCCTTGACCCCAGCCTGTTGCAGCGGGATGAAGTTGCACCTGCCAAAATCAACTACATGATGGGCTGTTTGCAGGCATTGCAGCAGCGCTATGCTCAAGCGGGCAGTCAGCTTCTTATCTTAAAGGCTGATCCGCAGAGCGCCATTCCTGGGCTAGCAACGGCGCTGAAGGCGAAGGCAGTCTTCTGGAATCTAGACGTAGAGCCATACTCGCAGAAGCGCGATCGTGCGATTCAAGAAGCTCTCAAGCAGGCTGGTATCTCGTTCCGAAATTTCTGGGATCAGCTTCTCCACGCACCAGACGAAATTCGCACAGGCAATGGTGATCCTTACACGGTCTACTCACCCTTTTGGCGCAACTGGAGCAGCAAACCGAAAGCCGAACCAGCGAAGGAGCTAGAGGCAGCGATCGGTTTGACAGAGCAGGAGCAAACAGTCGCACAGAACGCAGGTGCGATCGCGCTACCAACAGCTAGAGACCTGGGTTTCGTGTGGGATAACCCGCTGCTGCTGGAACCAGGAGAAGCCGCTGCACAGGAGCGTTTAGAAACGTTTTGCGATCACTCCATCGTAGACTATCAGGAACAGCGCAATTTTCCGTTCAATCCCGAAGGCACCTCTCATCTCAGCGCAGCGCTCAAGTTTGGCGCGATCGGTGTTCGTACGGTGTGGGCAAAAACGACGGAAGCGATGGAGCAGGCTCGTAGTGATGAGGCAAAGGACGGCATTCGCGTTTGGCGGCAGGAACTCGCATGGCGAGAGTTTTACCAGACTGTCATGTACTTTTTCCCACAGTTGGCAGATGGCGCGTATCGCAAACCATTCCAAAACTTTCCGTGGGACAATAACCCAGAACATTTCAAGGCATGGTGCGAGGGCAAAACAGGCTACCCGATCGTTGATGCTGCCATGCGTCAGATGAACGAGCTTGGCTGGATGCACAACCGTTGCCGGATGATCGTTGCCAGCTTTTTGACGAAGGATCTGATGATCGATGTCAAGCTGGGCGAGAAGTACTTTATGCAACGGCTGTACGATGGCGACCTGTCTGCCAATAATGGCGGTTGGCAATGGAGCGCCTCCAGCGGCATGGACCCGAAGCCGCTCCGAATCTTTAACCCTGCTAGCCAAACAAAGAAGTTTGACTCGGAAGCTGAATATATCCGCCAATGGCTACCAGAACTCCGCAGCATTGAGACGGAAGATTTAGTGACAGGTAACATTCTGCCTCTGGATCGCGATCGCTGCGGTTATCCGGCTCCGATCGTTGATCACAACGAGCAGCAAAAGCGGTTCAAAGCACTTTATCAGCAGCAAAGAGCGCAATGAAGACAGCGATCGTGGCGGTACCATGACACAAAGTAAACCGCTATTGCTATGTCTTCCCTTTTAACGACCTTTCGTGGTGAACTGGCAGCCTTAAGTGCCGCACTCATTTGGGCGCTTGCCTCAGTTGTTTACATTAGCCTTGGACAACAGTTGTCGCCCCTCCGACTGAATCTGATTAAGGGACTGATTGCGATCGGCTTCTTGCTCCTGACCCTCTTGCTGCAAGGCAAACTGTTACCGCACGTTAGCCCTACGGCACTGGGATTGCTCTGCCTCAGCGGAGTGATTGGCATTGGCTTTGGCGATACCGCTTACTTCGAGGCACTCAACTGCCTCGGCGCACGACGGACGCTGGCACTGGAATCGATCGCGCCACCGCTAGCGGCTGTTATGGCGCTGGTTTTCTTACAAGAACGTCTTACCGTAGGGGCATGGCTTGGCATTGCGCTGACGATCGCTGGTGTAGCGTGGGTTGTGGTCGAGCGCACAACTGAAGCCACAACTCAACCCCAACTGTGTCGAGGGGCTGGGTTTGGCTTGCTGGCAGCCTTGGGTCAAGCGAGTGGTGCAGTGCTATCGAGAGCGGCACTGGCAGGCACCACGATCGACCCTCTGTGGAGTGCGTTCATTCGTTTAGTAGCAGGTGGCTTGGTGCTGCTGCTCTGGCTACTGGTGCAGCAACGCTCTGCTCAGACATTGAATCAGGATTTGAAGCTTCTACGATCGCCCCGCTTTCTGTTCATTCTCACGGGCACAGCGTTTGCTAGCACCTATCTAGCGATCTGGCTCCAACAAATTTCGCTGAAATACACGGCGGCTGGCATAGCCCAAGCACTCAGCGCTACCAGCCCTCTGTTCGTCATTCCCCTAGCGATCGCCCTTGGCGAAAAAGTTAGCCCACGGGCGATCCTCGGCGTACTTATAGCCCTCGTTGGCATCTGGCTGCTCTTGAGTTGGAAGTAAGGGAGCATAGAAGCGAGAGGGAGGCTAAAGCCTGAAAGCTTTACCTTACTTTCCATACATATTTCTGCCTCTTTGGAAAGATCTGCGGGCAATTACTAGCCGTTTTTGAAATCTTTCGTTATATTAGTTCACAGAGTTTAACGAAGCTTCACTGGTGGTTTTTCCACTTCCCCTGATAGCGCTAGTTCGTTGATCCGTAACCTTTGTCAATCTAAAGTAATTGGAGCAATAACCATGACTAACGCCACAAAAGTGACTACGCCTGTTGTTGTAGAAACCGATCGCAACGCTTGGAAGTTTGGCTTCACTCCTCAAGCTGAATTGTGGAATGGTCGTCTTGCAATGATCGGCTTCTCTGCTGCTCTACTAATTGAACTCTACTCTGGTCAAGGTGTTCTACATTTCTGGGGTCTACTGTAAGCCGATCGAATGCTTTCGTTTCTTGGTTAGTTTGACTAATTAATCATCGTTAATCAATAATCTCCTTCCATAGCTGCTGTTTTGACTGAATGCACGGGTCAAAACGGCAGCTATTGTCTTTTCAATCACTGCTCTTTGCTTAGGGAAGAAGAGCTTAACCCAACGTTATTAAAGCAAGGGATGAGAGCAAATTAGCCGCACATTACCTTAGTAATAAGGTGGTCATGAAGCAGTCGCTACGCAATCGTTCATGAGTCTGATGTATCGACATAGCCTTGTATGCTTTCAGGATCATACTGTCGCAAAATAGTGGTTGCCTGACGAGTAAGGGCTTCTGAACCTTTAACCACAAGCAGATACTTTCCGGCATTAAGGCGATTGCGGTAGGGTAGGGCATCGCCGCTACCTGAGATTAACCCAACACCGCCACCCACAAAAATGCTTCCCAACCCACCTGATGCCGCACCAAGCAAACCACCAATGACGTGGCTACCAAATTCCCCTGCCCACGGAAAGGTATCAATTTTGGTAATGAGGTTAAAAACATAGCCAGCAGCAAAGCCAAAAGGCACAAGCCAAATTGCCAGTAGCTTCACTTGCTTGCTTGCCTGCTCATTAGGGTCAAGCAACCCATATTCATCAGCACTTTTATAGCCCTTACCCAAAATGGCGATCTTGGTCATCGGTAAACCCTGGCTTTCTAGGGCTGAGTAAGCTTCTTCTGCCTTAATGCGATCGCTCAAAACGGCAACGAGATAATTCATGAGAGTAAGTAAACGGACACAAGTGAGCTGAACATCATCATGGCTGACCGCTAACGGCTTCCACGATCGAATTAAAAAAATCAAGCAGTTTCGGCAAAGCAAGCCTCAAAATGGCGTACTCTAGATGGTCTGCTTCGTTAGCCATCTTCATCTTAAGGGAGTAAGGTGAATATCTTCTTCTTCCTTCTTACCGAGTCTTTTGCGGTGGTGGCTAAGACCAAAAGTACCTGTTGTTCTAGAGCGCTCTGCGTCTAATCCTGGCTGTTTGCTATGCCTAAAGTTCTTGTTTCTGACCCAATCGATCAGGTGGGGATCGACATCCTATCCCAGGTTGCCCAGGTTGACGTAAAAACGGATTTGTCGCCTGATGACCTGATCCGCATCATCCCTGACTACGATGCGTTGATGATTCGCTCTGGCACTCGCGTGACTCAAGCAGTCATTGAGGCAGGCAATCAACTTAAAATTATTGGACGAGCTGGCGTTGGCGTTGACAATGTAGACGTGCTAGCAGCCACACGCAAAGGCATTGTGGTCGTGAATTCCCCGGAAGGAAACACGATCGCCGCTGCCGAGCATACGCTAGCCATGATGATGGCAATGTCGCGCTATATTCCCGCTGCAAACCAGTCTGTAAAAGCCGACAAGTGGGATCGCAAGCATTTCACAGGCGTTGAAGTCTACAAAAAAACGTTGGGGATCGTGGGGCTGGGCAAGATTGGTGCTCACGTTGCCACCGTCGCACGGGCGATGGGCATGAAGTTGCTGGCATACGACCCCTTCATTTCCCATGAACGAGCAGAACAGTTAGGTTGCCGGATTGTTGAAATGGATGTGCTGCTGCAACAGGCAGACTACATTACGCTACATATTCCCAAAACAGCAGAAACTACCCATTTGATCAATGCAGCGGCAATCGCTCGAATGAAGCCGACCGCACGCATTATCAACTGCGCCCGTGGTGGCATCATTGACGAAGCGGCGCTGGCACAGGCGTTGCAAGAGGGCAAAATCGCTGGAGCAGCGTTGGATGTGTACGAGCAGGAGCCACTTGGTGAATCACCGTTGCGCTCCCTAGGTAAAGAAATGGTGATGACGCCACATTTAGGCGCTTCGACGGAAGAAGCACAGGTGAATGTGGCGATCGACGTAGCCGAGCAAATCCGCGATGTGCTACTGGGCTTACCTGCGCGATCGGCGGTCAACATTCCCGGACTGCGCCCTGACTTACTGGAGCAACTACGCCCTTACTTGCAACTAGCAGAAACATTAGGCAATTTGGTCGCGCAACTGGCAGGTGGACGAGTCGAAGCGCTCACGGTGCGCCTGCAAGGGGAACTGGCAACCAATCAAAGTCAGCCGATTGTAGTAGCGGCGCTCAAAGGGTTGCTGTCTCATGCTCTGCAAGAACGTGTCAACTACGTCAATGCTAGCCTGGAGGCTAAAGAGCGTGGCATTCGTGTCATCGAAACCCGCGATGCGTCGATTAAGGACTATACGGGATCGCTCCATCTTTCTGCTAAAGGTTCACTGGGCGAGCATTCTGTCACAGGTGCATTGCTGGGCGATTCAGAAATTCGCATTACCAGTGTGGATGAGTTTCCAGTTAACGTGCCGCCGAACCGCTATATGCTGTTTACCCTGCACCGCGATATGCCAGGCATCATTGGTAAAATCGGCTCCCTTTTAGGCAGCTTTAATGTCAACATTGCCAGTATGCAAGTGGGGCGCAAGATCGTACGCGGTGATGCGGTGATGGTATTAAGCATCGATGACCCCCTGCCTGACGATATTCTGGCTGAGATTTTGAAGGTGCCAGGGATTCGGGATGCTTATACAGTAACGTTATAGCCACTAGCCGTCAGCAATCAGCCGTCATTTAGTCATGTATACCGTATGGGCAACGAGAAAAATATGGCAATAAAGCTAATCGCTGACTGCTCTTATGGCAAATAGCTGGTGGAACATTCAAATTCTTTGCGACACTGACCTGGAAGAAACGATCTTTTGGCGGCTAGAGCTGTTCGGCTGTCGCGGCTCGTCCAGCGAAGTGAAGGGGCATTCGTGCTTGATTGGTGCTTATTTACCACAAGAGCAAGCGCAGCTTCTTGATCTGGCAGCCTTAGCCCTAGCGTTGCGACAAGACGCACTGTGCGTTGGGTTGCCTATTCCAGCGGTACAGTGGAATCTCATTGACGAAGAAGATTGGTCAAGCACCTGGAAAGAACACTGGCAACCGCAAGAAATTGGCGATCGCTTCCTCATTAATCCTGCCTGGTTACCTGCGCCAGAGCAGTCCGATCGCATCGTTCTGAAACTTGAGCCAGGGGTTGCCTTTGGCACTGGGGATCATGCAACCACGCAGCTTTGTTTGGAATCGCTCGAAATGCGCTTAGGTGGTGATGTCAAAGATTTAGTCATTGCCGATATTGGCTGTGGCTCTGGCATCTTGTCGATCGGTGCCATGCTGTTGGGTGCGAAGCAAGGTTATGCCGTGGACACTGATCCGCTTGCGGTGAAAGCCGCACGGGAGAGCCGCGATCTCAACGGGATTGCAGCAGAACATTTATTGATCGAAGCAGGCAGTGTTGATCGCGTTGCCGAGCTTATTAACGCACCTGTAGACGGTATTGTCTGCAATATTCTTGCCGAAGTGATTATCGACCTGATTCCGCAAATGACTGCGATCGTCCATCCACATACCTGGGGCATCTTTAGCGGCATTCTGCTTGATCAAGCAAAACCTGTTGCTGATACCCTCGAAGAAAATGGCTGGGTGGTCGCAGCTCTCTGGAAACGTCAGGACTGGTGCTGCATGAACGTACGACGAACGTAGAAGCACGATCACGCACTCGTTCGTGCATGGCATCACCTGTAGTCCTTATAAGGTGTAAGGGCGATTACTTCCGGCATAGTTGCGCTAAGACAGTGCCATGTCTTCGCAAAACTAGCTTTCGTTGTTCTGTTTGCCTTCACGTTTCAAACCACATGGAGCGATCGCGTACATTGCTTGGTAGGGCACAAACCTCCAAATAGACGACTTTCTCGCCCCTCAACCCTTGAAATTTTCTATCATCATCTTTACAGTGATCATCAAGGTGAAAACTGGTGAGGATGCCTGATGACTGCTGTACTCAAGGATTTCGAGCAACCCGTTCCTGAAAGTGTGCCTGGAAAGCCACGCTATGTTCCCCAGAATCAGCGCCGCATTCTTTGCGTGTTTCCCAAGTACAGCCCTTCTTTTGGGACGTTCAACAATGCCTATCCGTTACTGGGTCGTGTGAAAGCGTTTATGCCGCCACAGGGCATTTTGGTGGTAGCAGCCTACTTGCCCCAAGAATGGGACGTTCGGTTTGTTGACGAAAATATCCGGTCTGCGAAACCGGCTGATTATCGCTGGGCAGATGCCGTGATTGTGAGCGGGATGCACATTCAACGATCGCAGATCAATCAGATCAACGAGATGGCACACCGCTATGGCAAGCTAACCGCGATCGGTGGTCCTTCGGTTTCGGGCTGTCCAGACTACTATCCTGATTTTGACCTGCTGCACATTGGAGAATTGGGCGATGCGACCAATCGCATGATTGAGTATATGGACTTGCATCGCGATCGCCCGCCTCAGCAAATCCGCTTTGAAACCACCGAGCGACTGCCGCTCAACGAGTTTCCCATTCCTGCCTATCACCTGGTCAACCTGGATAAATATTTCATCGGCAACGTGCAGTATTCTAGCGGGTGCCCCTACCGCTGCGAGTTTTGCGACATTCCTGAGCTGTATGGGCGCAATCCTCGGCTCAAAGAGCCAGAACAGATTGTGGCAGAACTGGACGCAATGCTGGCTTCAGGTGGGCTGAGAGCTGTGTATTTTGTGGATGATAACTTTGTGGGCGACCGCCGTGCCGCCCTCAAGCTACTGCCACATTTGATCGACTGGCAAAAGCGCAACGGCTACCCCATTCAGTTTGCCTGCGAAGCGACGCTGAACCTGGCGCAGAACAAAGAACTGCTGGCAATGATGCGCGAAGCCTACTTCTGCACAGTCTTCTGCGGCATTGAAACGCCCGAGACGGATGCGCTGAAGTCCATCTCGAAGCAGCAAAACCTAATGGGCGGGATGTCCATTCTGGAAGCAATCAAAACTCTCAACAGCTATGGGATGGAAGTTGTATCAGGCATCATCATTGGGCTGGATACAGATACGCCAGATACGGGCGATCGCATTCTAGAATTCATTCGCCTGTCCAATATCCCTATGCTGACCATCAATCTGCTGCATGCGTTACCACGTACTCCCTTATGGCGCAGGTTAGAGGAGGAAGGACGGCTTAACTTTGATGAACAGCGGGAGTCAAACGTAGAGTTTCTTATGCCCTATAACGAGGTAGTAGAGATGTGGCGACGCTGCATTACAACCGCTTACGACCCCGACTTTCTCTACCAACGGTTTGCATACAACGTAGAACACACCTTTGCTAACCGCATTAAGCCTCCTTTAAGTCCAGCCCGCTTATCCAAAAAGAATATCCGCACAGGACTGTGGATTATGGCAAATCTCATTCTGCGGATTGGCGTACTTAGCAACTACCGCAAAACATTCTGGAATATGGCGGGACCCAAGTTTAAAACAGGCAAAATTGAAAATCTGATCCACATTGGGCTAGTGGCGCATCACCTGATTACCTTTGCTCAGGAGTGCAGTCGGGGTGAACAGGCGGCTTCCTTCTATGCTCAAAAAGTAAAAGCAGCACAACGGTTTCGCATTAGCAGCCTTGCACGCTAATCAATGCTGCTCGGCTGGTTCGATCACTTGAGTCGGGGCGATCGTCGAACCATAAAGAGCAGCAAACCGCTTAAAAAGCCACATGGTTTCACTGTTTGGAATGCGGTCTAGCTGTACCAGACGATGAATCTTTCGGTTTGCCAATTTTTGCAAATAAGGAAGATCTTCAAAAAGGGTTAAACAAGAGGCAGCATGAAGCAACAGTTGCAGCAGTGGTTTATACCACTTCAGATCGCTGTAGATGTCAATAAACAGCTTATGCTGCGTTTGGTTTAGTGGAATGGCATTGAACATCACAGTCATACGCTTCCCGCTATACACAGGAATACTTAGCTCAACTGTGAAAGGTGTATGGAGCGTCAAATCTACTTCGACCACAGGCTGCCGCCATACTCTCAAGGCATTAAAGGGAGAATCCAACGTAGTTTGGAATTTGATGCTGCCACCAATGTCAGTAGGCTGCATCTGATTGACTTGGATTACACGTAAATTGTTAAGGCTAAAACTGTGAACGCTTTCTAGATGTTTCAGGTTGAGCAAATGGTAAATCTGGCAAACATAGGAGAAGGGCAACACATATTCCTGATGAATCATGTGCTGATCTTGCAGTTCAGCCATCCGCGACTGCGCTGTTTCTAAATAGGTCTTTTCTAAACCAGTTAAAGGATATTGTTGGAGCAGAGTTGCTTCAAAACCAGCATCTGGTTTGGGTCTTAAGTACAACCAACCCAGGAGGAATAAGATAGCAGTGACAAAGTGGATAAACTCAATGGCAGAAACATAGCCATCCGCAAACGCAGCCGTAACCCGATCGAATGCGCCAAAAAGCCAGGATGGAATACCAACCAACCAAACGCCGTTTCTAAAGCGGTCAAATAGATGGTAAATCTCTGTAAACGGATGATTGTCTACTAGATCAAAGCTGCTACTATTAACCATGATATTAAGCTTCTGTTTAGCTGGTAAGCATTCAACTTTTTGCACAATAACTTCCATGCGAACCGCTTCCTAAAAGAGTGATTTCAGGAAATCGATCGCTGGGAATTAGATTGAAAGACAAAGCGGCAACGGAAGATTAAGCTGCCGACTTTGTGACAACACTGCCTCTTTTGAAGGTGACTTCAAGGCTGGTTGACTACAAGTTTTTATGCTTATGAACATATGTTAACGATTGTGCTTTAAAGTGCCCTCTGTCGTAAGGCGAGGTTAACTTCCTCTTAACAGGCACAGCTATTACTTGTGGTTAAGCAGTTTCACGATCGAGCCTTACCCCTAAGAGGTGAGTTGAGCCGTGGCTGACGGCTCGCTTAGACGCAGGTTGTCGTTATTGCATTGCCGCAACGATTACTTTCGTCCTGACAGCACCAGCGATCGCGTCCGTGTCACCAACTGCCCAAGTCCCATATCCCGCCTAAAGATGTCGTGCAGCAGGACATAGAAGCAAGGGATGATAAACAGTGTCAGCATGGTTGCCAGCGTTAGACCGGAGAAGACAACCACACCCAGCGGCTGCAAGAACTCTGATCCTTCGCCAATACCCAACGCCAGGGGAAACAGTCCTAAAACGGTCGTGATCGTAGTCATAAGGATCGGACGCAGGCGTTGGGGAGCAGCTTTCAGAATGGCAGTGGCGCGATTAAGTCCCTCTTCCTCACGAATCTGGTTTGCCGTTTCCACCATGATGATGGCGTTGTTGACCACAATCCCGACAAGCAGTACGGCACCAACCACAACGGTAATACCGATCGCGGTTTGCGTCACAAACAGACCCAAAATGCCGCCCGCCAGCGCCAACGGCACCGTCAAAATAATGACGAGCGGATCGATTACAGAGTTGTACTGCACCGCCATAACGACGAAGACCAGAAAGGCAGCAAGTCCGCCTAGCACTACCAGCGCACTCTGGAGTTCTTTATTGGTTTGTCCGGCATAGCTCGGTAGCACCGTCACGCCATCGGGTAAGTCCAGTTTCGAGACAATCTGCTGCACTTCCTCTAGCGCCGCGCCCAAACTAACTCCTTTGTTTAGGTTGCCTGCAATCAGAAAAACACTACGCTGGTTGATGCGTTGGATCTCACCCGGAGCTTGCCCTTCTTCAATCTTGGCAACGTCGCTTAGTCTCACCAGAGCATTGTTATCAACAAATAACGGAAGTTGCGCTAACTGGGAGGGTCGTGTGAGCAAGTCCTGATTCAACTGCACTCGCACATCAACCAGGCGCTCACTCCGCTGAAGTTGGGTGGGCACAGAACCTTCGATCGCCGTTTGAATCGTGTTGCCGATCTCCTGAGTCGTTAAACCAAGAGCATTGGCGCGTTCCCAGTCGGGACGAATTTGCACTTCGGGCTGGCGATCGTCCGCATCGGGACGAAACGCTGATAGCTTCACTTGTTCATCTAACGCTGACAGCACCTGGCGCCCTGCCTGCCGCAGCACATTCGCGTCTTCTCCTTGCAGCACGACATCCACTTCAGCACCCCGTAAAGGTGAGTTGTTCAACGTCAAACCACGGACAGAACCTGCCGAAACCCGTACCCGCACACCTGCCAGATTAAGCTGATTCATTTCTCGCGTTACCCGTTCGGTAAACTCCTCCACGTTGCTCCCCTCTTTGAGCGTTACGTTGCCTGTACTACGTGATGGATTTGCCGAGACGGAGTTGCCAAACAGCGAACCCCCTGCGGTGGTGAAGACATACTCTGTTTCTGGTTGTTTTAGCAGCACATCGTCTACCGCTGCCATCACGCGCCGATTGGTTTCTAGCGAGGTGCCGGGTGGAAATTGAACGTTGACATTTGCCTGTCCGGTGCTAATGCGGGGCAGAATCTCTTGCGGAATCTGACCCGCCATCACAACACCGCTGCCTCCTAGAACAATGAATGCTGTAATAATGACGATCGCCCGACGACGAATAATCTTCGCCAATGTATTGCCGTAGGAACGGGTGAGACCATCCAACCGTTGGTTAAACGCCCTTAGCAGCCACAGCCGATTCAATCCACTCGACCACTCAATGGCAAAGAGACGCGCCGAGAGCATGGGCACAACGGTAATCGCCACGACGAGTGAAGCGGCAACAGCAAAGCAAATCGTGAGAATAAGTTCGTTGAACAGCAGCGAGATGAAGCCACCCACAAGGATAAAGGGCAAGACCGACACCAGGTTTGCAGCTGTCGAAGCCACAAGCGACGATTCGACTTCGCGGCTGCTTTCTTCAACGGCTGTGATCAGGACACGGGCACGATCGCGCCGTCCACTTCCATTTCCGTGTCCATTCCCGTTCCCGTTGTGATGCCCGTTGCCATTGTGATGACCGTTGCCGTTGTGGCGATCGAGTCCATCCAGTTTGAGTGGTTCCACCCGTTTACTGATGTTTTCAAGAATTACAACGGAGGTGTCAATTGCTTGCCCGACACTAATTGCCAACCCACCCAGGCTAAAAATGTTGAGCGAGAAGCCGCAAAGCTTCATGACGATCGCTGCCGCCAGCGTACAGAGCGGAATCGTTAGCGCAATAATGAACGTCTGCCGGAGCGACCCTAGAAAGATGAAAACGGCGATCGCCGCCAACAATGCACCAGAAAGCCCTGAATTAATCACATCTGCCAGCGAGTTGCGAATGAACTTTGATTCATCCAATGTAGGTGTGATAATCATGTCGGCTGGAATTAACCCCGACTGTCGTAACTCTTCCAGCCGTTGCTTCACTGCATCCACTACCGACACCGTATTAGCATCTGGCTGTTTTTGCACGCTAATTTTGATCGCTTTTTGCCGATTGAGATTGACCAGCACCCGCTCCTCTTCAGTGCCGTCAATTACTTCTGCAAAATCTCTCAAATACACACGTTGAGCAGGGGAAGAAGAGTTTTGGGTTGAAGTCGTTAAGTTTTGAGTTGAATTTGATGGCTGACTGCTGGCCGCTGACTGCTGACCGCTACCTCCTGATTGCTGACTGCTACCTGTCTGCTGGCTGCTACCACCTGACTGCTGCCCACCTGCTGCAAACGACAAATCTCGAATCTCAGCCGCATTCTGAAAACGTCCGACTGCTCGCGTCAAAGGTTCCGCGTTTTCGCCCAAGATGCGTCCACCAGAAATATCCTGGTTGCGCTGCTCCAGTTCATCTAACACATCGGTCAAGCCAATGCCTAGCGCTTGCAGGCGATTTAGGTCAATGTTGACCTGCACTTCTTCCACGACACCGCCCAAAACATCTGCCGAGGCAACGCCTGCGACAACACCCAATTCACGCGACAGTTCTTCATCAGCAAATACGCGCAAATCGACATCGCGCAATGATGGCGACGTAAGCGCCATTTCGTAAACTGGCAACTGAGAGGGATCAGCTTTGAAAAGACGCGGATCTTCGATCGTGTCGGGTAGCTGACCCCGACTGCGGTTAAACGCTGCCGTTGTATCATTGAGCGCTTGATCCACATTGCTACCAGGTTTGAAGTACAGATCCAGGTTGACCTGCCCTTCTCGCGTTTGCGAATAGATTTGCACTACTCCATCAGTAGTTGACAGCGCCTCTTCAAGCGGTCGGGTGATCTCGTCGATCGCCACCTCTGGGGAGATGCCTGGTGCCACCAGACGCACCCCAATACGGGGATAGGTAATGGAAGGCAGTAAATCAACCGGCAGTTGAGTAATGAAAAAGATGCCAACGACAATAACGGTTAGCGTCAGCATTAAGGTACCAATATGCTGCCGAATTGAGAGCGTACTGAGGCTAAAGCCAGACGAGGAAGGAGCTTGCATGAGGGCTAGGGATGGTGAAGGAGCAGGTGTAGGCAGTTAGAGGAGGCAAAGGGATGCAGAGGTCAGGATTCTGTCAGATTCCCGCCTTCTGTCTTAAGTGCAGCTAGCTAGCCAGACCGAACAAAGAAATTGAGGATCTCTACGTCGCTGCACTCAGACGAGTCTCGTTAGACGTTACTTTGCTGACAGGATGCTCAAGCGCACTGAGTCACCATCTTTGAGGGGCTTACTGGTGCGTGCAACAAAGCGATCTCCCGGTTTCAGTCCCGCAAGAATTTGGACTTTACCGTCTAGCTGTTCGCCTAAGGTGACCGATCGCGCGGCAACTTTCGCCTGTTCGCCCTCGCCTGCCACGACAAACAGGGTGCCTTTCGTTTGCTTGGGCTTTGCGTTACCGTTCTCTGGCTGTCTAGAGGTAGCGGCTCCTGCGTTTGACCCTCGCTGTCTAGGCTGCTGATTCGCTTGTCGATCAGTCGACTCAGGTTTCTGGCTGGATTGTTGACCTCTAGCTCGATCGTCCTGCACGGCAGCCAGTGGTACAACAATGCGATCGGTCGTTGTTTGCATAAAGCTCACCCGTGCTAGCAACCCGCTGCCTACTTTACCTGCTGGGTTGGGAATGGTTACTTCAACAGGCACTAGACGAGAGGTGGGGTTAGCGGCTGGCGATACTCGCGTCACCCTACCGGCAAACCGTTCATTGGGGAAAGCATCTAACCGCACGTTTGCTGCACCACCCAACCGAACATTAGTCAGGTCGAGTTCCGAAACCTGCACTGTCACCTTTGCTTGGCTGAAGTCACCTAGCCGCAGCAGTTCATTGCCAACTTGTACGACATTGCCTGCCTCGGTCGATCGCATTAGCACTGCCCCACTAATGGGCGCGGTCAGCACGGCATACGATCGCCGCTCTTGCTGCTGGGCAACGACTGCCTGCTGCGCCACAACCCGACCCTGTGCCGCTGCGATCGCCTGTTGCTGGTTTCGCACCCGTTCCTGGCTCGATCGCAAGACCTGCGCTGCTGTTCTCGCCTGTGTGCGCGATTGTTCTGCCTGCTGCTGCGTGACAGCACCATCTCTGGCGAGACGTTGGTAACGAGCCGCATCTGACTCTGCTTGCTGAAGTTGCAGCCGTGCCTGCTCCACCTGCGTCTGGGCATCGCTGACTTGAGTTTGAAGCTGGCTAATTTCTGTCCGGCGGGATGCCAGTTCGGCTTCTGCTTCGGCGGTTGCAGCTGTCAGAATGGAGTCATCAATCCGTGCCAAAGTTTGTCCTCGCTGGACGCGATCGCCCACATCGACATTCAATGCCTGGAGTTGCCCTTCTGCCTGAGCGCGAATCGCTACTTCCTGCAAGGGTTGGGTAGTGCCTGTATACTCTCTTGCTGCTTCTAGAGGAGCCGTTGCCGCGATCGCCACATCAACTGCCGCTGTCCTTTGACCTTGAGCATTACCGGACGGGCGTGTTTGAGCATCAGCATTGTCGCCCTTTGGCAGCAGACCACAGCCCGAAACAGCAAGTGCCGCTCCTACTACCACTGCCCACCGAGCGATCGAGGTTGGCTTTGCCTTGTGTAACAACACTGCTTTAGGTGCGAAGGGGACAGAGGACGAAATTACTGAAATCATGAGCCTTTTGTACTATGTGCAGCGGATGAACAGAAGTAAGCTGTGTAGCGACATTATGTCGAATTGTAAAGATTTTTGGGATCAAGGCAGTCTGCAAATTGAGTGATCTTGTGCAGATGTCTGTTTGTAATTCTCACGCCGCAAGCAGCTTAGAGTCCTTTAGTGTTGGAACCCACATAGTTAGACCAGCTTGATCAGGATTTGGTTCAAATAACTTTAGATTTTCTTGCCTATCACACAAGAGACTTTACACTTCTCGATAAAAGCTGATGAATGACGCTCATACAGAGGCGACTGGCAATGGCGTTCAAGCAATGCTGTTGGTGCTTTAAGGACGATCGCCCTTTGCCTCCTGAGATACATCCTGATACGAGATGCTTAGAGTACTGTGGAAGCATCTTTGTACTTAAACCTTTACTGAGAGGCAAATGCTGTGTTGGACTACCTCTTCCTTGCCCAGCAAGCGGCTGACATTCAAGTCAACTTTCGGCTTAGTGGCATTGTTGCCCTTTTAGCAGGCATCCTGATTCTGGCAATTCCTCGCCTGCTCAATTTGATCGTGGCAATCTATCTCATCCTGACGGGCTTAGTGCAGGTGTTTAATTTAAGGATTTAGCGCTCCCATTGCCTGACCCGCAATCCAACCAGTCGTCCAGGCGCTCTGAAAGTTGAAGCCGCCCGTTACACCGTCGATATCTAGAATCTCGCCTGCAAAGTGGAGTCCGGGGCAGCAACGGCTCTCCATCGTTTTGAAATCGACTTCCTTCAAGCGAACACCGCCACAGGTGACAAATTCTTCTTTAAACGTTCCTTTGCCGCTGATCGTATATTGTCCACGGGTCAGTTCCTGAATCAATAAGTTCAGCGTTTTGTTTGATAGGTCTGCCCAGCGCGTTTCGGCAGCGATACCAACATAGCTAGTCAACCGTTCCCACAAGCGGCGAGGTATCAGTACAGGGCAACTGGTGACGATCGCCCGCTTCGGTAGCTGCGACTTCACGGCTAAAAGCTGTTGACGCAATGCCTCTGGGTTAGACTGCGGCAACCAGTTTACCAGTAGGGTCGCTTGATAACGGCTATCATGCAGCGCCCTAGCTCCCCAGGCAGACAGTTTCAGTACCGCCGGACCACTTAAACCCCAATGGGTAATCAGCAGCGGTCCCGTTTGCTCTAAAGAGCTTTTCTCGCCTGTTTGCAGCCGTAAATGCGCCATTGGCACCGATACGCCTGCCAGATCATGTAAGCGTGGATCAGCAATATTGAAGGTAAACAAAGACGGCACGGGTGGTTCGATCGCGTGACCAAACGCACGAGCGATCGCAAAACCCTGGGGGCTGCTGCCAGTAGCAAGCAGGAGACGATCGCACGTGAGCATTTCACCCGCTTTCACCGTCACAGCAAAGCCATGCTCCTGCCGAGAAACATCTTTTACAGCGGCTCCCTGCCAAAGTTTTACACCCATTGCTTTCGCCGTCTGCATCAGGCAGGTGACGATCGTTGCTGAGTCGTCGGTGATGGGAAACATACGTCCATCTGCCTCAGTTTTCAGCGTGACACCATGTGACTCAAACCATTCCACCGTATCCCGCGCCTGAAAGCGGCTGAAGGGACTCCGCAGCGCTTTGCCGCCTCTGGGATAATGCTGTACCAAAAGTGCCGGATCAAAGCAGGCATGCGTCACATTGCAGCGTCCGCCGCCGGAAATACGCACCTTAGTAAGGGGTTGACGTGCCGCCTCCAGTAGCGTGACTCGGCTATGGGGATGCTGGCTAGCACAGGCGATCGCTCCAAAAAAGCCAGCCGCACCACCACCAACAACGACAACAGACACTGGATCAGACGACATAACAGGGGCGGGATGAAAGGATGAGGGCTAAAGGATGAGAGCTTCAGGCTTAAGGATAAAACGTTTAACAACAAGTCATCCAATGTTCAAAAGCACGGCGATCGATCAACGTCTATTAAAGCGTCTATTGAAGGGGTAAACGCTGGCTCACTCCAAGGGGTATTGGTTGGGCACAAACATCGCTTTGTCGAAATGCTTGATTGACCACAAAAGTATGCAAGAGTTCCCGAAAACCATTGCTCTGTAAGGATTTGTCATCTTTTTGTACGCCAGTCGAAAAATTGACACAGTGCTGTTTTGGTTTGTCCGGAACAGTTACCCCTTCCTGCGGACAGGGAAGCAGTAACTACCTTCATCCCTGGGCAAACAGACATGATGACTCGACTCAAAATGGTTGCTTTGGCAACCCTGGCTTTAAGTTCCCTGACTGCTATCAAACCTGCTGCTGCTGCTCTTTTTAGTAAGGTAGATTTAGATCCCAACAAACTGCTTTTGGTCGCTTCACCATATGGCAACAATGCCCATCAATTGGTGATTGTTGAGCAAGTATCGAACCGTCGTGCCTGTTGGAGTGAGAGTGGCAGCAGCCCAACCACGATCGACCCGTTATTGACCAGCTTTGACTTTACAGGCATTTGCGGACGCAGCACTGATGCTAATGGCTATTCAATTCGGATGGGCGACCAGGATTTGGGACTGCAATACAGTCTGCGTGTGGTAAGGCGCGATGGTGATTTGCTGTTAGTCGGTGTGCCGTCGGTCGCTCGCAATGCCACTGAAATCCCCATTGGTCGGGCAGGCGGCGTGACCAATGGTTTTGCGAAACTCAACCTCAATCCCGGCTGGCGAATCACGCGCCGAGTCTACAACAACAAGCAGTTGGGTCACTTTTACCTGACCAATGACCAGCCGTTGAATAGCGCGATCGCCGCTGCTCCAACGCCGCTTCCAGCAACACGCCCCTTGCCAGCAACACAGCCAATCGTGCCAATCGCGTCTCGCCCGACTCCTGTTCGCCCTGAGATTGTGTTTGCGCCAGGTGTAGCTCCCTCCGTATCCCAACCTGCTAGCCCGTCGGTGCCTATTGCTGTGCCGCTGCCAGAGCCAACTATTGCAACAGGTTCTCGCCCGACTCCCGTTCGTCCGCTGCCAGTAACAACCCCATCGGCAACGATTCCAGTCACGATTCCAATAACGATTCCAGTGTCTGGGAACAGAGCACCAGAGCCTACCGTTAGACCGCCTGCTCTACCGACTCGATCGCCCCTCACAGGTAGACCGATTCGTGTACCGTTACCTGCTGCGGCTGCTCAGCCGATTCAAACTGCCCCTAGTCAAGCAGTACAGCCACCTGTGCCTGTTGCGCCTGTAGTTCAGCCTCCGGTTAAGCAGCCGTCTGTTACTCAGCCCTCGTCTGCATCAAACTTACCGAAGCCTACTACCAGCAAGCCTGGAAACTTTGTAGTGCCAACGATCGCGTTCTAAGCCCAGTGTTTCTAAGCACAGCGTTTCTAGCAGAGTCGCGCACCTGCTAGAAACGCACGCTTGAAACTGCTTTACCAGATTCGTCTAACGTTTGGAACGCACGTTTGAACCGCTCAAACTTTTGAGACGCTCACACTTTAAGAACACGTTTTGCGGCTTTGAGAAGCTGTATGCGATCGTCCAGCCCGTTATAGCCGCCATTGATAACTCTGGTAACAGTTCTCACGTCGTCATGGTCCGCATCACCATTCAGCTGATTGCTTGCCCAAAACCAGCCAGCGCTACGGCTTGCTAGATCAGGGGATGCTAATTTTGTAGGATTGTTGATTAAATCGACACCCAACGCCTTCCCACACAACCCATAGTTTGTGCGACCTGTTACCTGAATTAGCCCTCTGCCTTTGAAGCGCACACCATCACCACTATGGATATTGCCTAGATCGTCACGCCACTCATAATCTTCACCAGAGGCATACTCTTCGAGCGCGTTGAAACGATCGGACTCGTGAGCAATTTGCGCTAGAAAGTGTGCCTGCCGCAGTGGTGTAGATACATCAAACTCGACCATTGTGCGGTTTAAGTGGGGCGCAAGAGCATTTATCCTGCTGGTGCTGGCTTCGGGGGCGATCGCTAAAAACTGCTGTGCCGTAAGCAGCCGCATTGTACTGGGAGGAAACAGCGATGCATAAGGCTGCTTGTCAGACGGGCGGTCGGGTAAATTGCTAAGCGATCGCAGCAGATCATCTACCAGTTCATCTTGCTCATTCACGTCTCCTTGCAGCTTGCTAGACAGCTCTTGCAACCGATTCGCTGCTGCTTTGCGACCCGCTTTGATATCTGCAACTGAAAACAAACTGAGATACGGAGGCTTATCGGCAGGGCGGGACGGCAAACTACTCAAAGCGCGCACTAAGCTATCTGCTAGCTCATCAGTCTTGCTAGCACTTCCTTGCAGCTTGCTCATTAACGAATCCAGACGCATAAACGCCTGGATTCTCCAGATAGCAATTTGCGTCATCACTAAACCCCTCTTTTTAGTATGGCTAAACTTGACACAGCAATGTCATGACGCTGCGATCGTCCGAGGCGTGCAGCGCCTTAAACAGTCTCGCGACGTTTTTAATCTTTAGGCTAATTATTCCTAATAGATGCCTGCGATCGCCAGTTTTTTCACTACAGCTTTATGAATCAACATGATGGCAAGGCTCACTCCCTAGCTAAGGTCGGCACAATTGCAGCCTGTTGCTTTCGCACGGTCAGCAGTGAGCTAGGATCATGAGTGATCCTGTTGTATCTTGCAGTCTCCAGCTTGAGCAGCGATCAATTGGCTTTTTAGCATGGCGTGATGACCAATCCTGCTGACCAACACTCACTCACCGAAGTGCGGCGCTCCGCAGACCCTCCAACTCTATGGCTGTCGCTAGCGCTAGGATCTGTGCTCATCCATCTGGTGCTGTTCATCCTTGCTAGTCTTGCAGCTACTCAGACTGCAAAGGTGCAGTTAGATCTAAAACCAATTGCAGTTGAGTTTGTTGATCCGAATACGGTGGTCCAACGAGCGGAGGCACCCAACCCGACAATCGCGGCTCGTCCTGTCACGCCTTCGGCTAGCACCCCCTCCACTACACAAGCACAACCGCCTGCACTGCCGCAGTCATCAGATTTCGTTCCTCCACCAGTAGAGCAGCCATTCGTACCCCAGATAGCAAGACGGAATCGGGTACGTGCGCCCATTCAGCAACCACAGCCTGAGCCAATTGCACCTCCAGTGCCGCAGCCACGTAACGCTCCAACGACCCCTACTCCACCTCAGTCAAACCCACCAAATCAAGCCCTCCCTTCGCAAGAGCCCCCCCCACCAACGACCAATACACCTCAAGGGGCAGTGCCAGGTTCTGACCCCAATCCGTCTAACAACACGCTACCACCAGCAGCATCAGAGCAGCCTGTGGAGGGTCAACGAATAACCCAGTTGCCACAAGGGGCAAGCGTTGCAGTTACAGTCTCTAATCCCCGTCCACCGCTTGTGGATATTCCAGAGCAACTAGCACAGCCGATCGACCTTCAGAAAAATATCTCGATCAGCTACCCGTCAACACTTGCTGGGCAAACGATTCGTCTAGAAGCTACTCTCGTCATTGATAACAACGGGTTGATGCTTGATGTGAGCAAAACGTCGCTACGCTCTTCAAGTAGTTCGATCGACTCGGAGACCCTGAAGTACCTTGCCGAACAGATCTTTAGTCAATGGCAGTTTAAGCCCGCTCAAGATAACTCCAACGGCAAGCTGTTGACACCTCTACAGTCAAACTTAACCGTTGATGCAGAGGTAACCCTACCTTAGACAGAACTATGAACTTGAATTGAGCGATCGCTTAAATGGTTCTTCAAATGACTACTTCAATTGGGTGTTTCCCTTGAAAATATGTTACCGTTGTAAATGCTTCGAGCATATTGCTTTTGCGGGCGTAGTTTAGTGGTAAAACTTTAGCCTTCCAAGCTAATAATGCGGGTTCGATTCCCGCCGCCCGCTTTGAAAAAAATCCTCCGAAAACACTGTGTTTCGGGGGATTTCGAGTTTTTGTTGATTTTGATGCTTTGGTTCATATGTTCTAGAGTTTGGGTATTTTTTGAGTGGTTTCGGCACTTGATTGGGGTAAGACTGTGGTAGAACAATAGCTCAAAAGTTCAACCGCGTATGAGTCTGAAACCCTACCAGCGTAAGGCTTCCAAAGGAACTGTTCAAATCAAGAACTCTAACGGTCGCTTGCAGCTAGCCTTTACTTTCGCTAAAAAGCGCCATTACCTCTCTTTGGGGTTTGATGACACTCCTCAGCATCGAAAGTTGGCAGAAATGAGAGCCAGGGAAATCGAATTAGATATGCTCTCAGGCAACTTTGACCAGTCGCTACAGAAGTACAAACCTCAACCCGTTCTCAATATCAGTGCGCCGGACAGACCTATAGAAAAAGTCCCGACGCTGATAGAAATCTGGACATCTTACCTTGAGGACAAGGCATCCAGCTTGAAGATAACGACCAAAGGCTATCATAAGAGCTTCACCAAGCTCTTCGACCGTATAGGAGATATACCCTTGCTCAATTCTCTAGAGGTAAAAAAAGCCTTAGAGAAAATAACTACCGTGCCTCAGACAAAGCGGGCATTAACACAACTCAATGCTGCTTGTGAATGGGCTAAAAGACATAAGCTGATCGACTCTATGCCCTACGAGGGCATGGCAAAAGATTTGCCTCAATACGTTTACCAGGTAGACCCAAAGCCCAATGCATTCACTGAGCAGAAACGGGAAGAAGTTATTAAGGCGTTTAGGAATCACAAGGGCAACTGGAACGGGCGGGGCTACACAGGTCATAGTTATGCCCACTATGCGTCGTTTGTTGAGGGCTTATTTCTTATAGGCTGCCGCCCCAGTGAAGCCATTGGCTTACAGTGGAAAAACGTTACTGAGGACTGCGAGAAAATTCACTTTACTGGATCAATCGCTATGGCTGAAGGTATCCCTACCAGAGTTGATGGCTCTAAAAACAACAAAAAACGTGATTTCCCTTGTTCTAAGCGATTGCAACAGTTACTGCAATCTGTACGACCTGATAAGCCTGATCCTGAAGCTCTGGTTTTTCCTTCACCTAAAGGCAAGGTGATTAACTACAACAACTTTTCTAACAATGCATGGAACCGAGTGGTTGATCCTATCCAACCACGTACTACCCCTTACAGTTGCCGCGATACTTTTATCACAACACAAGTTCTCAAAGGGGTACCGATAGCAATTATTGCTCGATGGTGTGATACCAGCGTGGCAGAGATTGAGAAGCGCTACCTCGACTTCCTGGCACTTCAAGAGATTAAGCCTATTGATTAGCGCAGTCTAGAGCTATTACTGACTCAGCCAATAGCTAAATCACATTGTTTAGCACTGGTACATAACTGGCTATGGCGACCATGACCCTATGCAGGTTGAGGGCTTTGAGCCAACTAATCTGGCTGAAGATGAGCAGCGTATTGGAAGGGTAACCCCCTTACGATTCCGAACCGGAAGACGAGAATGGTTACGCCCTCGTTAAGTTTTAAACTTGCTCTATGACTTCTGCCTTTTCGCGTTTCCCCCTCGCTTCCAAGAAGCGATCGTCTCCCGACTGGGCTGGACCTCACTCCGTCTTATACAAGAACTGGCTAGGCACACATTGATAGATGGGAAAAGTAAGTACTATTATTCTGGCACCGACTGCTAAGGAAAAACCGAAGCATCAATTGTTAAGTGACAATGAGTATAGCGGTGTAGTGATGACAGTAGACCTCTTGCGTGAATCATGTGGGGTTGGTAAGTTCAAAGTTGAGGATCGCGGCAATCAGGTTGAAGCGCAAACCAAAACGTCTGCGGCGGTTGCGATAGCGTTCAGCCAAGCTGCGAAAAATCTTCAAGTGACGATTGACATGTTCAACGACAACCCGCAAGCGCGCTAGCAGACGGTTGTGTTGCCGCTCACACGGATTCAATTTTGTCTTGCGAGACTTCGTCGTCGGGGTACAACTGTTGTCATGCCGCTTGGTCAGACCCTGATAACCCTTGTCTGCAAGGCACAACTGCTGCGGCAACATCGGAGGCTGCTGGCGCTTGAACAGGCGAAAGCCATGCACACGTCCCTTGCCCAAGACTGTGCAAATGATTTGATCACTGGCTTGGTTGACGACCACTTGCGCTTTCAATGTATGGCGCTTTTTCTTGCCACTGTAGGAAGCTCGCTGTTTTTTAGGACGCTCAATCGGGTTTTCGGTCACATCAACCGCTAGTACTGCCCAGGTAGAAGCCTGCTGCTAAAGCTGCTTTTTACCTGGCAAGCGAAACTTGCTAGGCTGCATCAACAACGTTTCGACTTTGTTAAGCAGCCGACACACCGCTGCCTCGCTCAAGCCCCAACTCGTGCCCATGTGGCACTGAGTGCGATATTCTCGCCAGTATTCCAGCACTACCAGGATTTGGTCTTCTACACTGAGTTTGGGTTGTCCACCGCGCTTGCCACGTCGGTCTCGATGAGGACGTAGGATGTTTGCCACCTGCTCAACGGTGCCTCGCTGCACTCCACATCGGCGTTTAAAGGCACTAGGCTTGAGTATTTTGCACTGCTCATAGGTCATGGCGAGTATTCTCCTTGACCTACTTTTGCCGACTTTTAACCGATTCACGCAAGAGGTTTATTGCCAGACCAAGCGAACTGGGGATTTATGTGCAGGACGCGATCGCCAAGCTTAAGAACATTCACATTGCTGCCCTCAAATCGTCTACTGAGGTCTACTGAAGCATCCGCTGCTCATTGCGCCTCAGTTCAAGACCCCTTTTAGCTCAAGCGTTGGAATAGCTCGCTCCAAAACTGCCAGCGGGAACACTTCAAGTAAGCCTCGTCGAGCTTCAAGAGATTCATCCGAATCCCACATCGCTTTCATATTTACCAATTCCTCAGCAGACCAGTCATCTTTGGGAATGTCGCTGATATTGATTTGTCTTGACTCAGCAAGCGCTTTGAGACGATTCTGCTCAGGAATTGTTAGCACCCGATTCCAAACAAATTTAGCTTCCTGCCCCCATCGCTGAGTCAGGCTTTTAAGTTCATCGCCTGACTCAGCAGCTAACCATGCTGCGCGAATCTGCAAGGCACGATTTTTGCGAGTTAACGTGCTTGTCTCAGCACTTGCTTCTAGGCGATTCCAGAAAGGGTCACTATCATCACGCCAGCGACTATCGAAAAGCGCATGAGGCAGCTTCGGTAAATGATGGGTGGTGGCAACCGTGACAGGTTGTGTGTTGGCTGAAACGCCTGTTGATATTGACTGTGATGGATGTGACGGATTCTCATCACTTTTATTTGCTCTAGGTTCAGAATTTAGAGAAACAGTTGTTATCTCCTCCTCTTCCGGATTACAAGTCTGATCTAGACCGATTGCCAATAATCCATCACATCCGTCACATCCGACATCCACGGGGGTTTCAGCCGTCACAGACTCATCACAACCTCTCACAGCAACCGTCCCGCTGACGTGATTTGAGTCTTCTGTGATGGGTCTGGGTGAAACATTACAAGTCTGATCTAGACCGATTGCCAATAATCCATCACATCCGTCACATCCGACATCCACGGGGGTTTCAGCCGTCACAGACTCATCACAACCTCTCACAGCAACCGTCCCGCTGACATGATTTGAGTCTTCTGTGATGGGTCTGGGTGAAACATTACAAGTCTGATCTAGACCGATTGCCAATAATCCATCACATCCGTCACATCCGACATCCACGGGGGTTTCAGCCGTCACAGACTCATCACAACCTCTCACAGCAACCGTCCCGCTGACATGATTTGAGTCTTCTGTGATGGGTCTGGGTGAAACATCGTCTCTGCTGTCACGGATCGCAATGCCTTCAAAGAAAGAGCCGTTGCGATCTCGGTCTTTAGTAACCGCGAGTTTTAGTTGCAATCGCAATAGGTCATCCAGCAACAGCGAAAACCGGTTCAGCGCGACCGAGCTATTGCCAACCTCATGACAGAACTGAATGTAGTTTGCATACAGCCATCGATCATTATTTTGGTAGTACTTGCGGCTGAGATTGTTACCAGGCTCACCGCTGGTTTCCCGCAGTTCCTTTGCCAACCCCACGTAAGCCTTTGCGCCCGGAGCGACGATGACGTGATTATCGAGCCACTGAGCGATCGGGTTCGATGCAAGAAGGCTTTCGGCTTTAGCTTGAGCCAGTGAGGGTACAACCACTAGGGGATTGATCAATAACTCTTTCATTTCTGTATCTGGCAGGGCTAATACCCAATTCAGCAATCCTGGCAGGTAGTCTGCAAACTCCCCTGATACGCTAGTATTTGTGATGGTGAGCAAGTCCCGTCTTTGGCTAGCTGAAACCTGATGTAGAAAAGGAATAGTTAAGCGTCGGCGCTCTAGACCACTGGTATAGTCTGCTGATTGAATGGCTTCGTTGGCAGCGATCAAAACCAAGGCTTTTGGTATAAATCCTCGCCCTTGCTGCTTTCCCTTTTGCTCGTTGCGTAATGGGTCCTGCCCCGTTAAAGCCTTGAGAACAGTCACTTGCCCGCCGTAGCGCTCCGAGTCAGTGATTAAAACCAACCGTTTGCCATAGATACCACTCGTTTCAAACTTGTTATTTTCCAGGTGGCTCAGACCAGTGATAAAGACGTTGTCTAGTCCAACCAGCGCAATCGCCAAGCGGGTATAGGTTGATTTACCCGTCCCACCGGGTCCTAAACATTCAAGATAGCGCTGGAAGTCTGTGCGTCCAGTAAGGATTGCCTTCAGGTAGGCTCTGAGTAGTTGCACCCGTTTCGGATCGCCATCTTGTGCCTCTAATAACCAATCCTGAATCGGTTGGCAGGTAGCCAAAGGATTGTAAGCGTAGGGCAATTGCCAGAGGAAGCGGTAGCCAGGACCGTGGCTCAGCAGCTTCCCCGTTGAAACGTTCAGAACGCCGTTACGCAATGGCAATAGATTAGAGCCATCCGTTTCATTCCAGCGCTTAACCGCCAAATGCCACTTAAGCAAGTCGCAGACTGAAGCAACATACCCAGAACTGTAGAGATCACTGGCTCCGCTAGAATTTAATTCCGCCACAATCATGGCACGCACAAACTCAAGCGGTTCATGCGACCACAGCCCATCAAACTCGACCGCGTAGTGGTAGAACTCCTGTTGCTCAACATTCCAAGCTAATTCGGGTTGATAGTGCCCTGCTAAAGTATTTGCAACAAACGACGAACTAGGCAGTATGGGCTTACCGTTGTTGTCAAACTTAATTGGGATTAACCCTGCCCGCTTGGGGACAGAGTTTACTTTCTGAGCTTTCCTTCTCGTAACCTTGCGGTTTGCCTTTGACAGTTCACCTTTTAAAAATTTCAGAGGGAAACCAGTCGCCGTCCGAATCTTCTGAATAAGCTGTTCCTGCGCAAACCCGTCTAAATGATGTGCAGCCAGCACAAGCGCTTTGCGAACGCAATCTATTTTTTTCTCCCCTGTTAATCCTGACCAGTGATCCGGTAGAGCTAACATAAACGCAGTGACAGTCATGGCACTGTCGATGAGCCCTTTGTAGTCGGCTGTAGGGTTTTTAAAATACTCACACAGTCCTGCTTTTGGTTCACCGGACAACTCTGGCACTAGCTGAATTTTGCCTTTGAGGTACACTCCAGCATTAATCAGATTGGTAAATACTGATGGATTGTGCCAACCGTCTGCATCAAACAGGATAGTATAGCCTGCCCCTTCTGGAAGTGCCTTGCGATAGTGGCTTACCCCTGCCAGCGCACCTGTGGGAATCTTGCCATGCAGCGTCCCAGCAGCAGCATCCTTAAGTCCTTCCGTGACGACTTGGCAGTTTTCTGGTAGCCAAGCTTCAGACTTTGCCCCTACAGGCGTGAGATATTTGCAAGGCTTACCCTTGCTATTGATAGGCGGCTGATCAGCGCGGATCTGCCCGAAGTCCTTGCTGAAAGGGAAGTAAAGCCCTGATGATGCCTGAACGATGCCGTCTACCCCCTTCACTCGAAAGCCCATTTTTTCAGCTTCCGCCTGTGAAAGTGAACGCACCCCCCATTGTTGCAACAATCCAATTTGCTCTGGAGTGAAACCTTCTTGAACCAGATGAGCGATATGCTCTTGTGTAAGGTGTGTAGATACTTGAGTGCTCATCTTTAGCCCTTCAAATGCAGGTTAAAAAGGACAACGGAGTGAACGTTAGTTGTTGTCTCGTGGCAGTGGAGGACCGCTTGTTGCTTCTGAGTCTCAGAGTTGGTAAGTTGAAATTCGGCTGCAACACACCCTTTTGGCGAAGTTGGACGCAATCACTGTTAGCATCGGCGATCGCTTTTTCGTGCTGTTCATCCATGATGAAGTTCCCTGTAACAAAAGCAATTTGGAAGAGAAATTTGCAAAATTGGCGAACTTTCACAAGCCAACGATGGAATGTCAGTTGTTGTCAGGGGAACGCCGACCTCTTGTTCGAGGCTTTTCTGCTGACAGGCTGGTCAAGTAGCATTCAATTGCCCGCTGGTGGGCGATTGGGTTAGCTTGGTTAGCAACCCAATTCAGACAAAGCTCTAAGTTGTAGAGAATGGTTCTGGAGTTTTGCCTGACGTAGTGAATACTCTCGATCCAATCACCACGGCGTCTAATAGCCTTAAGAGTATGAGGGCTATAACCTAAGCGATTAGCTAAAACTCGTTTGCCACAGAATGAATAATGCACAGGACCTCGTTGGGATTAGGTATTAACTGAGGAAAGCCGCATTGGCTGTTGGGATAGGGTTGTCTTTTCAGCGATTGTTCAGACAGTTTGCGTTAGCCCAAATGAAAGGATCAAAAATTGATATTTTTATCCGTTTTAGCAGCCTGTCTCACCTAACAAAGTAGTTACGTTTTCCCTTACCTCGAACACTGGTCGGAGTCTAGCTCTTAATTACAGGGCTGAACGATCCGAGGGCTGTGTTCGTTAGCGAGGGTGTTTCAACTAACAACATGGTCAGGTTTATGCCCTTACCTCGAACACTGGTCGGAGTCTAGCTCTTAATTACAGGGCTGAACGATCCGAGGGCTGTGTTCGTTAGCGAGGGTGTTTCAACTAACAACATGGTCAGGTTTATGCCCTTACCTCGAACACTGGTCGGAGTCTAGCTCTTAATTACAGGGCTGAACGATCCGAGGGCTGTGTTCGTTAGCGAGGGTGTTTCAACTAACAACATGGTCAGGTTTATGCCCTTACCTCGAACACTGGTCGGAGTCTAGCTCTTAATTACAGGGCTGAACGATCCGAGGGCTGTGTTCGTTAGCGAGGATGTTTCAACTAACAACATGGTCAGGTTTATGTAGTCAAGCTTTTTCGCATTACCTCAAACGCTGTTATTCTGCAATAAGTTCGCCAAATTCAGTTTTCATATAACCCGCTACGAGCTTCGATTTTCCGATTGACATCAGTGTTAGTTTGGCGTAAGAGCTAAGTGCTTTTTCAGAAGTTTCTTTATGTATGTGAATGAAGCACCCTGAAGAAGTGCAGCAAACAACTGATGGAAAACTTGATGCATACGAATATGGCTACTACACAATCTTGGGAAGAGTCATGCGCTGCTAACGCATCCACAAAGATGGAGAATTCGATCGCGCAATTCCCCTGCCTTAAACCCAGTACACGCAAGAAAAAACGTAGATGTCGTGAAGAGCGGGAGCGGAAAATAGCCCGAAAAGGGGTGAAGTCTATGCGTGGTCAGCCAGAAATGTATGACGAGTTGAAAAAGATCGTGACCGTTAGTCTTACTCCAACAGCAGTGGCAGGGTTAGACCAGTACGCTCGTGATCGCTCAATTTCGCGGAGTGAGTTAGTCGAACGCATTGGACGGCGGGTAATTAAGCTCGTTAATGATTTGGTTCACGAGTAAGGGCAAGTGCCCCGTAGCCCTTCTTTAATCAATCTGCATTCCCACTAGGCACAACACTTGAGCAAGTATATAAAAGCTGAATTTATAAAATTATCAAAGATAGCGGTGAAAAGTTTTAGAAATCAATCTTAATAAACCAGTAAAAATCAGTATTTGGGATTTATTTAAGACCTTTCACTTATTAGAATTGACGAAATTATTTATTGATCAAACGTGATGCAAAATTCTTTAAGCTCCTTTTGTTAAAGGCATACAGCCTTTATATATAAGTTTGGTTCAGCGGCATCGAAAAACGTTAGCTTTGTGCCACCAGGGTGGTCGTTTAATAAACGCATCAGATATCTTTGTGAAAGATTGATCAAAGGTTTAAGAGAGTTTAGCTCCTCAATAGTAGCTAACTCTAACCTGATTCTTGAAAGCAAAATTAGAAGTGATTTATTATGGATTATCCTGGTAGCTTTTTTGAGACTTACGAGTTGTTTAAGGAGGCAATTGAGGCAACTCATACTCCCGAGCAAAGCAAGCGCATTCTCAATGAATTGCACTCAGCTTTGTTTCACCACCTTCTGCCTGAATTAGGTTATGTGCGGAAAAGTTCTGGGAGAAAGATGAGTGCCGCTGACGTTCAAGCTGCCAAGCAGTTCATGAAAAAGCTACCAGGCGAGACGCTTCTAAAAGTGCGAGAAGCATTACAGAACGCATTCATTAAGGAAGCTGTATCGCAGGCTAGCCGCAACACTTATGGTGGTCGGATTGAGCAGTACCTTACCTGGTGTGAGGATCAATCCTGGTGGTTTGGGACTCGCGCTGCACGCTTTCGAGATGAATGCTGCCCACCCATGAGATTTGGTAACGGACCAGCATGGAGCCTGAAGCTGACCGAACGGCAAGGCAAGCCGCTATATTACATGCTGAAAATTCAGGAGACCTCACCAGCGCTGCAAGCAGACCTTGATGAGTTCTACGCCACGTTAACAGAACCGGATCGGGGCGGTCGCTTTGGCAAACCCGTTGAGTTTTCCACTGCCCAAGAGTACCTGGAAAACATCCGGTTGATTTTTGGCTACCTCAATAAATATGCCAAGCCAAACATTCCAAAGGATCAACTCACCCTTGACTTGATCATTCCCAAAGTGACTGAGGAGGAGCTTGAGGCTTTAACCCTCTCTCAGCAGAAGCGTCTCTGGAAGAAAAAGCGGGAAGCCCTCGATACCTTACTGCGGAATTATTTCAAGTTTCAACGGGAGTTGCTTCAGGCGAAAAGCCCACGAACCAAATTGGGCAAGTTGGGTTCGATTTTAGCGTTGGCAAAATTCCTCTACTTCTCGGAGGTAGAGGATGAAAGTGGCTATCGACAAATCCCGCTGATCAACCTCCTTGATGCTCACTTAACGACTGTTAGCGGTGAGGTTCAAGAGTGGCAGCGGAATAAGCAATACGTCTCAGATTGGAGTAAAAAGTTTCCTGATGTATCGGCGGAAGAAACTGCCCTGTCTGTTGTTCTTAACCAGGTTGTGGAACCCCTACGGCTGGAGTGCAGACCAAGAGGCAAGCGAGGAAATTTACGGGGAGGGTTTGCGATCGCGACTAGCCATCAGCACTACCTGAAATGGGCATTCATGAGTTACGCGCCTGCGCGACGGCAGGAGGAATACCGGACTCTCAGAATCGCTTTGAGTTGCCCAGTTAAGCGCCCGGAGGGACTTGCCTCCAACGGCTTGTACCAGCCGCTTCCGCCTGACGATCAGCGCGAGAAACGCTATGACGGAATGATCCAGGACAATTATCTCTACTTTACCTATGTGCATGAAGGTAAAGTCTACCCAGAGGGCGTTTGGGTTTTGGATGTTCGGGCATACAAGACGAAGAAAACGCATGGTGCCCAGTCAATTGTGATTGCCAATCGGCAGTTTGAGGATGGCACTTGCCTGTACGACTATATTCAGCGTTACCTGTATGGCTCTTGGACTGAGGAGTATTGTAAAACCCGACAAGCTTACGGCTGGTGGGAGCCGGGTCTGCGGGGGCGGCGAGGGCGATGGTTGACAAAGGGGCGGATGGAGTTCAATCCTGGCGATGCTTGCCGCCTGCCGAGCGATCGCAGTGCTGCCCTTTGGACATGGGGCTACGTGTTTGTTGTGGCGAAACGCGGCACCCCAGCGAGTGCATCGTCTTTTGCAGGCATTTTTCGTCGGGCTTCTTACCGCTTCATCGGCAAACATACCTGCCCCCATACGATGCGCTACATCTGGGCAACCTGGGCGTTTCAGATTGGGTTGTCGGATGCTCAGTTACGCTCGCTGGCATATGCGATGGGGCACACAGTCGAGACCCTGCGAAAGATGTATGAACGCTGCACACCCGAACAGAAACGGCGTGAAATTGAGGATGTAATCAACACGCACCTCTTTCAGAGGTCTACTCAGTCAAACCCTCTGGAAGAAGTGTCTAAAGTTCACGGTGATCGTATGGCTGAGGTGGTTGAAACTATTCGTCAGTTAAGCCAGCAGGAACGAATTCAGTTGCTCAAACAATTAAAGATGGTCTAAGAGTAGAAGATTGCCGCATTGGTTGAAGTGGTTGGAAGACTACACAATCATTCTTTAGCTTCAAAACAACCTGACGACAGGTTTTAGCCAAAATTAAATGATTTGTAAATTTCCCCCGTTTGTTGCTGCGTAGAGATAGGCTACTGAGGATATCTAGACGAGCGGAATGAGAATCTACTAGGCATTTCGGCAACCTGGGGTTATTGGATGAGCAGTGCAGCAAGAAAGAAAAAGAAAATCCTGTTTCTGGCAGCAAATCCCAAAAATTCGACCCCGTTGGATTTGACCAGGGAGGTTAAGGAGATTGATGAAGGATTGCAGCGATCGCAGAAGCGCGACAAGTTTCAGCTTGAGCAGGTATGGGCGGTAACTCCTGGGGACGTGCAGCGTGCAATGCTGGATCACAGACCTCAAATTGTCCACTTCTCTGGGCATGGCATGGGAGAGAGTGGACTGGTTTTGGAAACAGCGGCGGGACAGGCACAACTCGTTAGATCTGGAGCTTTGGCAGGCTTGTTTGAATTATTCGCTGACAAGTTAGAGTGCATCGTCCTCAATGCCTGTTATTCGGAAGTCCAGGCGATCGCGATCGCTCATCACATTCCCTATGTTGTGGGTATGAACCAGGCAGTGGGCGACCGGGCTGCCAGGGTCTTCGCGGTTGGCTTTTACGATGCACTAGGGGCTGGGGAGTCGATTGAGTTTGCCTACAAATTGGGGCGCAACCGCATTGCTTTGGAGGGAATACCAGAAGACTTGATTCCAGTCATGCAAAAGCAAAGTGATGTGGAATCACTGCCCATAGCAAATGTTCCAGAAGTAACCATTCCTGCGACCGAGCCAGAACCAGTTCAGACTCGCCTGACTCGCTCAGGGATGAACATTTCTGCCGCTCAACCTGTTGCGTTAGATGAACCAGAAGGGCAAGTGCCGCTAGAATCCACTCTGTATGTCGAGCGTCCCCCCGTTGAAGCCCGCTGCTATGAGGCGATCATTAAGCCAGGGGCACTGATTCGGATCAAGGCACCCCGGCAAATGGGCAAGTCTTCCCTGATGCTACGCATTCTCAACCACGCGAATGAGCAGGGTTGTCAGATCGCTACACTCAATTTTCTAATGGTTGATCGCGATGCACTCAGCAATCTTGATGAGTTTTTGCAATGGTTTTGTAATAGTATTGCTGGGGAATTGAACCTAGAAGATAAACTGGCGGATTATTGGAAGGGATCGTTCAGTCCCAAAAATAAATGTACGAACTACTTTCAGCGATACTTGCTGCCAGAACTCCAGCGTCCAGTGACGTTGTGCCTGGATGAAGTCGATCAGGTGTTTGAGTACCCGTCGATCGCCACGGACTTTTTTGGAATGCTGCGGGCATGGCATGAAGATGCCAAGATTAAGCCGATCTGGAAGAATTTACGCTTGGTGATCGTACATTCTAAGGAGGTCTATATTCCCCTCAACATCAACCAATCGCCGTTCAATGTGGGCGTTCCAATTGAGTTGCCCCAGTTGACCCAGCCTCAGGTAACGGACTTGGTGCAGCGGCATGGGTTGAACTGGACAGAAACAGAAGTAGTCCGACTGATGAGCATGGTTGGGGGACATCCCTACCTGATACGGGCAGCGCTGTATCAAATTGCGCGGGGTGAAGTATCGTTAGAACACTTTCTGCAAATTGCCCCAACGGAAGGTGGGCTGTATGGGGAGCATCTACGACGGCATCTGTTGAACCTGGAGGGAGATGAGAAGCTACTGGCAGCAATGAAGCAAGTAATTGCGGTAGACCAGCCTGTTTCCATTAACACCAGCGAGGCATTTAAGCTAACGAGTATGGGCTTAGTTCTGTTTAAGGGCAGTGAGGTAGTGCCGTCCTGTGATTTATATCGACAGTACTTTCATGAGCGGCTGAGGATGAGTAGATGAATTCTACGTCAGGTGCTGGCTATGACTATCAGGTGGGTGGTAGTTTGCCAGCCGATGCGCCGACTTATGTCCAACGACAGGCAGACGAAACTTTTTACCAAGCGTTGAAGGCGGGAGAGTTTTGCTATGTCCTCAATTCTCGGCAGATGGGCAAGTCTAGCCTCAAGGTACAGGCAATGCAACGGTTACAGGCAGGAGGGGTTGCATGTGCTGCGATTGACCTGACCCGCATTGGCACCGCTGATATGACTCCAGAGCAGTGGTACAGCAGCGTCATTGATAGCATTGTCAGCAGTCTAGAACTGTACGAGACGTTTGACCTGTATACGTGGTGGGAAGAGCATCGTCTGCTGTCGTTTGTGCGGCGGTTTGACAAGTTTCTAGAGGAGGTGCTGCTGGCAAGCATTTCCCAGCCGATTGTCGTTTTCATTGATGAGATTGATAGTGTCCTCAGCTTGCCATTTAAGCTGGATGACTTTTTTGCCTTGATTCGGGAGTGCTATAACCGTCGCGCCGAAAAGCCAGCGTACCAGCGTCTCACGTTTGCGCTTTTAGGCGTTATGACACCCTCAGACTTGATGCAAGACAAGCAGCGATCGCCGTTCAATATGGGTCGCGAAATTGAATTAACCGGGTTTCAACTGGCAGAAACAGAGCCATTGTGGCAGGGTTTAGCCCATGTTGCGCCGTATCCTTCTGCAATTCTTGGCTCGATCCTTTTTTGGACAGGCGGTCAACCTTTTTTGACCCAAAAGCTCTGCCGTTTAGTGGTGAGCCATGCAGGTAAAATTCCTGTGGGACGAGCCAATAATTGGATTGCCCAATTGGTACAAAGTTATGTGATTGACAACTGGCTTCAGCAGGATGTGCCAGAGCATTTGCTGACGATTCAAAATCGGATTACCAGCAGCAAAAAATTCGCACGGCTTTTGGAGCTTTATCGTGACGTGCTTCGAATGAAGGGGGTGGCTGTTAACGATAGTGCAGAACAGACAGAACTACGACTGTCGGGACTGGTTATGCGAGAAAACCAACAGCTTCAGGTAGCGAATCAAATCTATGCAGCCGTCTTTAATCAACGCTGGATTGAAAAGTACCTTTCCAGTATTTGCCCGCATCGATCGACAATGGAAGCATGGGTAGAGGCTGGCTATGACGATTCACTACTCTTGCATGGTCAGGCGTTAGTAGAAGCAAAAGCTTGGGCAGCCGAGCGATCGCTCCCACAGCAAGACCATCAGTTTTTATTCGCGAGTCAGGAGCATGAGCGGCAAAAAATACTCAAAGCGCTGGAGCTAGAAAAGCAAGACAAGCGGGCGTTAGCTGCCGAAAAAACCGTAGTCACGGCAAAATTGCGGCAGTCACAGCGGTTGGTGAAGGCGAGTCTAGTCGCGTTAATTGTGTTGGGCATCAGTTTGGTCGTGGCAGTATTGGTGCTAACGGTTGTTTGGGTGCGGCGGTAGAGGGTAATAAAGGTTTGGTCATTTTGGGGCAGTAAGGAGTCTTAGCTTGTGAACGTAAAACGCTTGTGCTTAGAAAAAGTTGATCGATCGCTATGACTGATCAATCTCCTATTGCTCCTCTACCCTCTACCACCTACGACTACCAGGTGGGTGGCAGTCTTCCAGTTGATGCACCGACCTATGTGCGGCGACAGTCTGATGACGAACTCTACACGGCTCTAAAAGCAGGAGAGTTTTGCTATGTGCTGAACTCACGGCAGATGGGTAAGTCGAGCCTGAAGGTGCAGACGATGCAGCGGTTGCAGGCGGAAGGGGTGGCGTGTGCTGCGATCGACCTGACCCGCATTGGTACCGCCGATATGACCCCGGAGCAGTGGTATAGCAGCGTTATTGATAGCATTGTCAGTAGTTTAGATCTCTACGAGACGTTTGACCTGTATACGTGGTGGGAGGAGCATCGGCTGCTCTCGTTTGTGCGGCGGTTAGACAAGTTTTTGGAAGAGATACTGCTGGTAGCGATTCCTCAACCGATCGTCATTTTCATTGATGAGATCGATAGTGTCCTTAGCTTACCGTTTAAGCTGGATGACTTTTTCGCGCTGCTACGGGAGTGCTACAACCGTCGGGCTGAAAACTCAGCGTATGGTCGGCTGACATTTACCCTTCTGGGAGTGACCACGCCATCGGATTTGATGCAGGACAAGCAGCGAACCCCATTTAATGTAGGTCGCCCGATCGAGCTGATGGGTTTTCAAAATCACGAGTCTCAATCGTTGGCGCAGGGTTTGGCAGCGAAGGCAGATGATCCGCAGGCTTTAATGCAGGCAGTACTGCACTGGACAGGTGGACAGCCATTTTTGACCCAGAGAGTCTGCAAACTGGTGTTAGGTGCAGAGGATAGAGCACCTGCGGGACAAGAGACAGCTTGGGTTGAGGCGTTGGTACGCATCAGAGTGACTGAAAACTGGGAAGCACAGGATACACCGGAGCACTTGAAGACGATTCGCGATCGCCTCCTCCTCTCTGGTGAACAACGCACCGGGCGCTTGCTGGGGCTATATCAGCAGATTGTGCAACAGGGAGAGATTGCCGCGGATGATAGCCCGGAGCAGGTAGAGTTGCGGCTGACAGGTTTAGTGGTAAAGCGAGATGGCAAACTGCGCGTCTACAACCGCATTTATGAAAGGGTGTTTAATCGCGCTTGGCTGGAGCGATCGCTGGCTGAGTTGAGACCCTACGGAGGCGCGATCGCGGCTTGGCTGGCATCAGAGCATCAGGATGAGTCACGGCTGCTACGGGGACAGGCGTTGCAGGATGCGCGGATTTGGGCAGAAGGGAAGAGTTTGGGGGATGACGATCGACGATTTTTGGATGCGAGCCAGGAATTTGAGAAGCGCGATTTTCAGAAAAAGTTAGTGGTTGAGGAAGAAGCCAAAGAAGTTTTAGCAGCGGCAAATCGCAAAGCTAACCAGCGGGTTCGAGTTGGAGCAGTGGCATTGGGCTTAATGCTCTCAGGTGCGATCGCTTCAGGGATAGTTGCTCAACAAAGAATTTCACTAGCAAATCGTACAGTTGATGACTCGATTAAGAAAGTTGAAAAGCTCCAGCATGAGGCTGAAAAAGCCTCTGAAAAATTAGAGAGTACAGAAAAGCAACGTCAGCTTGCAAAAATAGGGCAACAAGCAGCAAAGGCTGAAACTCAACAGGTAAAACAAACTCTAGCAAAGGCGAGGGGTAGATTAGAAATTGCAAATACAAAGGTAAAAGCGGCGGAACAAGACATTGAGAAAGCCAACGTAAAATTAGCGAATCTTGCAAAAGAGGCAGGGGCTTCAAAGCAACAACGTCAGCAAGCGATACAAGAGCTTGAGATTGCAAAATCAAAGGCTGAACAGGCGAAAGAAGAACAAAAACAAGCCCAGAAAAGTTTAGAAACTGCTGGGCTTGAAATCGCTAGTCGAAAAGGAGAATTAGAAAAATTAAATACTACTTTAAGTCAAGCTCAAAACCAACTTAAAATCGCACAACAAGCAATTGTTGAGAGTGTTGGAGATGCACCAACCAGAATTATGCAGCAAACGGGGCAGAAACCTGCTGTCATTTATATCAGCTTTTTCCCTTCGGAGAAAGGGCAGAAAAGGTTAGGATTATTAATGGTTTCTGCTGATGGTCAATTTCCAACTAATCTGGACTCAGTTAATCGAGAAGAAGTTTTGAAGGTTGCTCATGATTTTCGTCGCAAAGTAGCTAATTATAGAGCTAGTTCGGAGGAACATCTGATTCCTGCTCAAACTTTGTACCGATGGATGATTAAACCATTAGAACCAGAACTAAAAAGGCAACGTATCACTAACTTTGTTTTCGTAGTGGATAAGAGCCTTCGCAACATACCATTTGCCGCTTTTCATGATGGTCAAAAATATTTAATTGAGAACTACAGCCTTGGGGTAATGCCTGGACTCACTTTAACAAATAGTCATTATAGAAGTATAAAAGATTTAAAGGTATTGGCATTAGGGATCTCAAAAGAGAATTTAGATTTTTCCCCGTTGTATGCTGTAAAACGTGAAATGTCGGACATAATGAAAGTCTGGAAAGGTAAGGCTTATATGGATGAAGAAGCTACTCTAGATAAACTTAAATCACGAGAAAAAGACCTTCAAATTGTTCATATTGCAACAAACGGGATAGGAAATAATAAGACGGAGCCGTTCATTGCTCTATGGGGGACATTCTTAAAAAGTAGTCAATTTGAGCAGATAGATTGGTATAGTCCTCCGGTAGAGCTATTAGTTTTAAGTGCTTGTGAAACTGGTTTGGGAGAAGAATATGGATTAGCTGGGTCAGCAATTAAATCTGGGGTTAAGTCGGTATTAGGTAGTCTTTATGTGATTGCCGACGACTCAACAGCAGTCCTAATGAGTGAGTTTTACCGAAATTTGAAGAGTTCACCCATCAAGGCTGAGGCATTAAGGCAAGCACAACTCGCCATGATCAACAGTAACTTTAATCATCCTGTTTATTGGGCAGGTTTTACAGTGATTGGCAACCCTTGGTAGTCGTGGAGAGGAAGTAATTGCTGACAGTGAGGAATGATACGCTCGCCAAATGTGCGGCATCACCAGCAAACAGTAAGACTAGCCTCTCGATATTTTTAGAAGAACCAATGGAAGTAACACAGGATGGCAAAATCGCGATTCCAACCGAAATTCAAGAATAGGTAGGGCTTTTATCGGATACTGGAATTGAGTTAAAAGTCATTGGAAACGCACTCCAGCTTCAAAAAAAGCATAGTCCTGGTTGCGGACAAGCGTTAGTTGATCTGATACGAGGAAAAGCGACAGCCAGTCTAAATACCGACGCAATCATGCAACTCACTCGGCACGCTAATAACTGATGTTTTAGTCGATAGCAACGTGATTCTCGAAATCGTAACCGAAGACCCCAACTGGTTCGAGTGGTCATCCACACAAGTCATGCGATCGGTGGCTCGTGGGAACCTCATCATCAATCCCATCATCTACGCTGAAGTTTCCATCGGCTTTGCCGGAGTTGAAGCGCTAGAGACAGCACTCCCATCAGACTTTTTTCAGTACGAACCTCTACCCTGGAACACTGCTTTTCTTGCAGGTAAAGCCTTTCTACAATATCGCCAGCGCAGCGGCGATCGTCGTTCACCCCTACCAGATTTTTATATTGGTGCCCACGCCACTGTCCTGGAAATTCCTTTGCTGACAAAAGACGTGAGTCGCTACCGAACGTATTTCTCAACTTTAGAGTTAATCGTTCCGTGAATAACATCAGCCGTTACAGCCGCGATCGTATCATTGCTGAAGCTTTGGTGTTGTATATCCAAAATTGATGATGCCACTCGACTGTAACCCATACGAGATGCCGCGATCGAAACCCTTTACGCAAACATTGTCCAGCTAGTGTAAAGGACAGCGACTCAAGCGTTGGAACAATGGCGATCAAGGCTAAACTGTAGCGATCAAACTGTAGCGGTAAAACAGCAATGGGACAACTGACCCCAATTAGCCTTGAAGACGGCACCACAATTTACATCGAAGCGATCGAAAACACCAGTCCCGCATCGGATGTAGTGATTCCAAAAAGTCCGATCGAAACCAACGATCCTAAGCGTGGGGGCATATTCCCTGATCCACAAAATCAATTACCACAGACCTTTCAAGCGATTGAGGGCACGATCCGAGCCTATACCACCTACACGTTGAGGGCATTCAAGAACGTAGCGATTGCGGAAGTTAGCGAAGTGACCCTCAAATTTGGAGTCAATATCAGCAGCGAAGCAGGCATTCCTTACATTGCCAACGCCAAAGGTGGCTGCAACATGGAAATTACCGTCAAATGCGAGTTTCCCAAAAAAGCAGAGTAAGCTCCTTGGCTCCATCCAAGCTTGCCAAGCCCTGAAACTACTGCTCCCTTCTACGCCTCATTTTCATCGCTAGTCGGAAAGCCCTTCTTCACCAACCAATCCCTAATCGCCTCTTCTAAAGCGGTCGCTTGTGTCAGTTCCATGCGCACACAGGCAATCTCAAACGCAATCTTCAAATCTTTGGGGAGCCGTCCCCGCACTTCTCTTGTTTCCTTTGCCATGTGCCCTACTGCTCAAGTTTGGGACAATTGTGGCATAGCAATTAAGCGAAAACACCTTTTGACGCTACAGCGCTTGCGTCTTAACGCTGTAGCGGCTAAGATAGGCATGCCTTCGTACTTAAACTGCGGCTGCGTATATGCCTCTTAAGCGTTTGACGGCTCTGCCAAAGGGGTTTCCCAACAATGCTCCTCCACCGAAATTTCAGTTAGGCGATCGTGTCTTGCTTACGCCGGATTTTGGCACGATTACAGGGATGGAATATGCACCTGCCAACCATCTGAAGGATTGGGGATGGCGCTATATCGTTTTGTTAGATCGTCAGTCTCCCAGTCAGGGATGGGTTGACTCAGACCTAGCATGGGAAGATGACCTACAAATCCTTGCTCCTGCACTGGCTGCTAGTGAGATGGAGCAGCAGCCAACATGACACCCCAGGAGCTAGGCAGACGCGAACTCGCATTGCTTGAACTTTACTGCAACTGCCAATTCAGCATGACACCACAAGCCTTCTATGCCCGCTGGGGCGTTAACCAGTCAATGATCGCGCGTATTGCCGGGACAAGTATTTCGACCGTCTCCAAATGGTTCTCTCAGGGAAAAAGCCGTCGTCGTCCTGAACCAATCCATTGCAGACGCTTGGCAGAAATGCATTTTCTGTGGGAGGAATACGAACGGATACCACCACAATTGCAACAGCACCTGTGCCCAACGCCCCGCAACGGTAAAATCCCCTCACCGTGACGGGATCTATTTGTCCTGTCGCTGCTGCTGCCAGTAGGGTAAGTGAGTCCCCTCTGCTGACGGGTTACTGACCTTGAGGGCAGAGCCACTCAGTGCCCTACTGATCATGACCATCCGTATTGACGTTGAACGTCGCACCTTACAACTCACCACTCATCTAGCGGCGATCGCGACGATGACCAGTGCGCGCCCTAACTTGCAGCGACAGTTTCTCAAAGAAGCAGCACCCCACTTAACGGCGTATACACCCCTCGCGCCTGAAGTTATCCATCCCAACACCCTCAAGTGGATGATTACCCGCGCCAGTGAGCAGGTTGTGTATCGTCCGCTGGAGGAATTGCACCACTTCTATTTCACCTACACCAACGGCTACTGGTTGCTTCCTGGGTACCCTCGCTTACTATACAATCGTCCCCAGAAAAAAGCCCTTTGTGCCAGCACCAGTGCCATCGGAGCTATCGGGGAGGGTGTTTCAGCCCTATTAGCGCAGCGGCTCTACCAGGGCACTAGACGGCTAGCCCGCCCCCTACATGATTTTCCCGATTTGGTAACAACTGATACAAAAACGACTTTCATGGTGGAAGCAAAAGCAACCACCGGCTCAGTTAGTCAGATTAAACAGGTGATCGAGGACGAACTATTCCGCATGGCACAACACGTCGGTGCCTGCACACCCCTCGATATTCGTCCCGTCGTGGGTCTGCTCATCGGCACAGCGTTGCTGGAGGAAACCCGGTACCACAGCGTCATCACGGAGGTCAGACTATGAATCCGATTGAAATCTTCTCGCAAGAAGAACTCCTTATGCAAACTTTGACCGACCTGATTCGGAACATTGTTGTAGAAGAGACGGAGACGTATAACGTCATGCTGGCTGAGTATTTAACCGAGTTGGTTAAAGAACGGCTAGTCAAATTGGGTGAAGCAGAAATGGGTTTGATGGCGCGGGGTGGTCCATTAGACCAGGCATACCGCGAGGTGGTGTATCGTCTCCAAGAGCGCTTAACACCCTACAAAATTCAGTTTGGCTTCAAGCGTTATCAGGAAACGGTATGCGAACCCTTGAAGGCATTGTCACGCGAAGTGGCGTTACTGCAAACAGCACTGCGGGAATCTAGACGGCAAGACAGAGTCCTGTTCAAAACACCGATCGAAGTCGGGGAGCAGGTGGCGTTTCAAATCTTTGCGGTTGGTAGCGCTGTTGATGGCGAAACCGAGGCATTAGTTGCGATGCCGACTAGCCAGCAGTGCTCTTTAGACTTCCATCAAGTGCGGGAAACATGTGATGTTGATGGCTTCTGGTTTCCCTTCCAGTTGTCTTACCGAGACCCAGAGATGGGAGAGTTGATCTTCGTCGTTGATCAGGACGGCGCAGTCGGCATCTATACGAATAACTTTCCCGGTCCGATTTTAAGGAGGGTACGCAAGATCCTCAAGGCGATCGCAGGCAAATTGTATTGTCGTGATACCTCCGATTCGTCGGGT